>JBOHJE010000178.1:0-52076 GCA_050728375.1 Methyloceanibacter sp.
GTCGAGTATTTCGTCTCTTACTACGACTACTACCAGCCCGAGGCCTATATACCCCGCACCGACACCTATATCGAGAAGGACTCCTCGGTAAATGAGCAGATCGACCGGATGCGCCACTCCGCCACGCGCGCCCTGATCGAGCGCGACGACGTGATCATCCTGGCGAGCGTGTCCTGCATCTACGGTATCGGCTCCGTCGAAACCTACACGGCGATGACCTTCAGCCTGAAGCGCGGCGACAAGGTCGAACAGCGGCAGCTCATGTCCGACTTGGTAGCGCTCCAATACCGACGCAACGACGCGAACTTCGTGCGCGGCGCGTTCCGCGTGCGTGGCGACACGATCGAGCTCTGGCCCGCCCACCTTGAGGACCGGGCCTGGCGCATCTCGCTGTTCGGCGACGAGGTGGAGAGCATCGTCGAGTTCGACCCGCTGACCGGGGCCAAGACCGACGAGTTCAGCATGGTCAAGGTTTACGCCAACTCGCACTACGTGACGCCGAAGCCGACGCTGAAGCAGGCCATTCGCGGCATCAAAGAGGAGCTGAAGCAGCGGCTCGTCGAGCTCGAAGGCGCCAGCCGCCTGCTCGAGGCCCAGCGGCTCGAGCAACGCACTTTGTTCGACCTGGAGATGATCGAGGCCACCGGCTCCTGCGCCGGCATCGAGAACTACTCGCGCTATCTCACTGGCCGCAAGCCCGGCGAGCCGCCGCCGACCTTGTTCGAATATCTCCCCGACAATGCGCTGGTTTTCGTCGACGAGAGCCACGTCACCGTGCCGCAGATCGGCGGCATGTTCCGCGGCGACTATCGCCGCAAATCGACCCTTGCCGAATACGGCTTTCGCCTCCCCTCCTGCATGGACAACCGTCCCTTGCGTTTCGAGGAGTGGGACGCCATGCGGCCGCAGAGCATCTACGTGTCGGCGACGCCCGCCGCCTGGGAGCTGGAGCAGACCGGTGGCGTGTTCGCCGAGCAGGTGATCCGCCCTACCGGCCTCGTGGATCCGCCGGTCGAGGTGCGACCGGCCTCGTCGCAAGTCGACGATCTCATCGACGAGACGCGCAAGGTGGTGGCACAAGGCTATCGCGTCCTTGTGACCACGCTCACCAAGCGAATGGCCGAGGACCTGACCGAGTACATGCACGAGCAGGGTATCCGGGTGCGTTACATGCACTCAGACGTGGAAACGCTGGAGCGCATCGAGATCATACGCGATCTTAGGCTCGGCGCCTTCGACGTGCTGATCGGCATCAATCTCCTGCGCGAGGGACTCGACATCCCCGAATGCGGACTCGTCGCCATACTCGACGCCGACAAGGAAGGGTTCCTGCGCTCGGAGACCTCGCTGGTCCAGACCATCGGCCGGGCCGCGCGCAACGTGGACGGCAAGGTCATTCTCTATGCCGACGGCATGACCGGGTCCATGGAGCGCGCCATGGCCGAAACCAATCGCCGGCGCGAGAAGCAGACCGCCTGGAACGAGGCGAACGGCATCACCCCGGCAAGCATCAAGAAGAGCATCGGCGACATTCTCGCCAGCGTCTATGAGCGCGATCACGTTCTGGTCGACGCGGACGCAGGCTTCGCCGAGACCGATCAGGCTCTGATCGGTCACAACATCGAGAGCGTGATCGCCGATATGGAGAAGCGCATGCGCGCGGCGGCGGCGGATCTCGAATTCGAGGAGGCGGCCCGGCTCAGGGACGAGGTCAAGCGTCTGCGCCAGATGGAGCTGGCCATCGCCAACGATCCGCTTGCCCGTCAGTCGGAACTCGAGCGCAGCGCGGCCGAGACGGATTTGACCCGGCCTCACAAGCCGAGCCTCGACGAGATGGGCCCGCACAATCGCGAAATGCCGCTCGCCGCCCTTAATCGCGGCCGTGCCCGCTCAAAAGCCGGCAAGCCCGGCACGCGCGCCTTCAAGGGCAAGAGCCGCTGAACCTTCTGGCAGTTTTTCGTCTAAAGCAAAGCCCCGCGTCACGAGCCGGGCTTGTCCCGGCCAGCCACGTCTGCCGACTCATGATAGCCGGCAGCCCGAATCGAGGCGGGGGCAACGATGACCAAATTGGAATCGATCATCGACGACATCTACGACGCCTCGCGGGCGCAGGATCTTGACTGGGTGGCAAACGGCCTTCAAGGCGCAGGTGCTGGAGCGCTGGCGCCTTTATATAGAGCCATATAGAGCCGCTCGAGATATAGAGCCGCTCGAGATATAAAGCCGCTCGAGATATAGAGCCGCTCGAGTTCTTGCGCTTTGAAACAAGCACTCTTCTGATCCCAAGGACCATACGGCCGCGGAACTCCACCTGCACAACCGTCACAGGGAAACGGCTGCGATCTCATAACGACCAAGGCCAATTTCTGGACATTGGAGGACGGCTGGCCCGTGCGGCTCACCGAGTATTACGACGTCGGCATGCTACAGGCTTTTACCGCCAACGTCAGGGCGCACACACGCTTCTCCGCGTACGCCTAGGCATACGCGGAGAGCGCGTCCGCTCCACGTGGGATGGTGAACCCGGGCCGGGCTAACGCTTCATCATGGCGTTGCGCAGCATGCCGATGATGGCCATCACCACCGCGCCGCCAACGCCGCCGCCCACGATGTCCTTCACCACGCTGGCGAGGTCCATGCCGGCCACGTCGCCGCCACCGCCGCCAAGCACGGCGCCGAGGATCTGCCCGACAACGCCGCCGCCGATGGCGCCGGTTACGGCATCCCCTGCCTTACCCATGCTGAGGTCTTTGAGAGCCGCACCGGCTCCGGTGCCTCCGACCGCGCCGGCTATCACCTGGACGATCAAGTCCGTCATCCAGCTTTCCATGATTTTCCCCCCTTGCCGCGAGAGCCGCTAACGAGCCAACTATAGCATGGCGCGCGCGTCCGCGGCCCTGCACGTGGTGCGGTTCCCACATCCAAATCTGGAACGAATGGGGTACAATCGCGTCCCCGGTGGAAAATTGGCGGCCGGCCGCAACCCACCGAAGTTTGAGGCGTTGCATTCAGTTGCGCGTAATTGAGCTAGGCGACGCGGGTTCGCCAGCAACCGGCCAAGGCGCGCCGGCTGGATCGGTTGCAACATCTTGCTGAACCAAATCCCGGCGTCAGGGAAAATCTTCTACGTCGGGACGGACAGCCTCTGCCAAAGGAAATTGTCCTCAAGAAATGGCAGAGCACCTTGTTCGTGAGGGAGGAAAGCCTGAACGCAAGAGGCTGGTTGATAGAGCTGATTTCGCTCATGCACGTCCGGCAGTTCATCTGTTTCCCCATCATAGTCGCAAATCCTGGTCGGAAATGGATTGCCGACCGTAATGTCGGGAGAGGGCTCGGCGGCGGAGAGTTTACCTTTAGCGCACTGACGCGAGCCTCGTCAGATTCGGCACCGGCGAACCTCCCAGCGCTTTCTGAAGAATCGCCCGCTCTTCAGCCGTCACGGGGAGCCACCCGCGTTCAACATAGCCTCCACATTAGAGTGTCAGTCGACTCGGTCGATTCTAGCTGGATAGCATGCCGAGCGACACCTCGGGATTTCGCGAAGGAGCCCGACGCTTTGCCGGGCTTCTTGTTGTCATGCGGTCAACCATTGCGCGAAACAGTCCTAAAATGGTCCGCACATTAACTCTTTCTCAAACGGATCTGGGTGAGATGGGTGCAGTACCCAGTGGAGTACTAGTCAGAGGGAATCAGTCATGCGCACCATCATCGCTCTTGCGGTCATCACCGCGACCGTCGCTCTCGGCGGTTGTTTCCATCACCGGCAGCAGGTCTACTCAGAGGAGCTTCCGCCGGCTCCTGTCGCTACGCCCTACAAATAAGCTGCTCTAGAAAGGCGGATCCGGTCGTAATCGCGCCGCATTGCCCCCACGCGGCGCGTACACCGGCCCCAAGAGTGCCTAGCCCCGGAAAAAGCCCGGCTCCTCCGAGCTTTTTCCTTTTCTCCGGGGCGTTTGGAACCGTCCGCCGCTGGTCGCGTTGCAACTGCAAGGCCCGCTCGGGGTTTGAGTCGAATTGGACCTAGGACACACCAAGATCATTGGCTAAGGGAGCATGTGACGCGATGACGTTCCACCAGACCCGCGTTGAGCGGGAGCGGATGAGACTTCCGGCGTCGAGTTGGTGGATTCCAAGCCTTACCATACTGATCGCCGTGCTGGCGGTCGTGACGGCGTTGGCATGATCTCCGCTGGCAGAGCTAAAGTCAGCGTCGTAGACGGTTCAGCAATTCGTGGCTCGGGTAGGAGTCGGCCGGCAAGCCGAACTTGACCTGCACGGTGCGGATGGCCTCGCGGCTGGCCGCGCCCAGTACCCCGTCGATCTTACCCACCTCGAAGCCTTGCCGCGCGAGTAGAGTTTGAAGCTCTTTCGTCTCGGCCGCCGTGAAGGGTTCCGGGTTGCCTTTGTCCAGCGGCGGTGCGCCGGCGAGCCTCGTCGCGTAATAGCCCGCGGTGGTCGAGTAGACGAGAGAGTTGTTCCAATCGAGATACACGTTGACGAAGTTCGAATAGGCGAGGAAGGCAGGCCCGTTCCGTCCCATCGGCAAAACCAGCGCGGTCGGCAGGTTGTCGGCCGGCACCGGCCTGCCGTCACGATACGTCACTCCGTGTTTGGACCAGAACAGTCGCGGCCGTTGGATAGTCGCGTCAGCCTGATCCCAAGGCAGATCGTTGGGGACGCGTACCTCCTCGAGCCAAGGCTGCCCGGCCTGCCAGCCGATCGAACTCAGATATTTGGCGGCTGAGGCGAGAGAGTCCGGTGCGCTGCGCACGAGGTCGCGTCGCCCATCGCCGTCGAAATCCACCGCGTACTTGAAATAGGTACTCGGCTGAAACTGGAATTGGCCCACCTCGCCGTGCGCGGGCCCCCGCATCTCACGCGGAGTAAGATCGCCGCGCTCGATGACGCGCAGCGCGTCCAGGAGCTGCGTCTTGAACTTCTCCGGCCGCCGGCAATCGTAGCTCAGGGTAGCGAGCGACCGTACGCTCTCCATGTTGCCCATCACTTTGCCGAAATCCGTTTCCAGTCCCCAATAGGCGACGAGCACGGGACCCGGCACGCCGTATTCCTGTTGGATTCTGGTGAACACCGACGCGTATTTCTTGAGCAGCGACGCGCCGACCTGGAGCCGATTGCTCGACACCATTCGGCCGGAGAACGTCAAGAAGTCTTGCGCGAACACGCCCTGAGCCCGATCCCGCGCGATTGTCTTGGGATCGTAGGTCAGGCCGTCGAGCGCAAGCGATACGGTCTGGGGCGAGATGCCTTCCGCGATAGCCTGCTGTTTAAAGCCTTGCAGCCACGCGCCGAACCCGGCAGGTCCAGGGCAGGAAACGGCGAGGGCGCTCGATGCCGAGCCAAACAGCAGCGCCGTAAAGAGAGAAGTGCGTGCAATCATGAAAATGAGGGGGGTCATCCGGTGTCTAGCCATATCGCGTCACTCAACCCAAGCGGAAGTTCGCAGTCAAGTTAAGACGTCGTCATGCTTGCCCTACGCAAGCGGCGATAAGCAATCGTCAAACACTTACGAGGAGCAAGAACCAAACGATAAGGGGAGTCGCCGCAGAGCCAAACGCCAACCCATGCGGCGGTCGCGGCGAATCTAGTCCGTGTGCGGAGGAAGCTCGCCGAGCCTCAACCTTTCCATCAGCGCTTCGATGCGGCGGGAAGCCTCCCGCTTGCTCAGGTCCAGTTGAAAGGCCGTAGGCTCCTTCACCTCTTCCGCCAACGTCTTTAGATAGGAGGCTTGCGCGCTGGTCATCGGCTCACGCCCGGGAGAGTCCATCGAGGCAAACTGCTGGCTCTCCTGAGGCGCGGAAGCCATCTTCTTCTGGTTCATCGTAAACCAATCCGCCCTTGTGTTTCCTTAGTCTTGCTTATAGAGCGGATTCTGCCAGTAAGCTTCGAAAAGGGCAAGGTTTTGGCATCATTTGACAAGGTTTTAGGCACGCCTAGCAATCGCCGCCAGAGCGTGCATCCGAGTGGACTTGGCGCTGCGAATCCCTTGAATCCCCACAAATCCCTTCAATCGACACACCGCTGATGGATACGTCGGCTGACCCGGCGGGCCCCCACCTTCCGGGCGTCTGCTAAGCGGGGCGCCCAAGCGCCTGTAAGGGTTCAAAAAAAGGGCTGTCCGCTGCCGCGAAATCGCCCTTTAATGACCGTCCCCGAGCCGATCTTTAGCCGATTTATTCCATAGCTTGCACCTCGCACCAACGTGTGCAGGCCGGCTCGAGTCATCATCGGTCTTCCACAAACCTCCCAGACAAAATCGAATGAAGGAGCACAACGCATGGTCAAAATGCGAGACAGGATAGTGTCGGCCGGCCTCTTGGGCGCCGCTGTCCTATTGCCTCTCAAGGCCGCCATCGGGGATCAGGTCGGGCACGCCTCGTGGTACGCCCTCTACTCGAAAACGGCGAGCGGCGAGCGGATGAATCCGAAGGAGCTCACCGCCGCGCATCGCTCGCTGCCGTTCGGCACCAGGGTGCTGGTCGAGAACCTCAATAACGGCCGTTCGGTGGTCGTTCGCATCAATGATCGCGGACCCTTTATCGGCGGCAGGATCATCGACCTCTCGAAGGCCGCTGCCGCCCAGATCGGCATGGTCGGGTCCGGCACCGCGAAAGTGCGGGTCAGCAGTCCCGGGGGCGGCTCGCTCCAGGCCCTCGGCAAGGCCGAGGTAAAGCGGATCTCGCAACGATCCAAATAGCGCTACTGAAGTCCAAAAGCGCAGGCAGATCACAAACGCCGGGCTCAGCCCGGCGTTTGTCATTTTGGGTGTCCCTTTGGCTCGCCCCGCGGATCAAAAATCACCAAAACCGTGTCGCCGCGGACACAGTCCGGCGTTCCTCGACAAAGAAATCCGCGTCGTTGCACGGTAGCGCTAGGCACACTCGCCCCTTGAGCGCATAGTCGCTGTAAGGTGGCGGAAGGCCGCTGGGGCTGAAAAAAGGGGCTCGCAGACACTTGGCTGCGGAGACCTCTTTTGGCGTCCCCATTCCATTCGGCTTGCGAAGACAGGGTAAATGCAATCCTAACCTCGGCACGCCACGATCCTCGGGGGGATTCGAAACCGCCCCCTTCAAACGGAGTCATCAGGGACATGTCCACGCCCCGCGCCTTTAGCCCACGGCTCTCCCTCACCGCGCTCTTAGTCGGCCTGGCTGTCCTGTTTGCGAATGCGCCGGATGCGGGAGCGCAGTCGCGCCGCAACGACTCGTCAGGCGCACAGGATTCCGGCAGAGCCGGCAAGCGGAACTATGGAGTTGGCGGCACTTCCCTGACGCTGTCCGATGTCTGGGGCCCCGCAAAAATGCCTCCCGCGCCGCACGATTTCGGGCCGCATTTCGATTATCCCCCCGAGCCTCTGAACAGCGCGCCCCTCCACGATCCCTATCCCAACTAGACCGTTTACCGGCTGTTCCGACCGGGTAGATGGGTCTTGCACAGGGCAGGCTAGCGCCCATAGAGTGAGGCGCTTTGCGGGCAAACTGCGAAACCCGGGTGGAGACTGGCCGCGCACGCTCCTTGGGAAGCGGCGCGGTTTCTTTCCCGTTTCCTAGACTTGCCTGATTGTCCGCGCGCCACTCGCGCGCGGAGCATTTGAAGGGGGAAAGGAGAGCTTCCCATGCGTCAGACCGGGACGGTCAAGTTTTTCAATCATTCTCGGGGGTTCGGCTTCATTACGCCGGACGATGGCGGCAAGGATGTGTTTTTGCACATCTCCGCGTTACAGCGTTCAGGTCTTCCGGCGCTCGACGAAGGCGCGCGGGTGACTTTCGAGACGGAGCCGGACCGCAGAGGCAAAGGGCCTCAAGCCGTCAACGTGCAGCTCGGCGAATAAATCTTCCTGACAATCGAACCGTTTTCCAACCGCTACGATAGCGGCGTCAAATGACGCTGCTATCGTCAGCGGCATGGATCAGTCACGCACGGGACACAAGGAAAGCTTACGTGAAATGGCGGTTCGAGAGCTGGAATCATCGGGCCGCGGACTTGCGGCGGTTCTCGACAATCATCCACTCGCCCAAGAGAAAATACAACGTGACGAGCTTCGAGAAGAGCGCACGGAGCTGGGCCCGCATTCTCGATCAACTGGCGGTCGGCGATGATGCCGGGAACTAGCCGCATCGCCCCTGCCCTTACGGCGCTCGCGCTGTGCCTCCACTTCGGCGGAACGTTGCCGGCTATGGCTCGCGACGAACCCGGCGTGTTCGACTATTACGTTCTCGTGCTCGGCTGGTCGCCGTCCTATTGCATCATCGAAGGCGACAAGCGGCGCGATTCTCAATGCCGCGCGAACACCTCCCACGACTTCGTGCTGCACGGTCTATGGCCGCAATATGAGGAAGGCTGGCCAAAGGACTGCTATGCAGGCAAGCGTCCATGGGTGCCGTCGCAAGTCATTGACGAAATGCGTGACATCATGCCGAGCAAGGGCCTGATCATCCACGAATACAGCACGCACGGGACCTGCGCCGGTCTTTCCCCGGAGCAATATTACGGCGTGGCGAGAAAGCTCTACGACCGGGTGACCGTCCCGCCTCGCTTCGTAGACCCCGAGGCTCAGCACGTTTTGTCGCCGGTTGAGGTCGAGCGCGAGTTCCTCGCCGCGAATGCCTGGCTCGAGCCAGACATGATCGCCGTCACCTGCCGGAAGTCGAACCTGCTCGACATCAGAGTATGTTTCAGCCGCGATCTCTCGCCGCGCGCGTGTGGCGAGAACGAAAGCCAGAAGCGCCTGTGTCAGACTCCCCGGATTGCCGTTCCGGCGCCCTGATGCGCGACTGCTAGAAGCGATAGATCACCGAGCCGCGGAACGTGTTTGCATCGGGATCGTAAGTGGCCTTGCCGCCCGGATAAGACACGGTCTCGGACTCGAAATCGGTGAACTGGTAATCGAAGCGCGCGGCCCAATTCGGATTGAGCGCGACTTCCGCGCCGGCGCCTGCGCTCCAGCCCCAGAAGGTCTCTTCCCGGAAAGCGCCGCCGGGGCCGCTGATCGGCAGATCGGCCGTGGCAAAGGCGCCGCCGAACGTGCCGAACACCAGCACGCGCGGCGTCAGCGTGTAGCCTGCGCGCACGCGAAGACCGCCCATGCTGTCGATGCTCGGGTTCGCCTGGTTCAGTCCCAAATTGAAGTTGCGGCTCCCGTCAATGTCGGCCGCGAGCACGTCGCCTTCGATGCCGAGCACGATCGGTCCGCTTTGCCAGCTCCAGCCGCCGATAAGGCCGCCGACGACGCCACTGGTTGAGATGTCACTTGACGCCGGCGAGAAGTCGTAGCTCACCGAGGCACCGCCAATCGTGCCGCCGAGCCACCAGCCTTCAAACACATCCTGGGGAGGAACCACGGGTGCTGCATCGTAATAGGGTGCAGTTTCGCCATATATGTCGGCACTACTCGCTGGGCTTGAGGCCGTGGCGCCGGCCGTTAACACGGCGGCAAGAGCCACAACCTGGGACGTACGCATAACAGACTCCCTCACGATTGGAGGCCGGTCCGTCCGCCGCGCAGCACGGAAACCCGGGCTGGACCAAGCGCTCACGGCCCCAGGGTAGTGCCCTACCCTTACAGATCATTAACAACGAACCGGGGCGAAACTGGGTAGGGTCAACGGCGGGTTAATGGCTAACCCAAGGCAGGACGCAAAGGCCTTGAGGCGATTGGTTTTGGCCGTTTATCAAGCCGCCCTGAATAAGGCGACGCAGCCTTGGGTCTCGACCTTGACTTCACTGAAGCGTTCTCTCAGTCCCTCTGACAGGGAGGGGAGATCATCATCGCGATTATTGAATACGCCCTTCGCGTTGTAGGCGTCGAGCAGGGCCCTCGCTGCCCAATTAGGGGTCATTCCACGCCCCAGGATGGTGGCACCGAACAGGACCGCGCCCTCACCCATCGCCGGCCGGAGATGGTCGATTGCCTTCAGCTTCTCGCGCAAGCTGCCCGGCAGGCAATGAAGCACATAAGTGAGCCCGACGGACTTGAAGGCCGGGAGCGCCGGTTCGATCGGCGCCAGAAGATTCGCTTGCCGAAGGCTCGGTCGAAAGCGCGCAAGCCTTCGCGCTGCCCGCTCGAGGCAGTGCTGATTGATGTCGAGAAGGACGAGCCGCTCGAGGCTGGCATCGCCAACGCGATCGAGGAATAGTCCGGTGCCTACTCCCGCCTCGAGATGATTGGCAGAGAGATTGGCCCGATAGAGTGCAAACAGCCGCTCCGTGGGACACTCCCAAGCAAAGGGATTTGACAGTCCGTGAACCGCGAGATCGTAGAAGGAGAGCAGAAAGGGCGTGTAAATCGCATGCGCCCGCGCAACGGCAGCCGCCTCAAAAGGATCTTCCATGTGCTCCCCTCTGTCAGGCACGATCTTGCTTCTCGGTCAGTCAGCCTGTCTGTAAAGGCCGACTGACCGCCTGTTAATAGCTTAGCGTCCGGATACGGTCGTCCCAGACAGTTTCGGTTTCCTTGGGCCCGGGCACACGATGGATCCACACTGAGCTATGCTGTGGGAAGCGTTGTGATACGCGGCTGCCGTGCGTGGCATGGTGCTCGTTGTCAAACCGAACATCAACGTCGCGGCTGCGAGCGCGATTCCGAGTGAGGTTTTCATTTCCGCTCCTTTGGCGCTAAAAGAATTTGCGGTCGATAGCCGGCGCGGTAGGACTGCGCTCCTGCGGAGGGGCAGCGACCGCTCATGGCCACAAGAGGGCGCTGCTAAATCGAGCGGAGAAGTCGGGGCGGTGGCGTAGGGGTGAGCGGTTCTGCGGTATCAGACTGCCAAGCAGGGCAAGTGAGGCCATAGTAGTGCACCGCGGAACCCGGAGCATTAGGCGCCCCGAGATGCACGTCGCGCTGCATATGATCGAGACCACGCATGGTGTCGCGCAGTCCTCGCATAGGCGGCAGTGGCTTGGGCTTGCAGTGGCCGAGAAAGTGGCTTGACCCACGCCGAACGGTAGGGACGCGTTGTCGACGCCAGTCCCGAGCCCAGTTGCGAGCAGGATGGCAAAGGCTAGTCTGATGATACGCTGATCGCCATAGCGTGGGGCCCACGTCGATCTGTTCATTAACAGCTGAATCTGGGCCTCTTTGATGGGAAGCTCAGACCCCTGCGATCGAAACTCCGGCAACTGCGTAGGTTTCAGCGACCTTGGCTGCCGGCCGTTATTTGACCAGGCGAACTGGAAGCTCGAACGTCATGAAAAAAGGGCGCCCGAAGGGGCGCCCTTTGAGGTGGGAAGTGCTCATTTGGGAAGTTTAGCTCGATCCTAGAATGCCGCCGTGATGGTACCCACGACCCGCGCGTCGCACGAGAAGAGACCGCCCGTGCAGCCGTCCAAGTCGGTGTCCCAGTAGCGGACGTCGGCCGACCAGTTCTCTGCGAAAGCGAGCGTCAGGCCCGCATTCCAGTAGGCGTAGTCGGTCAGATCCTCGACCCACTGATAGCCGAACAAGCCGCTGACGGTGGGGGTGAAGATCCACCACTTGTTGGCAAAGGTGTAGCCGGCCTTGACCTCGAGGGCATCGGCGTCGCCGGTCTCGCCCGTGAACTCAGGTGACCAGTAGTTGGTGAGGCCAACGGTGAAGCCCTCGCCGAAGGTGTAGGACGCGCCGGTCTTCAGCTCGAAGTAATCGAGTTCGGCACCCGGATCGCGGGCACCCGGATAGGTATAATAGATGCCGCCGATATCGAAGGTGATACCCTTCCACTCAGGCGTGATGCCGGCGTAGTAGTCGATCTCGATATTAGCGATGTCGGTGCCGAACGGAGCGTTGAAACTGGTGCCGCCGAAGTCGACGTTCGATCCCCACGCGCCGGCGTAGAAAATGCCGTAGGTCGCGCCGAGCGAAGCCTGCACCGCGGGGTTCTCTGCCGTCTGCGAGATACCGCGGAACACATAGTCCGTGGTGAGCGTCGCCGTCGCATTGAGATCAAGCGAGTTGCCCTCCTATGCCTGGGCCGGGAGAGCCAACCCCCCGATGAGTGCCGCGCTCAAAATGCAAAGCTTTAAGGTCCCCGATTCCCTGTTGCGCCGAGCCATTTTCCCGTCTTCTGATTTGTCGCTGTCCCTGCGATCGAAATTGCTTTTTATGGGATGCGCCCCCCGCATGTGTGCCCGCGGTGCAACGTCCCCAGTCGTCACGAGAATAGTCGGAGGCCCCCTTGAAGCAACGAAAATCCCTTATGTTGCATTCAACATTCCGGCCTGTGTGACTAATCTGCAATGGTCCGAAGGCTTTGGCGCCACATTGGGCTTGGAGCTTCGCGGCGATGCACAAGTACTCAAGAAGTTTGCCCATGAGAGAAGCAACTGCCTAAGTAGAGAGCGAAATCCAATCCGATCATCGATTCATCGACTTGGCTCTGTCGGCTTCCACCCCGAATCCGGGGTGGAGTGTTGCGCCTTGTTGCGAGTGGAGCCCTCGCCTAAGGTGATTCCCACCGCGAATAGCCGCTTGATGCGTCGATTTCTTCAACCTCTTCTCACCCAAGGCATGCCTGAAGACAATCCCGCGGCGACCGTGCTTGTGACCGGCGCAGGCCGACGGGTTGGCCGGGCCATTGCCCTTGATTTTGCTGCGAGAGGCTGGCGCGTCGGCGTGCACTACCACGCTTCTGGGTCCCAGGCTTCCGCACTTGTTGCGGACATCGAGGCCAAAGGGGGCCGGGCCGCGGCTCTTGCCGCCGACCTCGCGCAGGTGAACCAGATTGGGCCCCTAATCGAGACCTGTGCCGGGCAACTCGGGGCGCCGACCTGCCTTATCAACAACGCGGCCTGCTTCGGCTGGGACTCTATCGAAACGCTCGACGAAGGAAGCTGGCAGGAGCATCTTGACGTCAACTTGCGAGCCCCTGTCTTCCTCACCCAAGCCTTTGCCAAGAGATTGCCCGAGCGCCGGCCGGCCAACGTGATCAATCTAATCGACCAGAAGGTTTGGCGGCTAGACCCGGATTATTTCTCTTACACGATCGCCAAGTCGGCGCTGTGGGCCGCGACCAAGATGCTGACCCAGGCGCTCGCGCCACGAATCAGGGTGAACGCCATTGCGCCTGGGCCGGTGCTCCCGAGCCGCAATCAAAGCGAAGCGGATTTCGCCCTGGAATGCCGGTCCACACTGCTCCGACGCGTGGTCAGCACCGACGTGTGACGAGCGCCATCCGCTTCCTGCTCGGAACACCCTCGATTACCGGCCAGATGATCGCGCTCGACGCGGGGCAACACCTCTCTTGGAAGAGGGCAGCGGGCGCTAGAGAATCTCGCGGAGGGATGGCCCTTGAACCCGGCGAGGCTTAGACCGTACCCTTCGCCTTGATATGGCGCATGCTTCCCGGCATCCCCTGCAACCCCATGTTTCCATGCCGCTAGATAACCCAGACAGCGCCTCCACATCGCTCGTCTCGCGCGCGCTCAAAGCCGTGCGCGGAGCGGAGACGGGTGCGCCCGTCATCGCCCGTTACGCCAAGACTGCGCCGCCTGGCCCGGGCGTCTACCGGATGTTCGGTGCCGCCGGCGAAGTGCTCTATGTCGGCAAGGCGCGTCACCTCAAGAAGCGGGTGCAGAGCTACGCGCGCGGCGCCGGCCACAACAATCGCATCGCCCGCATGGTCGCCGACACCGTGAGCATGGAATTCGTCACCACGGCGACCGAGATTGAGGCACTTCTGCTGGAAGCCAACCTGATCAAGCGCCTGAAGCCTCGCTTCAACGTGGTGCTCAGAGACGACAAGTCGTTCCCCTTCATTCTGATCGCCCGGGATCATCCCGTCCCGCAGATCCTGAAGCATCGTGGGGCACGCAGCCGCAAAGGCGACTATTTCGGTCCCTTCGCCTCAGCTGGTGCGGTGGGCCGGACCATCAACACGCTCCAGCGCGCTTTTCTGCTGAGGTCTTGCTCAGACCCCTATTTCGAGAGCCGCGTCAGGCCATGCCTGCTGTTCCAGATCAAGCGGTGTAGCGCTCCGTGCACCGGCGAGATCTCCGTCGCGGACTACGGCGCCCTGGTCGACGAGGCTCTGAGGTTCCTTCGCGGCGAAAGCGATGAAGTCAAACGACGGCTTCACGCGCTGATGGATGAAGCGAGCCTGAAGCAGGACTACGAGAGAGCCGCAAGCTTTCGCGACCGCTTGACGGCGCTCAGCCACATCCAATCGCGGCAAGGTATCAACCCGCATACCGTGAAAGAGGCCGACGTGTTCGCCGCGCACCAGGACGCGGGACAGACCTGCATCCAGGTGTTTTTCTTCCGCTCCGGCAACAACTGGGGCAATCGCGCCTACTTTCCGCGGGCGGACAAGAGCGTTCCCGTGGACGAGGTGCTGGAATCGTTCATCGCGCAGTTCTACGACGACAAGCCCCCGCCGAAATCCATTCTTCTATCGCACGAGATCGCCGGCCGCCGCCTTCTCGCCGAGGCACTGTCGCTGAAGTCGGGACGCAAGATCGGCGTCAGTACGCCCCAGCGCGGCGAAAAGCGGGAGCTCGTTGAACACGCGCTCATCAATGCACGCGAGGCCCTGGCGCGGCGTCTCGCCGAGTCCTCGTCGCAGGCGAAAATCTTTGCGCAGCTTGCCGAACTGTTTGAGCTTGACGAGACGCCTGAGCGCATCGAGGTCTACGACAACAGCCACATCTCGGGCACCAACCCCGTGGGCGCGATGATCGTGGCGTGTACCGAAGGCTTCATCAAAGCGCAGTATCGCAAGTTCAACATGCGCCGAGAGGACCTCGCGCCCGGCGACGATTATGCCATGATGCGCGAGATGCTGACCCGCCGCTTCAGTCGGCTGGTCAAGTCGAAGGGCCAGCCGAACAGCTGGTTGCCTCCGGATTTGGTACTGATCGACGGCGGCCCAGGCCAGCTTTCGGCGGCGCAGGCGGTGCTCGACGAACTCGGCCTCACCGACATCAAGATCGCCGCCATTGCCAAGGGCCCGGACCGCACTGCCGGCCGGGAACGCATTTATCTTAAGGGAAGGGACCCATTGCTGCTGGAACCTCGGGACCCGGTGCTTTATTGCATTCAGACGCTCCGGGACGAGGCGCACAGATTTGCCATCGGGGCTCATCGCGCGCGGCGCAAGAAGGGCATCACGGCCTCGCCGCTCGACGAGGTGCCGGGCATCGGCCCCGCGCGCAAGCGCGCGCTGCTCCAGCATTTCGGCTCGGCCAAAGCCGTGAGCCGCGCCGGAGTGGCCGATCTCGCGAGCGTTGGCGGCATCAGCGCGCAGATGGCCAAGACAATCTATGATCACTTTCATGAGCGCGGGTGAGTTGACAGAATTTGAACGGACGCTCTGACATGGCCCAGCAACACGTGGCGGCGTCTCGCGGAACCTCTCGCGGGCGCTTCGGCAGTCTGCCCAATCTGCTCACCTATGGGCGCATCCTCGCCATCCCGGCGCTCGTGGCCTGCTTCTTCGTGGAGGCGGATTGGGGTCGCTGGCTCGCCATGTGGGTCTTTATCGCCGCGGGCGTTAGTGACTTCCTCGACGGTTATCTCGCGCGCGCTTGGCAGCAGCAGAGCGCCATCGGCAAGATGCTCGACCCGATCGCCGACAAGCTGATCGTCGCCGCCGCGCTCCTCATGCTCGCGGCCGATCAGACCATAGCCGGATGGTCGCTCTGGGCCGGCGTGATCATCCTCTGCCGCGAGATCCTGGTATCGGGCTTGCGCGAATTCCTCGGCACGCTCGCCGTCGGCGTTCCAGTCACGCGTCTCGCCAAGTGGAAGACCGTGGTACAGATGGTGGCTATCGGCTTCCTGCTCGCCGGCAGCGCGGGCGATAAGATCTGGTCCTACACCACCCTGTTCGGACTGACCCTCCTTTGGATCTCCGCGACCCTGACGCTCTATACCGGCTTCGACTATTTGAAGGCGACTTACCGCCACGTGACGGAGGAGGACTGAGCGTTGCGCCTCCTCTATTTCGCTTGGGTCAAGGAGAAGACGGGCATTGACGCCGAGGATGTAACGCTGCCCGAAAATGTCGCCACCATCGACGACCTGATTGCCTGGCTGAAGACGCGTGGCCCCGAGTTCGCGAACGCGTTCGCGCGATCCGAGGTGATCCGCGCAGCCATTGATCGAAGCCACGTCCGTCACGACGCCAAGATCGGCAGGGCGCGCGAGATCGCCTTCTTCCCGCCCGTGACCGGGGGGTGATGTGTTCCCGACCCTTTCGAACAAGCAGCACGTCATCGCCGGGCTTAACCCGGCAATCCAGGGCCGCGGGCGCGGAGTCGATTGCCCCTGGGTGCCGGGGTCAATGGCGGGCATGACGAGCCGAGGCAATGCTGGAACAGCGCAGTGATCCGCGTCCAGCAAGCGGACTTCGACATTGGCGCCGAGATCGAGCGGATCAAAGCAGGCCGCACTGACCTCGGCGCCGTTGTGAGCTTCACCGGCACCGTGCGCGATCAGGCGGGCGATACCACCGAGCTCTCGCTCGAACATTATCCCGGCATGACGGAGCGGGAGCTCGAACGCATCGAAGCCGAGGCGCTCGCCCGTTGGCCGCTCCAGGCGAGCCTCATCGTGCACCGTTACGGCACGCTCAAACCCGGCGACAACATCGTTCTCGTCGTCACTGCTTCGGCACACCGCGACGCGGCCTTCGAGGCGGCTTGGTTCCTGATGGACTACTTGAAGACATCCGCACCGTTCTGGAAGAGCGAGACAGGACCTGTAGGAAGCAAATGGGTTGAGGCGAAGGCGGCGGACGAGTCCGCGCGCACGCGCTGGCGGCGCAAAGACGCCGCCGAGTGATTCACCCGACACATCCGACCCGATGCGTAACGCCCCTCTCCGGCGTGACCGCGGCATGAGTCTTTTCGAGCCTTGGCTTGCGCGCTGGGATCTCGTTCCCGATGGCAAGCCGATCGCCACGTATAGCAGCAATCTTCTGCCCGTGGTCCATCGCGGCGCGCCTGCGATGTTGAAGGTCCCCTTCGAGGAGGAGGAGCGCTGGGGCTGGCTGCTCATGACTTGGTGGAACGACGACGGTGCGGCGCGCGTGCTCGCGCGCGACGGTCATGTCCTTCTCTTGGAGCGTGCGATGGGAAGCCGCTCGCTCGCAGCGATGGCTGAAAGCGGCCGGGACAACGACGCGAGCCGCATCATCTGCCAAGTTGCGGGACGGCTGCACGCCCCGCGCGGCGCGCTTCCGAATGAATTGATCCCACTTCAGGAATGGTTCGCGGCTCTCGCGCCGGCGGTAGCCACGCATGGCGGCATTCTCCGCGCGGCCGCGAAAACTGCGCGCGAACTGCTCTCATCGCCGGAAAACATCGTGCCCCTGCATGCCGATCTGCATCACGGCAACGTGCTCGATTTTGGCGCTCGCGGTTGGCTCGCCATCGACCCGAAGCGCGTCATCGGCGAGCGCGGCTTCGACTTCGCCAACATCTTCTGCAATCCGGACGCGGCCATCGTGTTGAAGCCGGGACGCCTCGAACGCCAGGCAACCGTCATAGCCGCGGCTGCGAACCTGCATCGCAATCGACTGTTGAAATGGATCCTCACCTCTTCGGGATTGTCGGCGGCCTGGATCATGGGAGACGGGGATTATCCGGCGATGGAACTGGCGGTCGCCGAAATCGCCGCGGCGGAGCTTGAGCGAAGCGGCGGCTAAGAGCCGCCAGGGATAACGCGGGCGCCGCGCGGCAGCACCTTCACATAGGGGCCCCAGACGCAGACATCGCCCCAACTGCAAACACCGCCGGCGCATGTCCTTTGATAGCTGCACGACCGGCACTTGAAGACCGGGGCGCAGCCGGTGCAAAGCGCGATCCTCTGACAGTCCCTCCACACGAGGACGGGGATCGCAAGCGTATAGTGCTGAACGGCTTTGCCGACATTGCCGGGGGCAAGCGGGCCTGCCCGCCCGTCAGCGGCGAATAGCGCGGCAAGACAGAGGACCACCACACCAGCCGCAGCCAGCACTCGCATAGCCCTCTCCCCGCGATGCCCGCATCGCGCCAGCTAGAGAGTGCCCCTAGACTGGCAAACGATCAAGCACCATCGGCGCAACCATAAGCAGACGGGCATGCTCGGCTCCTCGGGTCTTTGCCCGAGGGCAAACTTTGATCCGGGCATCCATGCGCCGATCGCCGGGTCCGAGAGAGGGAATGAACCCGCCGCAGCCTCTTCCCGTCTCCCCTCGTGGGAGAGGGTGGCCCGAGGATCGCGCGGGGTGAGGGGGAATCCGAAACACGAAAAGTCTATAACTAGCGATAGGTGATCACACCGGCAGCGAGCCGGCGGTGCTCCCAGCCTTCCCGCGCAAGCGCCGGCGCATCGTCCTCGAGCACGGGATAGCCGATGCATAGATGGCCGATGAACGCCCACTCCGCGGGAACCTCGAGGATCGCGGTTATGCGCGCGGGATCGAGGATCGATACCCAACCGACCCCGAGCCCCTCGGCGCGCGCGGCGAGCCACAGCGTATGGATGGCGATGGCGACCGAGTAGTCGAGCGTCTGGGGCATGGTCAGGCGGCCGAGCCCGTTGCCTTGCGCCGTCGAGCGTTCGGCGAAGACGGACACTTGGCATGGCGCGTCGTCCAGGCCGGCGAGCTTGAGCCGCGCATAAAGCGCGGCGCGGTCCGGCGACTGCATCTTGAGCGCGTCGGCGTTGCAGGCCTCGAAGCATTGCCGAATCGCAAGCCGGCGCGCGGCGTCGTCCACGAGGACGAAGCGCCAAGGCTCGGAGAGGCCGACCGAGGGCGAGAGACAGGCTGTGGCGATCAACCGCTCGATCGCGCCCTCGGGCAACGGCATTCGCCTGAAGCGCCGCACATCCCGCCGCCACTTCAGGAGATCATGGAGCCGCGCGCGAAACGCAGCATCGAACTCTGGCGCTCGCGTGCTCTCGGTCTCCCCGCCGAATTGCTCGCTCACATGCTGGCCCAACTGTTCCATGCCGCGATTCTAGCACAGATCGCGGTCGCTCTTGCCAGCCTGGAGCGTGCCTGAGCTGGCGTCGCCCAGGGTTCTGACCACCAGTTATCCCCGCGTGTCTCTCGCCGTAGCGCCTCATTCAGCTCGCACTGTCCTGGAGGCGATCAAAGCCTCACAGATACACCCCCAGGCCGCTGGAGGTGGCATGTCGCTCTTGAAACTCGACCGAGGGACGTTCAAGCCATCCTAAGGACTTCGTCCACCCCGGACCGACGAGACGATATGGTAGGGGAACCCTACCCTGCGGCGGCCACCTTGGCGTTGGCGGGGCGCACCAGCGCCGAATAATCGTTCATCAGGTTACGAGTGATGTCGCCGACCTTGAACTGGTAGTCCGCGATCGAGCCGACGGGCATGACCTCCGCGGCTGTCCCCGTGATGAAGCACTCCGAGAATGAGCCTAGCTCCTCGGGCATGATGGCCCGCTCGATGACCTGCAGCCCGCGCTGCTTGGCAAGCCCGATGACGGTGCGCCGCGTGATGCCGTCGAGGAAGCAGTCGGGCGTCGGCGTGTGGATGGCGCCGTCCTTGACGAAGAAGATGTTGGCGCCGGTGGCCTCGGCGATCTGCCCGCGCCAGTCGAGCATCAGCGCATCGGCATAGCCCTCGCGCTCCGCCCGGTGCTTCTCGATGGTGCAGATCATGTAGAGCCCCGCCGCCTTGCTCTTGGCCGGAGCGGTGCGCGGGTCTGGCCGGCGGTATTTGGCGAAGGCGAGCTTGAGTCCCTTGTCGCGAGCCGCGGGATCGAAATAGGAGCCCCAGTCCCACGCGGCGATGGCGACGTTGATTTTGGTCTTCTGCGCCGAGACGCCCATCTGCTCGCTGCCGCGCCAGGCGATGGGACGCACATAAGCGTGGGTGAGCTTGTTGGCCCGCATTACCTCACGCGCCGCCTTATCCAGCTCGGCCACGGAATAGGGAATCTCGAAATCCAGGATCTCGGCCGATTCATGGAGGCGCTGATCGTGCTCCGTCAACTTGAAGATCTCACCGTCATAGGCGCGCATCCCCTCGAACACGGCGCTCGCATAGTGGAGCCCGTGAGTCAGGACATGAACCCGCGTGTCCGACCAGGGCACCAGTTCGCCGTTGAACCAGATGAGACCGTCGCGTTGATCGAAGGGGACGGGAGCCATGAAATTTCCTCCGTAAGTAAGCCGGCCGTTCTTGTGCAGCCGCTCCGGCATCAGAACCGAGGTCGGGCTTGCATAGCACCTCTTAACGGCAATTGCGCGGACCGCCGCCGAGGCGTATCAAGGACCCAAATAAGTCAACATGGCTGACATAACTGAGCCCCCAAAAATAAGTCGACATGACTGACCTAAATGAGCCTTTGACGCGAGCCGGGAACTCCGCCGCCAAGTCGCGCGGCGGCGAGCCCGCGTTGACGGAAGACCGGCTGCTCGAGTTCGCCGAGCTCCTGTTTTTCGCCTATCGCGACTTCACCGGCGATCCCGACGCAATCCTCAAGGATATCGATTTTGGCCGGGCGCATCACCGCGTGCTGCATTTCGTGAACCGCCATTCCGGGCTCAGGGTCGCCGATTTGCTCGACATCCTCAACATCACCAAACAGAGCCTTGGCCGGGTTCTCAAGCAGTTGATCGACAAGGGGTATATCGTGCAGCAGGCGGGCAGCTCCGACCGCCGCGAGCGCCTGCTCTATCCAACCGAGCGGGGGCGCGCCCTCGCCGACCGGCTTGCCGCGCCGCAGCTCGTACGCCTGGCTTCCGCCCTTCAGGCGACGGGACCGGGCGCCGCGGCGACCGTGCGCCGCTTCCTGGAGGCCATGGTCAATGCCGAAGATCGGCCCAAAGTCTCCTCGATAATGGCCGCATCCCCTGTCCCGCTCGATGGCGGCAAGGGGAAGAGGTGATGACCATGCCGACCGCGATCAAGACCCATCGCAGCAGCGGCCCGGACGATAGCGCGCCGCATATTCTGGTGGTCGACGACGACAGCCGTATCCGCGACCTCCTCGCCCGCTATCTCTACGACCACGGCTTCCGCGTGACCACGGCGGTTGATGCCGCGGCCGCGCGCGCGACCATGCGCAGCCTGTCATTCGATCTGCTCATTCTCGATGTGATGATGCCACAGGAGTCCGGCCTTGAATTTGCCCGCTCGCTCCGGACCGAGTCGCAGGTGCCGATCCTCATGCTCACCGCACGCGCCGAGCCCGAGCAGCGCATCGAGGGTCTCGAGACCGGCGTGGATGACTATCTCGCGAAACCCTTCGATCCTCGAGAATTGCTGCTGCGCGTCAGCAACGTGCTCCGCCGTGGCGCTACTGCGCCCGCGTCCGGCGAGGTACGCATGGGCGAATTCATCTTCCATGTTTCGCGCGGCGAACTGAAGCGCGACGGCGAGACCATCCGCCTGACCGAGCGCGAGCGCGAGCTGCTGCGCTATTTCGCGCAGCGCCCCGGCATGCCCGTCTCGCGCCACGAGCTTGCCAAAGGAGCGGATAGCGGTGGAGAGCGCGCCGTCGATGTGCAGATCAACCGTCTGCGACGGAAGATCGAGCACGACCCTGCCAATCCCGTCTATCTCCAGACGGTGCGCGGCAAGGGTTACATCCTGTATTCCGAGTGATGGACGCGATCTCCGAGTCGGCAGCCCGGCGGCGCGCATCGCGTCGAGGACCGTTTGCGCGCCTCATGGCAGCGCTCGGCGACCAGATGCCGAAGGGCCTCTATGCGCGTGCGCTCATCATCATCATCGCGCCCGTGGTGCTGCTCCAGTCGGTGCTCACTTTCGTGTTCCTCGAGCGGCACTGGCAGACGGTGACGCATCGCCTGTCGACGGTCACGGTGCAGAACATCGCCATGCTAATGGACCTGCACGAGGAATTCTCCAAGGACGAGTATGCCGAGAAGCTGGTCCGGCTCACCGAGAAGAACCTCGGCTTGCGCATGCGCTTCGCCAAGGGCGAAGAGCTGCCGCAGGAAAGTTCCAAGCCCTTCTTCAACCTGCTCGACAGCACGCTTTCGGACGAGCTCACCCGCCGGGTCGGCAAGCCGTTCTGGATCGATACGGTCGGCCGTTCGAACTATGTCGATATCCGTATTAAGCTAGACGATGGCGTGATGCATGTGCTTGCCCGCCGGAGCCAGACTTATGCCTCCAACTCCCACATCTTCCTGCTCTGGATGGTTGGCAGCTCGATCGTTCTGCTGACCGTCGCGATTCTGTTCCTGCGCAACCAGATCAAGCCCATTCTGCGCCTGGCCGACGCGGCGGAGAGCTTCGGCAAGGGCCGCCCGCCGCCGGCCGACTTCCGCCCTCGTGGCGCGCGCGAGGTGCGCCAGGCCGCCCATGCCTTCACCGAGATGCGCGATCGCATCGAGCGTCATGTCGAGCAACGAACCGTGATGCTGGCGGGCGTGAGCCACGACCTCAGAACCGTGCTCACTCGGTTCAAGCTCCAGGTCGCCTTGTTCGAGGATTCACCTGAGCTCGACGCGATGCGCGCCGACGTTGACGAGATGCAGGCCATGCTCGAGGACTACATGGCCTTCGCCAAGGGCGATTCTGGCGAGGAGATCGTGCGCGCCGATATCGGCGAGATCCTGAGCGAGGTGAAGAGTCAGGTCCATAGTCCGAGGGACGTCTCCATCGACGTGAAGGGAACGCCCCTAGTCGTTCCCGTGCGGCGGCATGCATTTAAGCGCGCCGTTGCGAATTTGGTGAACAATGCCGCGCGCTTCGCGGAGCATGTTTCCGTGAGCGCGGCGAAGCTCGATGGCTCGCTCACGGTGACGGTCGAGGACGACGGTCCCGGCATCCCGGAAAGCGAGCGGGAGAACGTGTTCAGGCCGTTCTACCGGGTCGACCACGCCCGCAATCAGGATGCTGGCTCCACGGGCCTCGGCCTCGCCATCGCACGCGATATCGCCCGTATCCACGGAGGTGACATCGCACTCGACCAATCGCCGCTCGGCGGCCTGAAGGCCGTGCTAAAAGTGCCTGTTTGATTCGGGAGGAGACAAGTCAATGCGCAAAGTCGCTTTGGGGCTCGCGGCCCTGTTTGCCGTGGCCCTTGCCGGACCGGCTCTGGCGGGATCGGTTCACGATGAGATCCAGGACGAGGAGCAGCCGGGCTCTGAAATCGAGATGGACATCGGCCCTGGCGGCAATGTCGAGATCCGCGAGAAAAAGATGAAATCCATGGAAGCCGAGGGCGAAAACGAATTGCAGCCTTTGGACGATCCTGACGCCCCGGTGGGCGGAGATCCCATCGACGACGAGTTGCCGGGCGAAGGCCCAGAGGACCTGTCAGGTCCCGAGGACGAGGATCCGCTCCCGGAATAGGCGCGCTCGACGGCTAGATACCGGCGGGGGCGGGTCCTGGTGCCGGCGGAGTTTTTGGCTGCGCCGGAGCCGGCTCGCGGTCCTTCCGCTTCCAACCGCGCGGCAGGAATCCGCAGACCACGCGGCACACATCGTTGCATGCCGTCTCCATGTTTTTCAGCCAGCGCTCGCCGTTGCTTAACCGGCGATCGAGCGCGGCCATCGTCCGGTCGAGCGAAGGCGACGGATCATCGAGCCAAATCCTGAAAACCTGCCCGTAGATCGTGGCGAGGCCCGCGACGCGGACGGCTGCGCCTGCGCCTTGCAGCTTGGCGCCCGCGCCGGCCAACATCCAGTATTGCGACGCAAGCGATGAGCAGACGAGCAGAGAGGCCTCGCCGGGATGGCAGCGCAGATAGGCAGAGATGCGCTTCAGCCCCGGCTTATAGGGTCCCATCAGCTCGAACCGCGTCATGACCACATCGAACACGCGGTCCCGGGGGCTCTGGTCCGGCCCGGCAGCCTTGACCTTGGCCAGGACCTCGGCATCGACCTCAGCCTGGAAGGTGCGCAGGATGTCGCTCTTGCATGAGAACTCGCGCCGGAGATCGGGAAGGCCGAGACCAGCCTGCTGGGCGATGTCGGCAAGGGTGATATCGCCCCAGCCGCGCTGCTGCGCCAGCTCGAACGCGGCCCGTACCGCTTTGGAGCGTGTGGAGAAATCGTCGAACATGGGCGTGCTCCTTTGCCTCCGATCCTATGAGCAGAAGCCGAAAACCAGAAGTCAGAAACCAGAAAGAAAACACTCCTTCTGGCTTCTGGTTTCCTCGCTTCTGTCTTCTGGCTCTGTCAGGATGACAACTCGCGCGAGCGCTTGGCGGCAGCCGCGACGGCACGGGTGAGTAGTTCTTTCAGTCCCTTCTCGTCCATCAGCACCTCCAGGGCCGCCGCTGTCGCGCCTTTCGGAGATGTCACGTTCTTCCTGAGCTCCGCGGGCTCGAGATCGGATTGACGCAGCAGTTCCCCCGCCCCTGAGACCGTCGCCCGCGCGAGTTTCGCGGCGACGTCGTGTGGAAGCCCTGCGGCGATGCCTGCCTCCTCGAGACATTCGACGAGTAGGAAAACATAGGCCGGCCCGCTGCCGGACACAGCCGTGACCGGATCGAGCAGCGCCTCGTCATCCACCCACAGCACATCGCCGACCGCGGAGAGCAGCGCATTGCATGCGCGCCTCTGCTCCGGCGTGACGTTGACGTTGGCGATCGCTGCAGTGACTCCGCGGCCGACCGAGGCCGGTGTGTTGGGCATGGCGCGCACCACGGCGACCGACTCCGGCAGATAGCGTGCGAGACTATCGAGCGTGCGCCCCGCCGCGACCGAGAGCACCACTGTTCTTTCGCCGATCATGGGCTCGACTTCCGGCAAGAGCTGTTCGGCGATATCGGGCTTCACCGCGATCAAGATCACGGCGGGGGGCGCCGGCAATTCCGGTGCATCGCTCGCCAGGATGCCATGACGCTTGGCGAGCGCGCACATACCATCGGAGAGCGCAGGGTCCTGAACGAAGACTGTTGCCGGGTCGAGGCCCTGCTTGAGCCATCCCTCGAGCAGCGCCCCACCCATCTTGCCCGCGCCTATGAGAAGCAGCGGGCCGGCGAGGCGGAGTGTCATGCGTGTCCTTGCGTCTCGAGCATAGTGGCGGCCAGCGCCTCCTCGGCTGACTTGCCCGCCCACAACACGAATTGGAAGGACTGATAATAGCGCTCGCAGGCCTCGAGCGCTGCCCTTAACAGCGCCTCGCACTGCCCCGCGTGGGTCTCCGCTCCCGCGAGCAGCAGGCCATGGCGGTAGAGTAGCATGCCGTCCTCCTTCCACAGATCGAAATGGCCGAGCCAAAGTTGCTCGTTGATTTGCGCCATCAGTCTGTAGACCTCGTTCAGCCTGGGCTTCGTCACCCGGAAATCGAAGGCGCAAGCGAGGTGCAGGGCCTCGAGATCGTCCCGCCAGGTCAGCGAGATGTGATAGTCGCACCACGAGCCGGCCACCGACAGGGTGAGCTCGTCGGGCGCGCTCCGTTCGAAGGTCCAGTCGTGGATGGTTGCAATATGCTCGACCATATCCACCGGGTTGGCGAAATGGTCGTAGTTAGCCTGTATGGAAGCCATGCGTGTCCTCTGAGTGGCCTCAGCAGAGTTCCGCGCACGCAACACCCGCCGCGAATCAGCTTTGTGAATCAGTTATATATCGGAGGGAGTGGACCCGCCAAATCGCCCCGAGTCCGTCAGACGCAAATGCTGTGGACCAATGCAAAAAGCTGTGGACAATTTTGATATTGGACTCGCGTTCTGCCGCGAGCCTGCAACCGGTCATCTCGCGGCACAGGCCGCCGCCCGATCCAGCATCAGCGCGCGTTCTCTCGCGTTCTCGGTAAGCGACGCGGCGCGTTCAAACTCCGCGCGCGCATCCTGATGCCGTCCAAGCTTCAGCAGGAGATCGCCGCGCACACTGGGCAGCAGATGATAATTCTTGAGGGCCGGTTCCGAGGCCAAGGCGTCGACGATCTCGAGGCCGGCGGCTGGTCCGAACAGCATGGCGAGCGCAACGGCCCGATTGAGCTCGATCACCGGCGACGGCGTCAACTCAGCGAGCGTTTCCATACAGTCCGACGATCCGCGCCCAGTCCGTATCCGCCGCCGTCGCGGCGCGCGCATGACACGCGGCGATCGCGGCCTGCAAAGTGTAGGACCCCGGCCCGCGTCCTTGTGATCTCGTCAGTGCCTCGGCGCGTTCCAGCGCGGCGAGGCCACGGCGGATGAGGAGTTGATCCCAGCGGGAGCGGTTCTGATCGAGGAGCAAAACCGGCTCGCCGATGGTCCGGTTCGCGCGCCGAAGCGCGAAGCCTGAATCTCCATCATCGCCACGAGCCCATGCACGTCAGGCTCTTCGCGGGCGAGCTCGGCCAGGATGCGTCCGAGACGCAACGCCTCCTCGCAGAGCTGAGGCCGCATCCAGTTGTCGCCTGCCGTCGCCGAATAGCCTTCGTTGAAGATCAGGTAGATGACCGAGAGCACCGATGACAGGCGGGCGGCCAACTCTTCGCCGCGAGGAACCTCGAAGGGGACGCGGGCCTCCGAGAGCGTGCGTTTCGCCCTGACGATGCGCTGGGCGATGGTAGGCTCAGGCACCAAGAATGCACGCGCGATCTCTTCGGCAGTCAGGCCGCCAAGCAAGACGCGCGCGTCCGTCGAAAGAGCCGGATGACAGGCGGTGAACACGAGGCGCAGCAAATCGTCACCAATATCATCCTCGATTGCCGAGTCGAAGTCTGGCGGCGTTGCCTGCTCGATCTCGAGCTCGTAGCCGAGCTCCTCATGCTTACGCTCGGCAAGCCTATGGCGGCGGAAGCGATCAATGGCGCGCCGCTTGGCGGTTGCCATTAGCCAAGCCGCCGGCCTGTCGGGGATCCCCGACTTTGGCCACTGCTCGAGCGCGGCGACCAGGGCATCTTGCGCCAGCTCTTCGGCGACACCGACGTCGCGCACGAACCGCGCAAGACCCGCGATGAGCTTGGCCTGCTCGATGCGGAAGACCGCGTTGATGGCGCGATGTGTATCGGTCGCCGTCATGGCGACCGATACAGCATCAATCACTTGGCCGCTGCAAGCTCAGCGGACTTCTCACGCCCTCCCCTGCCCGGACCGCGCCTGCATCTCGGCGAAACCTTCGGCGGCTTTCTGGACGTCGGCAGGAAAGTCCGACATCTCTTGCACCTGGCGAATCTCGATGACTTCGTTCTCAGAGGCGGGGCAGCGCTTGGCCCATTCAACCGCCTCTTCCTTCGACTTCACCTGAATCATCCAATACCCGCCGATCACCTCCTTCGTCTCGGCAAAGGGCCCGTCGGTGACCTTTGATTTCCCTCCAGGGAAGGAAACGCGCACGCCCATCGACGGCGGGTGGAGACCGTCGACCGCGAGAAGCACACCCGCCTTTTGCAGGGATTCGTTGTACTTCATCATCGCTTCGACGGCCTTGGCGTCCGGCGCGGTGCCGGGCACGGCCTTCTCGTAACCCTTGGGGATCATCAGCATCATGAATCGCATAGGGAACTCCTTGAGTGGAGCGAAGAGCAAGGCAAGGCGCGGGGTTAGACCGTGGCCGCGTGCGCCTCGCGCACCTGGTCGCACAGCTTTTCGCCCGGCCCCGCGAGCTGGCGAACCTCGGCCTCGCCTTCCCAGCCGGGTATGTCTTTCCTGTGAAGGTCCACGAAGCGTTCGGTCCAATGTAGCATCTCGGCCTTCGAGTTCACCTCGAAGATCGCGTAGCCGCCGACCACCTCCTTGGTTTCGGTGAACGGCCCGTCCATGACCGCAACCTTGCCTCCAGCGAGCCGGACGCGCGCGCCGGCGGCGGTCGGCAGAAGGCCACCGGCCTCGACCATGACGCAACCACCAGTGGCCGCGTCCTTCATGAGCTGGTCCATTGCATCCAGGAAAGCCTTTGGCGGCGGTACTGCGCTCGCCTCGGCAAACTTCACCATCGATATGAATCGCATTGTCTTTCTCCTTGTCTCGGAGCCGGCTCGGCAATTGGGAGCTTGGCTCTACTGTCACGTCGAACGGCAGCCGGCGAAAATCGACACGCAGGGTGAAATTTTTTTGAGGCAGGAGCCTGACCGGAGCGGCTGGGTCAGCTTTTGGCGGAATCGCGAGTGCGGCCTTCCAGCTGAGCAATGCGTTGCTTCAACTGCTCGTTCTCCTCCCGCGCCTTTTGGGCCATGGCCTTGACCGCCTCGAACTCCTCGCGTCTCACGACGTCGAGGTCGCGCAGGACCCGCTCCGCCTGCCCCCGGACCACGCTTTCGATCTCCTTGCGGACGCCGTCGGCGGCTCCCGCCGCATCGGTCAACAGTTTGCCGAGCTCGTCGAAGAACCGTCCTGAGGTCTGGGTCATCCGCACTGTCCTCGTCGGGGCCGCTTTCTGCGGGCGGGGCAAAGGCCTGGCCCGACTATGGGCCCCCGACCCCGCACGCGCAACCTGGGCCGCGCGGCCTTCCGCGCCTTGACAGGCCGGGAGCGACGGTAAAGGGTCGCCCGACTTTCCACCCTCAGGGCCATGAACCTTTTCGCTCTCCCCTACCCCGTGATCGACCCCGTGGCGATCCAGATCGGACCGGCCTCGATCCGCTGGTACGGGCTCGCCTATATGGCGGGCATCCTGCTCGGCTGGCTCTATGGACGCTATCTCGTCTCGCGCCCAGCGCTGTGGGGGGGCAAGCCGCCCATGACCGTGAGCCAGGCGGACGATTTCCTCTTGTGGATCACGCTTGGCATCGTGGTCGGCGGCCGGCTTGGCTTCGTGCTGTTCTACGAACCGAGCTTTTTCTGGCACAATCCGGCGGAGGTTCCTGCGGTTTGGAATGGCGGCATGTCATTTCACGGCGGCCTTCTCGGCGTTACCATCGCCGTTTATGTCTTCTCGCGGGTCAAGGGGATCAACCCGCTGTCGCTGGGCGACATCGCCTCGGCCGCGACGCCGTTCGGGCTGTTTTTCGGCCGCCTCGCCAATTTCATCAATTCCGAGGTGGTAGGGCGCGTCAGCGACGTGCCCTGGGCCATGGTGTTCCCAGGCGAAGGCGACGCGCCGCGGCATCCGAGCCAGCTCTACGAGGCGGCGCTCGAGGGCATCGTCTTGTTCATAATCCTGCGTATCGCCACGCACCGTTACCAGGCGCTCACGCGTCCGGGCACGGTGTTCGGCCTGTTCCTCGTGTTTTACGGGCTGTTCCGCAGTCTGGTGGAATTCGTGCGCGAGCCTCATGCGGGCCACCCCATGGATATCGGCATTCTCACGCCGGGCATCGTCTATTCCATTCCTATGATCTTGGCTGGGCTTTGGCTGATCTGGCGCGCACGGCAGAAAGCCCTCGTGGCCGCGTGATGGGCGGCGCGGGCGACCGTCGGAGCGCGAGAGCCACCATCCTTGCCGCGCGCCTGAAAGAGCGCATCGCCCGCGACGGCCCCCTGAAGGTTTCCGACTACATGGAGGCCTGCCTGTCGGATTCCGGCGCAGGCTATTACACTTCGCGCCAACCTATCGGCGAGGCCGGCGACTTCATCACGGCCCCCGAGGTGAGCCAAATCTTCGGCGAACTCATTGGGCTATGGGCCGTCGCCGTGTGGCAGACCATGGCCGAGCCGAAACCTATCGTCGTCGCCGAGCTTGGGCCCGGCCGCGGCACGTTGATGGAAGATGCGCTGCGCGCGTGGCGCAGCGCGCCACGCTTTCTGGACAGCGTCTCGATCGGGCTCATCGAGACGAGCCCGGTGCTGCACGAGGTGCAGCAATCCGCGCTGCACGGGTCCCCGGCCCCCGTCATGTGGTACCGGGGCCTCGACGAGGTGCCTGATGGTCCGCTGATCCTGCTCGCCAACGAGTTCATCGATGCCCTGCCCATCCGGCAACTCGTTCATCGAGAGGGCGCCTGGCGCGAACGCCGGGTCGTCATCGATGACAAAGGCGGCTTCGCCTTCAGCGTGGGCGAGAAGCTCTCCGGTCTCGATCTCGACGCCCCCGACGATGCGATCCTCGAGATCCGTCCCGCGGTGAGACCACTGCTCTCCTCGCTCGCGCGCCGGGCCGATCAATCGCCGGTCGCTGCGCTGATTATAGACTACGGCCATGTCGAGAGCGGCCTCGGCGATACGCTCCAGGCCGTCTCCCGCCACCGCTTTGCCGATCCGCTGGCCCGACCCGGAGATATCGATCTCACGGCCCATGTCGATTTCGCCGCGCTCAAGGACACCGCGCTGGGGGTCGGCCTCACGGTATGCGGTCCGTTGCCGCAAGGCGAGTTCCTGCTCAAGCTCGGCCTCGAAGCCCGTCGCGACCGACTGCTGGAAACCGCAAAGCCCGAGCAGAGAGACTCGATCCTGTCGGGCGCAACGCGTTTGATCGATCCGCAACAGATGGGACTTCTATTCAAAGTCCTGGTGCTGACAAGCAACGGGCTTGCCTCGCCGCCGCCCTTCGGGGAAACCTAGAGCTTAAATCATGGTGACACCAGACAGGATGCTGCTTCCCGTCGCGAACCTCGCCGCGGTGAAAGGCGTCGCTCATGGCTTTTTCACCCGTCTGGGTGGAGTCTCGGGTGGCATCTATGCCTCTCTGAACTGCGGGCCGGGCTCGCGCGACGACCCCGCCAACGTGGCGGAAAATCGCGCACGGGTCGCGGCCATCGTCGGCGCCGCGGCGAGCCAGCTTCTTTCTGCGTACCAGAGGCACAGCGCGCACGTCGTGACCGCCGACGAGCCCTGGGCCCAGCGCGCCGTCCCGGAGGCCGACGCCATCGTGACAGCCACCCCAGGGCTCGCCATCGGCATCCTCACCGCGGATTGCGCGCCGGTGTTGTTTTGCGATCCCGAGGCGCGCGTGGTTGGAGCCGCACACGCCGGCTGGCGCGGGGCGCTCTCCGGCATCGTCGAGGCGACCGTCGAAGCCATGCGGGAGCGCGGCGCCGAGCCGGCCCGTATCCGCGCGGCCATAGGCCCAGCCATCTCGCACAAGGCTTATGAGGTCGGCCAGGATTACATGGAGAGCTTCCTCGCCGAGGATCCCGCCGCGCCCTTCTTCTTCGCGACCGACGAGGGCTCGGCCGAGCCCCATTTCGATCTTGCCGGCTATGTGGCGGAGCGGCTGACTCGGGCCGGTATCGGCGACATCGTCGATCTCCGACTTTGCACCTATTGCGACGAGACCCGGTTCTTCAGCTATCGCCGGTCTCAACATCATGGCGAGGAAGATTACGGCCGCCAAATTTCCGCCATTCTGCTTACCTGAGTAGCGTTCACCATGGGCGGTATTGGACGCGGCCAAGACCCACGCTAGAACTGGACGCCAGCACGCCAGGGCAGGTAAGCTGTTGTTTGGTAGAGGGTTGGGAGTCCCGTCGCGAGGAACTTTCGCGAACGGAGATGTGCGGCCAACAGAGGGAGTCGTTGTTGGACGCGGACTCACCACACGTACGCGGCCGTCTGAGTCGTATTGCTGGACTGGCGCTCGCCGCGATAGCGCTGGCGTGCCTTTGGGGCTGCGGCGGCGGGCCGGGCGGGGGGGCGAGCGTCGGCGGCCTGTGGAGCGGCGCGACCAACCTGTTTGGCGGCTCGTCGAAGATCGCCGTAGCGCCCATCATCGGCGCGCCCCCCGAGGTCGCCAAGGAACTCACCGACGCTCTGGTTGTCGCCGGCAAGGACCGCAATTTGACGCTCATCCCGGGGACCAGCGGGGGCAATTATACGCTGCGCGGTTATCTCCTCGCGAGCGCCGAGCGGCGGGGCTCCAAGATCTCCTATATTTGGGACGTCTCGAACACTAAGGGCGAGCGCGTCTACCGCCTGTCAGGGGACGAGATGGTGGCCAAACGATCGGGCAGCGATCCCTGGAGTGGCGTTGACAGTGCTGTTCTCCGCAGCATCGCCGGCAAGACCACCTCTCAGCTCGCGGCCAATTTGGGTGGCAGCAGCGCTCCGACGTCGTCGGTTGCACCCAGCGCCCCGAGTTCCACACCGGCTACGGCGGCGCCAACTCCGGCCGCAGCGCCTGCCACGGCACCTGCCGCTCCGAAGCCTTCAGGGGTCCTCGTCGCCCAGGTGAGCGGCGCGCCCGGCGACGGCAGCAGATCCTTGGCGGCGGCTCTAAAGAAGAAGCTCTATGCCGACGGCATCAAGCTTGCCAACGGCCCCGCCACGAACGTCTATTTGGTTAAAGGCGAGGTCAAGCTCAGCAGTGCCAGCGGAGGTAAGCAAAACATCCGCATCGACTGGCAGGTGCTCGACCCAAGCGGAAGACGGCTGGGCACGGTGTCGCAGCAAAACACCATCCCCAAGGGATCGCTCGACGGACCGTGGGGCGCCATCGCCGACGCCGCCGCGGGGGCCGCGGCCGACGGCATCATCAAGCTGCTTCCCAAGTCGAGCTGACGCGGTTCACAAATGAGTCTAGCGAGTTTACAGCGCCCCTAGGCACTTGTTAAAAGCGCGCCGTGACGCGAGTGAGAGCGGCCTTTCTCGCTCTGAGCTGGGAGGAGCGGTCGCATGAAACTGGTTGCGGGCAATAGCAACCGCCCCCTCGCCGAGGCGATCGCAAACTACCTCGAAATTCCACTCACCAAATGTGTCGTCCGCCGCTTCGCGGACATGGAGATCTTCGTCGAGGTGCAGGAGAATGTGCGTGGCGAGGACGTGTTCATTCTTCAGTCGACCTCAGCTCCCGCCAACGATCACTTGATGGAGCTGCTGATCCTGGTCGACGCGCTCAAGCGGGCGTCGGCGAGGCGCATTACTGCGGTCGTCCCCTATTTCGGCTACGCTCGTCAGGACCGGAAGCCCGGACCGCGTACGCCGATCTCCGCCAAGCTCGTCGCCAATATGATCGTGCGCGCCGGGGCCGACCGCGTGCTCACGCTCGATCTTCACGCTGGCCAGATTCAGGGCTTCTTCGATATTCCTACCGACAACCTGTTCGCCGCGCCCGTCATGGTGCAGGACATCCGCCGGGTGTTTCCCAGCAACAACCTGATGGTGGTCTCACCTGACGTGGGCGGCGTGGTCCGCGCGCGCGGCCTCGCCAAGCGCATCGACGCTCCGCTCGCCATCGTGGACAAGCGACGCGAGCGGCCGGGCGATTCCGAGGTCATGAATGTGATCGGCGACGTGTCGGGCCACACCTGCATTCTTGTCGACGACATCGTCGATTCCGGCGGCACGCTGGTGAACGCGGCCGAAGCCCTGCTCGAGCAAGGCGCCGATCTGGTCACTGGCTACATTACCCACGGCGTGCTCTCCGGAGGGGCCGTGGCCCGGATCATGACCTCACACCTCAAGGAGCTGGTCATTACCGACTCCATCCTGCCGAGCGAGTCGGTGGTGAATGCACACAACATCCGGGTTCTGCCCATCGCGCCCCTTCTTGGTGAGGCCGTCGCCCGCACAGCCGAAGAGAAATCGGTGTCGAGCCTGTTCTATTAGGCGGCCCTATGCCGACTCAACCGCGTTAGCCGTGGCCTTCATATTTGAATGAGACTTTGATCTTGGTCCGGTACGCCTCGACCCTGCCGTCCGTAATGACCATGTCCTGCTCGACGACTTCCGCTACGCGCAACTCGCGCAAGTGCTCGGCGGCGCGTTCAACCGCGACCTTGGCGGCCTCTTCCCACGACGTTGCGCTTGTGCCAATGAGTTCGATGACTTTGTAAGTGCTCTCGGGCATCGTGACGCTCTCCTCTTACGCTTGCCAGCCGAAGTCGAGTATGTCCCGGCGTCGTTCGCGGGGGGCGTCCATCTTAAGACCAACCCGCGGTCTGTCTGGAGCCGCCGTCACGCGATGGAAAGTTCCGCGGTGACACAATTCGGCGCCTTGCGCGTTTAGCTTGGGATCTCACCGTCACCATTCACGAAACTACACCCGAAGGAGCAACGATGCACGTCAATCTCGAGAATGCCGAAAAAGCCATTGGGGCTGCGCGCAAGGAGGCGATCCAACTCAAGACGCAGATGTGTATCGCCGTGGTCGACTCCGGAGCGAATCTCAAGGCCTTCATTCGCATGGATGACGCTTGGGTCGGCTCCATCGATATCGCCATCAAGAAGGCCAAGACGGCGTGCTTCTTCGGCATGGCTACCGGCCAGCTCGGCCAGCTCTCGCAGCCCGGCAAACCGCTCTGGGGCATCGAGCATTCCAATGAAGGGCTGATCACGTTTCCCGGTGGCGTTCCAATCGTCGACGAGGATGGGGTTCTTGTCGGCGCCATCGGCGTAAGCGGCAGCACGGTAGAGAACGATCACAAGGTGGCCGAGGCCGGCGTCAAAGTGCTCGGCGTGACGGAGCTGCCCGAACATCCTTGGCGAACGTAAGCGGCCTCAAGCCACGAGGCCCTTGGGCGGCGCGTTAATGTCGGCGACACCGGTGAGCGCCATTCCCTCGTCGAGCTCTTGCGCCATCAGGCGGAGCGCCGCTGCCACGCCGGTTTCGCCGTAGGCCGCGAGGCCATAGAGATAGGCGCGGCCGAGGAGACAGCCCTTGGCGCCGAGCCCGATTGCCTTGAGCACATCGAGACCGGACCTGACGCCGCCATCGAAGACGAGATCGACCTGATCGCCGACAGCCTCGCGTATGGCCGGCAGCGCCTTCGTTGCGGTGTTGGCGCCATCGAGCTGCCGGCCGCCGTGGTTGGAGATGATGATCGCGTCCGCGCCGAGTTTGACCGCGAGCTTCGCATCCTCGGCGTCCAGAATGCCCTTGACCACGAGCTTGCGCGGCCAACTGTGCCGCACCCACTCGAGGTCGGCGGCCGTCACGGCGCCCTTGAAGTGGCGCTCTGCCCAAGCCGACACAGTTGCGAGATCTGAGCCCCCCGACACGTATGGCGTCAAGTTCATGAAAGTCGGCCTGTTGCGCGAGAAACCAAGCAGCCAGCGCGGCCTCGACATGATGTCGAACACGTGGCGCGGTCTGACCTTGAGCGGCACCACCAACCCGTTATCGAGATCGCGATTGCGGCGTGCTTGAACCGCCGTGTCCAGCGTCAGCACGAGCGCGGGACAACGCGCTTGCTCGGCCCTCTGGATGAGGGCCGCGTTGACCGCCCGGTCCTTGAACAGATAGAGCTGAAACAGGAGCGCCCCCTCACCCGCAGCCGCGACGTCTTCGAGCGAGCAGCTGGACAGCGTGCTGAGACAAATCGGCACGCCGAAAGCATTCGCGGCACGCACGGCGTGAAGCTCGGCCCGTGGGTAGAAGATGCCGGCAAGGCCGATCGGCGCCAAGGCGACGGGAATGGTCGCCCGCTGGTCGAACAATGTGGTCCGCTGATTGCGGGACGCCACGTGATCGAAGACGCGCTGATTGAACCGCAGCGCTTCCAAGTCGGCACGGTTCGCTCGTAGCGTCACTTCGTCATTCGAGCCGCCCTCAAGGTAATCGAAAATTACGCGCGGTAGACGGCGCCTTGCGGCGGTCTTGAGGTGACCCGGATACCGCGCCAAGCTCCCGGCCTTGAGCTGACGGGCCGTCGGCAGTCCGGGCGCATCGATCCGGCCGGCCGGTTCGGAGGGGCTGAGCTTTTCGCCGATCGGTTCGTTCATGCCTGCGTTCGCGCTCCGACGATCGCGAAATGGATATGGAGGTTTGTTTGACGCGCACCCAGCCCGAGCGGCTACTATCGCCTCGGTGCGGGGAACGAACCCCTGTCGATGCAATAAGCCCTTACCATGACGATAGATCCGAATTGCAACATCGTTGTCGCAGGCGCCGGGAGTGTGGGCTGCTATCTCGGCGGCCGCCTCGCCGCAGCAGGTCGGAACGTCACGCTTCTGCTCCGCCCCTCGTTAGCGGAGGCAATTTCGCAGCACGGCATGCGTGTCTCAGATCTCGATCGAAGGGACGAGATCATCGAGGCCACGCAGACCAAGGCGACATCGGACGCCGAAGCTGCCTTGCGCTCCGCCGATGTCGTGCTGGTCACAGTCAAGGCGGGCGACACTGCATCGATCTCGCACCTGATTGGGCAACACGCACCGAAAGATGCGATCGTCGTCAGTCTTCAGAACGGCGTCGAGAACGCGGACATTCTCCGGAGTGCCCTTGCGCATCGGGTGGCCGCCGGCATGGTGCCGTTCAACGTCGTGCAGACCCGTGCCCACGGTCAGCCGCCTCGCTTTCACCGGGCAAGCAGCGGCACACTCCAGGTGGAGGCCGGTTTCGACGGCTTGCGCGATCTGCTTGACGTGCCCCGCGCAAACTTCGAAGAGAACGACGACATCCGGGCGGTCCTTTGGGGCAAGCTTCTGGTCAACCTGAACAATGGGCTCAACGCATTGTCGGGCTTGTCGCTGATCGAGCAACTCGGCGACCGTCGCTGGCGGCTTCTTTTCTCGCGGCAGATGCGGGAAGGATTGGCCGTGCTCCGCGCGGCAGGAATACGGGCCGGGTCCATCGAAGGCGTGCCTCCACGGCTGACCGCTTTCGCACTCAGGCTGCCAGATCGCCTATTTAGGCTTGCCTCACGGCGCACCATGGCCTTTGACCGCAACGCACGCTCGTCGATGTGGGAGGATTTGCAGGCGCGTCGACCGACCGAGATCGAATTTATTCAGGGTCAGATCGTGCGGCTGGCCGGCGCGCACGGGCTGAGGGTGCCGCTCAACTCGCGTGTCATGCACCTCATCAAGGAAGCCGAGACGGCCGGCAAGGGCTCGCCCTCCCTCACGCCCGAAGCGGTCGGAAACGGCATCGCCTCCTAGGTCGCTTATTCCCCAAGAAGGCATGATTCCGGCCAAAAATGCCGCAATCCGGAGCCCTATAGGCGATTGTCTTCCCGCCCCCGCGGCGCTATAAGCCTGTCCATCGCGGCGACCCTCAAGCCGCCAAGACCTTGCGGGGCCGCAATTCGGCCCCCTCATTATTTCAGAGCCTGGAGGTTAGCATGTCTGTGGCGATCGAACTCAAGGCCTGGGCACGTGAGCGCAGCGGCAAAGGCAGCGCGCGCTCGATCCGCCGCGACGGGCGAGTTCCCGGCATCGTTTATGGCGACAAGCAGGAGCCGCAGAACATCGCGCTCGAATCTCGGGAGATTTCGAGGCAGCTCCAGACGGGTCACTTCCAGAGCACCATTTTCATGCTAGACGTCGAGGGTCAGAAGACCCGCGTGATTCCCCGCGGCGTCCAACTCGATCCCGTGCGCGACTTCCCGATCCACGTAGATTTCATGCGGCTCAGTAAGGACGCCTTGGTCACCGTGAACGTGCCGGTGCATTTCCTCAACGATGCGGCTTCGCCCGGCCTCAAGCGCGGTGGCGTGCTCAACATCGTGCGCCATGAGATTCCCGTGCGCTGTCCCGCCGACAAGATCCCCGATCACTTCGATGTGGACCTGACCGGACTGGAGATCGGCGATTCGGTCCATATCTCGGCGATCACTTTGCCGGAGGGCGTGCGTCCCACCATTACTGACCGCGACTTCACCGTGGCCACGATCGTCGGCCGCTCTGCTGAAGAGCCGGCGGCAGGCGCACCTGAGGCGATCGCCGAGCCTGGCGCCGAAGCTGCGGCGGCCCCTGCCGAAGCCGGTGCCGAGGACAAGGAGAAGCCGAAGGAGGAGAAGAAGAAGTAATCTGCTTCTTCTCTTAGGTTCTCTGCGGCTCGGTCTCGAGCGCCCGACCAGGATGACGCGATGAAGCTCTTTGTCGGCCTCGGCAATCCGGGGGCGGGCTACGCCTTCAACCGTCACAATGTCGGTTTCATGGCGGTCGACGCGATTGCCGCTGCCCATGGCTTTCCTGCTTGGCGCAAGCGCTTCTCCGGCCTCGTGGCCGAAGCCAAGCTCGGCAAGGAACGCGTTCTCCTGATCAAACCCGAGACCTACATGAATGAGTCTGGCCGGGCAGTCGGCGAGGCCATGCGCTTCTACAAGCTCGATGAGGACGACGTGATCGCCTTCCACGACGAGCTCGATTTCGCGGCAGGCAAGGTGCGCGTCAAGAAGGGCGGAGGCGTCGCGGGGCATAACGGGCTCAAGTCCCTCACCGCCCATATCGGCAACGACTATGTTCGCGTGCGCATCGGCATCGGTCATCCGGGGCGGCGCGATCTCGTGACGGGATATGTCCTCCATGATTTCGCCAAGGCCGACCATGACTGGCTCGAGCCGCTGCTCGGCGCCGTCGCCGACGCGGCGCCCCTCCTCGCCGATGGCGCCAACGACAAGTTTCAGTCTCAGGTCGCCCACCGCCTGCGGTCCGAGGGCGAAGCTCCCCTCGAGACGAAGACGCCGCAGGCAAAGCCCGTGACGCGCAAGAAGGAGCGCCCTGCTGACGCGAGGGCCGGCAAGAAGACCGAGGAGACGCGCCCGGCAGAAGGCTCGCTCGCCGGCATGCTTCGCCGCTGGCTCGGCTCGTGATGCGGGGGCTGTACGGCGGGCAATCCCCCTATCCCCTGCGGGGAGAGGGTGAAGACCCAGCCACGGCGAGCAGATAGCCATGGGATTCAAATGCGGCATCGTGGGACTGCCCAATGTCGGCAAGTCCACCCTGTTCAACGCGCTGACGCAGAGCGCCGCGGCGCAGGCCGCCAACTATCCTTTCTGCACGATCGAGCCCAATGTCGGCGATGTGCCCGTGCCCGATCCGCGCCTCGATCGGCTGGCGGCAATCGCCAAGTCGGCGCAGGTTGTGCCGACCCGGCTGACCTTCGTGGACATCGCCGGTCTCGTGCGCGGCGCCTCCAAGGGCGAAGGCCTAGGCAATCAGTTTCTCGCCCATATCCGCGAGGTCGACGCCATCGCCTATGTGCTGCGCTGCTTCGACGACCCCGACGTGATCCATGTCGAGGGCGAAATCGATCCCATCGCCGATGCCGAGACCATCGAGATCGAGCTCATGCTTGCCGATCTCGACAGCCTCGAGCGGCGCCTGCCGATCCTCGAGAAGAAAATTAGGGGCCAGGACAAGGAGGCGAAGAAGACGCTCGAGCTCGTCGAGCGCGTCCTGCCGCTGCTGCGCGAAGGCAAGCCCGCGCGCCTCGCACTCATCGCGGACGAGGAGCAAACCGCATTAAGATCGCTCGGCCTCCTGACCTCGAAACCCGTGCTCTATGTGTGCAACGTGGACGAAGCGGCTGCCGCCTCCGGCAACGCTTGTTCCGCCAAGGTCGAGGCGCGTGCGGCGGCGGAAGGCGCGGGCTGCGTCGTCATCTCGGCCAAGATCGAGTCGGAGCTCGCCGAGCTCGACGCCGGCGAGTGGCGGACCTATCTCGCGGAGCTCGGCTTGTCCGAGCCCGGCCTCAATCGCATGATCCGCGAAGGCTACAAGCTATTGGGGCTCATCACCTATTTCACCGCGGGTCCAAAGGAAGCGCGCGCCTGGACGGTGACGCAAGGCACAAGAGCGCCCCAGGCCGCCGGCGTGATCCACACCGATTTCGAAAAGGGCTTCATCCGCGCCGAGACCATCGCATATGACGACTACGTATCGCTCGCGGGAGAAGTCGGCGCGCGGGACGCGGGCAAACTCAGGCTGGAAGGGAAGGAATATGTGGTGAAGGACGGCGATGTCCTCCGCTTCCGCTTCGCGACCTAGAGCAATCGTCATGCCCGGCCTTGACCTGGGCATCCATTCCGTTGCATCGGCCAGATGAAAGCGGGTGGAATGAATTGCCGGGCCTTCGCCCGCCAAAGCGATGATTACTGCTCGCTCTCGGTATGAAGGCTTCTGCCCGCGCAGGCGGGTCAAGCCCGACAATGACGAGCTTGGTGTTATGCGATCGGAAGGAATCATGCTCTAGGAGCTTGCGTCAGGCTGCACCTTGGTCCTTGTTCGTCTCTTTCGCAGGTTGCGGAGCCCTTAGCTTCTTCGCTCGGCCTTCCTTGGGGAATTGCCCGGCGATTGCGTCGGCCAGCGCTGGCTTCGAGATTGGCGGCGTCACGCCCATCGACACATAGACGTTCATCAGCCTCTCGACGCCGCCCTCCGCGGGCTTGACCCACGCCGAAGGTACGTAGATCAAGGCGCCGCCGAACGGCAACGGCGCGGACGGCACCAGCACGGCGAGATAGCTATGGTTGCCGATCGTCACGGGCTCATGCGACGGCATGAGCGCGAGGACCGCTGCGCTTTCTTCTCCCCCGAAGAAGCACCACACCGGCTGCATGCTTTTGAGGCTGTCCGTGCCTCCACCACGGTCGACGATGGCGACGAAGCGCTTCGATAGTTCGTAGACGTTGGAGACGAGCGGAATCCGCATCATGAGCCAGTCGAGGCCGTTGGAGATCCACGACCGCAGCCCCGATTCGACGAGGAGGCCCAGCACGAAGATGGCGCCGAGGATGATAGCGAGGCCGAGGAAATAAGCGATGGTCGAGGACGGCGAAATGTTGAGCCCGAGCGACGTGATGATGTGCCCGAACAGGCTGTCGGGGCCGGCATAGCTCGCTACGAGCGACGCGACCCACGCGACCACGAACACCGTCACGATGATCGGCAGAAGAGCAAGAATGCCCGCCAAAAAGATGCGTAGGATTCGGCCCAAGCTATGCCTCCCGCGACGTGCCTTCACAAGGAGGGCCGAGCTTCGCCGTGCCGCCCGTTCGCGTCAACAGCGTTCCGCCGCCCCTTCCAAGCAGCGGGGGTTGCAATAGCGGCCGAAACCGTTTGAGACGGATCTAGCCTGCGCGTTTCAGCGTATCGGCTACCGCCACCTGGCGAAGGAAGTTCTCCACGGTGTGGCGGAGCTCCTCGGCCTGGGGGGCGAGATCGCGGCTGACCTGAAGCATCTGCGTTGCCGACTGGTTGGTCTCCACCGCCTTGGTCACCTGGTTGACGATGCGGCTCGCGGTGGAGACGCGGTTGTCGATCCCGCCCACCGAAACGGCAAGCTCCTCGGCCATCGCGACCACGGTCTGCACGTTGGCCGATGCTTCGTCCGACGCCGAGGCGACCACGGTCAAGCGCTCGTTGGTGTCGCTGGCGACGGTCGACAGGGCCCCCGCCGTTTCGTCCATCATGCGCGCGCTCTGGGCGATGGCGCCGAGAATGCCGGCGATCGAGCCGCGGAACTGGTGGATGAGCTCCTCGGTCCGTTGCTGCGAGGCAAGCCGGCCCTGGATCCGGCTGTCCTGCTCCGATCTGTGGCTCTCGCTCCAGCGGATGGCGTCGGCCTGGAACGCCTTGAGAACCTTGGCGATCTCTCCAACCTCATCGTTGCGGTTGGCATGCGGGACCATGCCGTCCAATTTCGCTCGGAATTTCGCACGCAGACCGGTCAGCGGAGCGCCGCGGCGATGTTGCCGCCGTCGACCGTCTCGATATGGCCCGTGGTCTTGCGGGCCTTGGCCAGCGCCACGAAGGCCTGGGCCGCATCGTCGGCCGTAACCTCGGCCTGGAGCAGGTTGCCGCTCATGTATTCGGCCTCCGAAATGCCCCGCGCCTTCGACCGCGCCGCGATCATTTCGTCGGTCAGGAGCCCGCTCCTGATGCGGTCGGCATTGACGCCGTTCGCGCGTATGCCGTCGGCGCCGTAATCGAGCGCATATTGGCGCATCAGGAACATGGTCGCCGCCTTGGGCAGGCCATAGGGACCGAAATTGATGCCCGGGTTCACGGCCTGTTTCGAGATGTTGAACAGCAGCACGCCCCCGGTCCCTTGCTTCAGCATGGTGCGGACCGCCTCTTGCGCCACCGTCTGGTGGGCGAAGAAGTTGAGCTCGAAGCTCTGGCGCAGAATTTCGTGCGAGACTTCGCCGATCCGCCCCTGCCACGCGGCCCCCGCATTCGACACGAGAATGTCGACGCCGCCGAAGCGCTCGCACACGGCGGCGAAGGCGCGCCTTACGTCGTCCGGCTTCGTGACATCGCAGCGAAGCCCGAGGCCCTTGATCTCGTCGGCCGCCTTCTTCGCGGCCGCTTCGTCGACATCGAGAACGGCGACGGCCGCACCTTCGGCAGCCAGGGCCCGCGCCGTCGCGGCGCCGATGGCGCCGGCGCCGGTCACGACCGCAATCTGCCCGGTGAGCGGCTTGGCGACCGCGCCCTTCAGCTTCGCCTGCTCGAGGCTCCAATATTCGAGTGCGAACAGATCGCTCTCGGGCAGCGGCTCGTAACGGCCGATGGCTTCGGCATCGGTGACGACCTTGACCGTGTTCTCGGCGAGGTCGGCTGCGATGGCGGCATCCTTCGCGGTCCGGCCTAGACCGAAAAGGCCGATGCCCGGAACGAGCAGGACGCGCGGCATTGGATCGAGCTTGGTCTTTGTCCCGCCCACGGCCGCGTTCTCACGCGCGAAATACCCCTCGTAGTCGGCGGCGAACGCCCCGACCGCGGTCTTGACGGCCTGGGCAAAGTCATCGAGCGCGCTGGACTGCGGCCACGACACGATCAACGGCTTGTTCTTGGTGCGGATGATATGATCTGGTGTCACCACGCCGCGCTGACTGTAGGAGGCAAGCTCCGCCCCGTTCACATAGTCGAGGATCTCCGGCGCCGTGCGGAACTCGGCGATGAAACGCACGGGCTCGGCGCCTTCCTTTCGAATGGCGCAGGCGCCTCGCAGGATCGGCGCGATCTCCCCGGCCGAGGCTGGTTTGCCTTCAATTGATCTAGCCGGAAACACGATAGGCCGGCCCTGGTGCAGGCGGCTCTCGGCAAGCGACACCATCTCGATCATGCGCTCATAAGCCTCGCGCGCCGTCTTGCCGAAGGTGAAGATGCCGTGCTTGTGCAGGATGAGGCCTTCGACGTCCGGCTTCTGCTCGAACACATCGGCCGCCGCTTTGGCGAGCCCGAACCCCGGCGCGATATAGGGGACGATGCTCATGCGACCGTCATACACCTCGCGCGCCAAGGCCTCCCCGTCGGGCTGATCGACGATGGAGAGGACCGCGGCGGCATGCGTATGGTCGATGAATTTGTGCGGCAGGAAGGTGTGGAGAAGCGTCTCGACCGACGGGTTCGGCGCCCTGGCATCGAGCAGATTGAGCCGCTGCACGTTCACCATGGACTCGTCCGACAGCGACTCGAGCGCGCGAAGCGCTCTGAGCGGCCCGAGCTTCACCGCCGGCAAGCCCCAGGGCTCAATGTCGGCCATGTCGGCGCCCGATCCCTTTACCGCGATGACCTCATGCTCCTGCGCGAGATCGTCGGTGGCGCGAGTCTTCACCGAGGTGTTGCCGCCCCCGTGCAGGACGAGGAGCGGGTCTCGGCCGAGGAGCCGGGTGGTGTAGACGCGGAGCGCAATGTCCTCCCCGACCCCTTTGGCGCCGTAGGCGTCGACCATCGCCCGTGCTGTCTCGTTGTTCCATTGGCTTTGCATGGGGCGCCTTGTTGCAAGTTTCGTCCGCCCCGGCAAGGACCGAACGCGACCCGCCCCTGCGAAAAGAGGCCGCGGCCGGAAAGCCCGAAGAGCAGCTAGAAGTTTGCGGTTCCCTCGCTCCGCACCGACACCCAAATTCCGCCATGGTCGCATACCGATTTGAAACATATTCAGATGTATTTTGGTGGCTTACGGGGTTGGTTGGATCGAGGGAGTGAAGTGAGCAAGTTCCGTAGCGCGTATCGTCCCGAACGCCACTATATGCGCGGACCAGGCCCAAAATGGCATGCGAAACACACCGCCACGCTGGTCCTTGCTGCCAGCAAGCAACTAGCGCTGACACCGAACGCAAACCGGGCGGCTAAAGCCAGGTATCCAATGCCCGTCGCGGTGTGGATCGTTCCAGTCACCGCTGCCATGGTTCTTGGCTTCGTCGCCGTGGTCGCCTTGGCTTAGACCGGCTTTGCCGCCAAAGCGCGGGATTTGAGATCGTGGGCTTGGCCGGCGGTGCCGGAACCCCGGAGCCCGGGCAAGGTTAAAGGGAATCCCAGCCCAACTCGAGGTGACCCCCATGCGTGCATTTCTGGTTCCAGCCTTCATAGCCTGCCTGTCAGGCCTTGCCTTCGTGACGCCGACACAGGCTTCCGCACTCCCCGCCAAGGCGGCGCTCAGCTACGGCCAGGCGCAGGATGGCGTCGTGCAGGAAGCCTCCAAGCGGTACTGGAAGAAGCGTTATTCCTACCGGTCAAACCGCTACTACCGGCCTTATGGCTACCGGTCTTACGGCTATAGGTCTTACGGCTATTACCGCCCGTATTATCGGTCCTACGGCTATTACGGCTACCCGTACTATCCGAATTACCGGCGGCCCGGCATTAACTTCTGGTTCGGCTGGTAGCCTTCAGGGCGCGTCGCGTTCCGCGCCTCTTTCTTCGCCCCCGCGGATCACCACGAGGCGGTCCGTGCCTGACTCTGCCCCCCAGACTTCGGCGGGCCTGCCGAGCATCTGGCGGACGGCTGCGTCCGGTCGGTCGCTGGGAAAGCTCTCGAAGGTCTCGGTCGTCGGGTCGAAACGCAGGATGGCGTTGGCGCCGAAATCGCTGACCCACACCTTGTCGTGCTCGTCGACGAACACGGCATAGGCATGCGGCTTCTCGCCCGGCAGGCGATAGACCCGCCAGCTCTTGGCGACAGGATCGTATCGGCTGAGATTCCCGGCGTTCCATTCACTGATCCATAGCCGCCCCATGGAGTCGGACCAAACGCGGCGCGTGCCCACCCCTTCCGTCTTGGGCTCGATCACGGTGGTCTCGCCCGTCTCGAGATCCGGCCTGCCGAGATAGGAGCCGGCGAGTGAGACGTAGTAAATCTCACCCGCAGGCGTCGACGTGATGCCGTAGGGCCCTTGGCCCTTCGGCGCGTTCCACACATTCATCTCGCCCGTCTTGGTATTCAGACGTCCGTAGACCCCGGTTTGACCGGTGAACCACAGACGTCCCGCACCGTCGAATGCGGCGGTGTTGAGATTGGCATTGGTGCCGGCCTTGGGCAGCGGGTAGAGCCTCACCTCTTCCGTGAGGGCATCGACTCGGACAATGGCGTTCTGGCCGCCATCGGTGACCCACGCCTCTCCATGGGGGCCGACGATCACTCCGTGTGGGCGGGAACCCTCTCCAAGGGGAATATGAGCCACTTTGCCGCTCTTTGGATCGAGACGGCCGAGCACGCCCCGGTTCTGACCCGTGTACCACACGGTGCCATCCGGGGCCGGCGCAACGTCGTGCGGATGGTCTCCCGCCGGTACGGGGTAATACTGAATGTCGGCCGCCCCGGCGACGCTCACGAGCAGAAGGAGCGGCAAGCAAAGACCGGCAGGCGCAAGGTGATTCCAGATCATGCCGCTAACCTAGTGTTGCACTGTGAACAGATGAAGGCTGCTAAGCCGCCCGTGGCTTGCGATGTTCTGGGTATAGCAGGGCGAGACCCTCGGCAGTTGCCGGGGTAACACCTCTCTCCGTGATGAAACCCGTCACCAGGCGCGCCGGCGTGACGTCGAACGCATAGTTGGCCGCAGCGCTGTTCTCGGGCGCGATCGCTACGGTGGCGATCGAGCCGTCGGAAAGCTTGCCGGTTATGTGAGTCACTTCGCGCGCGTCGCGCTCCTCGATAGGGATGGTGCTCCCGTCGCGGAGGGTCCAGTCGATGGTCGAGTGCGGCAGCGCGACGAAGAATTGAACGCCATTGTCGCGCGCGGCGAGCGCTTTCAAATAGGTGCCGATCTTATTGGCGATCTCGCCCGTGGCCGTGGTACGGTCGGTGCCGACGATGCAAAGATCGACCTGCTTCTTCTGCATGAGATGGCCACCGGCATTATCGGCGATGATGGTGTGGGGGACGCCATGCGCGCCGAGCTCGTAAGCGGTGAGAGAAGCGCCCTGATTGCGCGGCCGCGTCTCGTCGACCCATACATGGACGGGAATGCCTTCGTCATGTGCGCGGTAGATCGGCGCGAGCGCCGTGCCCCAATCGACGGTGGCGAGCCAGCCGGCATTGCAGTGAGTGAGTATGTTCACCCGCTCGCCCTTCTTTTTCTCGGTGTGCGCCTTGATGATCCCGACGCCGTGCTCGCCGATCCTGCGATTTGCCTCGACATCCTCGTCGCAGATTTCGGCCGCCCTGGCGTAAGCCGCAGTGACCCGGCGATCGTAGGGCTGGTTGCGCACGGCCTTCTGCATCTCATCGAGCGCCCAACGCAGATTGATCGCGGTGGGCCGCGTGGCGGTAAGCGTTTCGCAGGCGCGATCGAGCGCGTCGTCGGACGCATCCTCACACAGGGCGAGTGCGACGCCATAGGCGGCGGTGGCCCCGATCAGCGGTGCACCCCTCACCTGCATCGTGGAGACGGCGCGAGCGGCGTCCTCAAGCGAGTTGAGCTCGACGATCTCCAGCGCAAACGGCAGCTTGGTCTGGTCGATGATCCTGACTGCGGAGACGCCGGCGGCTGCTTGCCAGATCGTGCGATATGGTTTGCCTTCTATATTCATCGGCGGACCTCAATCCCCCTCGAACGACATGAGCGTATGACAGTCGACGCCGAGCGCGGCAAGCCGAGCCGAACCGCCGAGGTCGGGCAGGTCGATGACGAAGGCGCCTCCGATCACATCGGCATTGAGGCGGCGCAGCAGCTTCACCGCCGCCTCCGCCGTTCCCCCCGTGGCGATGAGATCGTCAACCAGCAGCACCGGCGCGCCGACGCTGATCGCATCCTCGTGCACCTCTATGACGTCTATGCCGTATTCGAGCTCATAACCCTGGCCGATCGCCTTGGCCGGAAGTTTACCCTTCTTGCGGATCGGCACAAATCCGCAACACAGGCGGTCGGCGGCGGCGCCACCGAGAATGAAGCCGCGCGCCTCGATGCCGGCGACGGCCTGGACGCGCTGATTGGTGAAGGGTTTGACCAGTTGCTCCACACACGCGTGAAAGCCGTTCGCGTGACCGAGGAGCGTGGTGATGTCGCGGAACATGATGCCGGGCTTAGGATAGTCGGGTATGGTGCGGACGAGGTCCTTGAGATCGATGCCGGCAGTCAAATCCATTCCGGACCTCCACGAAACAATGGCTGTGAGACGCGTCGGGCAACGCGTTTGCGAGCCTATTAGTTGAACCGCAGCCGGCTGGCTAGTCGAGACTGCCGGCGCCATCCAAGGGGGATCACGCATGGCCGCGGGTCGAACATCATCACAATTCGCGACATCGACGTTCCGTTCTGGCGGATCGTCACAATTCTTATCAAATGGTGCTCGCGGCCATCCCGGCGGCGATCATCGTCGCCATCATTTACGGCTTGCTGTTTGCCATCCTCGGCAGCCTGTTCGTCGGCATCCTCGAGATGATTGGCGTCCCGGTTCCCAAAGTGCCAACACCGCCGTCCAGCCATAGGCCAAGGACGCGCGTGTGCAGGCTAGGTCCCGACAACGCGGCTTGATCCCACGCCAAATCGGGCTGGCGCTGTCGGTAATCCTGTTCGCGGTACCGGCGGCACTCCTTTTGATCGCGAGGCGATCGATCGTCCCACTCCTCGTGGCCCAAAATTGGGATCCGCTGCTCGCGTGGTTCGTGGCAGGTGGCGAGGTGCTTGCCCTGATGCTCGTCGCTGCGCTCGCGGCTGCGCGCATGGCGGTAGCCGTGGCCTCGTGGCGGCAGGTGCTCACGGAATTGCGCCTGCACCCGGCGGGGGCGGGATTTGGTATGTCGCAGGCCTCGTCCTTGGCGCCACGTTCGCAGAGACCGCGTGCCTTCAGCTCATCAACTCAACTCTCGGTCCAGGATTTCCGCCTCACCCTCCCCTTTTTGCGGATCGTGCCTCTCGAGCCTTCGCGGCTGCACCTCCTGGCGCTGTGGCTCCCGTTCTTCTTCCTCAACATAGTCGGCGAGGAGCTGTGGTGGAGAGGCTTCATTCAGCCCGCGGCAGGAGCCGATCTTCGGCACTGCCACTTGGGATCGTTCGGGGACTACTCCATGGTCCCTTCCACGTCAGCTTCGGTCTGGGGGTGCTCTTCGTGATATGGTCGGTGTTGTTCGCCAAACCGTGGCCGTGCAACGCACTCGCAATATATGCGGCGGAATCATGGTGCATGCAGGCATCAACGGTCCGGCATTTCTCGCCGTGACGTTCGGATTCTGACGTAATCAGCTTCTCAGCACCCGTCCCGCAATCGCATCGAGCTTCTTCAAGAGTTCGGGATCGCGCGCCTCCGGCGCGGTGATGATGGCGGTGTCGAGCGTCCGGTCGGAGCCGATCGGGCACGGCTCGTGCTCCCGGGGAAAGTCGCGGGCGAGCCGGGCGGCTAGCCTCGAGGCCTTCTCAGCATTGGCCATCAGGACCTTGATGATGTCCTGCACCGTGACGGCGTCGTGGTCGGGGTGCCAACAATCGTAATCGGTGACCATGGCGACGGTCGCGTAGCAAATCTCCGCCTCACGGGCGAGCTTGGCCTCGGGCAAGTTGGTCATGCCGATCACCGAGTAGCCGAGATTCTTGTAGGTCAGGCTCTCGGCGAGCGTCGAGAATTGCGGACCTTCCATGCAGACGTAAGTGCCGTCGCGCACGACCGGGATGTCTTCAGCCATCGCCGCCTCGGCGAGATGGATGCGGAGCCGCGGGCTGACCGGATGCGCCATCGACACATGCGCGACGCAACCCTTGCCGAAGAACGAGCTCGCCCGATTGAACGTGCGATCGACGAACTGATCGACGAGCACGAAGGTGCCAGGCGGGAGTTCCTCCCTGAACGAGCCGCAGGCCGAAAGCGAAACTAGGTCGGTGACCCCGGCCCGCTTCAACACGTCGATATTAGCGAGGTAATTGATGTCGCTCGGAGACAGCCGGTGGCCCTTGTCGTGACGCGAGAGGAACACGATGGGAAGCCCGTCGATATCGCCGATCCTGAGCGCTGCTGAAGGTTCGCCCCAGGGGCTCTCGATACGCTCTTCGCGCACGTTCTTCAGCCCCGGCAAGTCGTAGATACCTGAGCCGCCGATAAACCCGAGCACTGCCTTTGTCATTTTGCCCTCTGCCCGCGGCTCCCGCGAGGCTCACCTCGCATGAGCGCGGTCGCGATGATGCAGATGCGCCCAAACGGCGCGCTTGGCCAGAAACATGATCACCGCGAACACGAGGAGGAAGATCATCACGCGTGCCCCGACTTTGTGGCGCTCCTCGAGCTTCGGCTCGGCCGCCCACATCAGGAAGGCAGAGACGTCCCTGGCGTAGTTGTCGACAGTCGGGTTCGTGCCATCGGTGTAAATCACGGCACCATCGCTGAGCGGCGGCCGCATGGCGATCTGGTGACCGGGAAACGTGGCGTTATAGTACATGCGCCTCGTCATCTCGAAACCCTGAGGCGGTTTTCGGTAGCCAGTGAGCAGAGCGTAGACATAGTCAGCACCTCTGGGCCTCGCCTTGACGATGACCGAGAGATCGGGCGGCAGCGCGCCATTATTCATCGTCCGAGCTGCCGCGTCGTTCGCGAAAGGCATGCGGAACCGGTCAGAGGGCGTGGCCGGACGCTGGAACATCTCGCCCTTGTCATTCGGGCCGTCGGTGACCTGCGCTTGTGAGGCAAGCACCTCGACCGCCTTCGGCGAGAACTCGGGTCCGCCCGGCTCGCCGAGATTGCGGTAGGACAGCAGCTTCATTGAATGGCAGTTGGCGCAAACATCCCGGTAGACCTGAAAGCCGCGCTGAAGCTGCGCATTGTCGAACGTCCCGAAGGGCGGCGTGAAGCTCCAGCTTTGAGACGCGATCTCGGGTTCGTGGCTGTTGTCTTGTGCTCCGGCCCCACCCGCATCAGTTGCAAGCGCGATGGTGCAAGACGAGCTAATCGGCAGGCAAAGCGCCAGCAGCATGATCTTGGCCGATCGTGGCAGTGCGCGGAGACTCCTCATGCGACCGCCTCGCGTGTTATCTCGCTGGGCGGTGGCGGCTCCTGCCTTTTCGTCGGCTGAGGCCCGAGCACTGATTCCGTGATGCTGCCCGGACGCTTGCCCGGCCGCTCGATCAGTCCGATCAGCGGCATCACCAGCAGGAAGAAGGCGAAATAGTAGAACGTGAAGAGTCGCCCGAAGAACAGATACCAACCCTCCGGCGCCTGGGAACCGAGATAGCCGAGTGCAATGCACGTCACCACGAAGACCCAGAAGAACCACTTGTAGATCGGCCGGTAGCGCGTCGAGCGCACTTTCGACGTATCGAGCCAGGGCACAAAGAAGAGAATGGCGATGGAAGCGATCAGGGCGCCGACGCCGAACAGCTTATTCGGGATAGCGCGAAGGATCGCGTAGAACGGCAGGAAATACCACTCCGGCACGATGTGCGGCGGCGTCTGGAGTGGATTCGCCGGGATGTAGTTGTCGGGATGGCCGAGGAAGTTCGGCGCATAGAACAGCAACGCTCCGAACAACAGCAGGAACATCACCAGCGCGAAGCCGTCCTTGATCGTGTAGTAGGGGTGGAACGGCACGGCATCCTGCGGGGTCTTAACCTCGATCCCGGTCGGATTGTTGTTCCCCGGAATATGCAGCGCCCAGATGTGCAGGATGACGACGCCGGCGATCACGAACGGCAAGAGATAGTGAAGCGCGTAGAGCCTGTTCAGCGTGGGCTCACCAACCGCGAAGCCGCCCCAGATCCATTCGACCAGCGCGGTGCCGAGACCAGGTATCACCGCGTCGAGCGATGAGAACAGGTTGGTGATGACTGTCACCGCCCAGAAACTCATCTGGCCCCATGGCAGGGAGTAGCCCATGAAGGCCGTGGCGATCATCAGCAGGAGAATGAGGACGCCAAGGATCCACAGCACCTCGCGGGGCGCCTTGTACGAGCCGTAGTACAGCCCGCGGAACGTATGGATGTAGACAGCGACAAAGAACATCGACGCGCCGACGGCGTGGGAATAGCGCAACAGCCAGCCCCAGTTCACGTCGCGCATGATCTTCTCGACGCTCTCGAAGGCGCCGTCCTCCGTCGGCACGTAGTGCATCGCGAGAACCACGCCGGTCGCGATCTGCGCGGCCAGCATGAAGGTGAGGATGCCGCCGAAGGTCCACCAATAGTTCAGGTTGCGAGGCGTGGGATACGTCAGGAACTGATCGTGCATCATCCTCGGCACGGGCAGCCGCGCATCGAGCCATTTCTCGAAGCCACTCGATGACTGATAGCTTGAGGGATGCGCCATGCGGGACTAACCGATCTGGATCTTCGTGTCGGAGGTGAAGCTGTAGGGCGGGATGTACAGGTTCTGCGGTGCCGGGCCGACGCGGACGCGTCCGGCGGTGTCGTATTGCGAACCGTGGCATGGACAGAACCAGCCGCCGTACTCGCCCTTGTAGTCGCCGAGCGCCTGCCCCTTCGGAATACAGCCGAGATGCGTGCAGATGCCGATCATCACGAGCCATGGCTCGCGTTCCTTTGCGGCGCGGTTCTCGTCGGTGGCCGGCGCGTCGTCGGGCAGATTGGCGTTGCGGGCGATCGGGTCGATCAATTCGTTGACCGCGACATTCTTGCCGGCGTCGATCTCCTTGGCCGTGCGGCGGCGGATGAAGATCGGCTTGCCGCGCCACATCACCGTGATGGCCTGCCCCTCTTCGATCTGGGAAACATCCACGTCGACGGTCGCAAGCGATAGCATCGAGGCATCGGGGTTCATCTGGTCGAGCAATGGCCAGAGTGCCGCGGCGCCGCCGATCGCAGCGAAAGCGCCCGCTGCGATGAGGATGACATCGCGCCGATTCGGATCGTCGTCCTTTGGCAGAGTGGTATCGAAGGGCGTTTCGTGGCTGGCCACGGGCCGAAGCTCCTGGGGTCGGGGCTCAACAGGTCGAGTTGCGGCTACCAATGAAGGCTGAAGTCACGAAGGAACGAGCAACAAATGTCGGCCCCCGGAGAAAGGAACGGGCAAAAACACGTGTCGATCTAAGCCTCTCCTGATGCCGTGACCCAGCATTTCCCGGCATTTCTGTATATTGGTTTTCTTGCATTGGGGCCTCGGGGTTGTCCAGTGCCGCTGCGTTGGGCAAATTGGCGCACGAGAAGCCAAACTTAAATCAACGCTCAAGCACGTCCGGCGCGCATGCGGCCCGACAGATCGCTCACACCCATGAAAAAGAAACAGAACAAGCGCAGAGGGGAGGAGCCGGCCGGTGCGCTCGCGGTGCAGAAGGCGCGCGCGCAAGCCTGGTTCGAGCATCTGCGCGACGAGATGCTGACCGCCCTCGAGAAGGTCGAGGACGAGGCCGAGGGCCTGCCGGGCTGTGAGGATAAGGCGCCGGGCCGCTTCGTCCGGAAGCCCTGGACCCGCGCCGCGTCGTCCGGGGAGGATGGCGGCGGCGGCGTCATGTCCCTGATGGAGGGACGCGTGTTCGAGAAGGCCGGCTGCCATACCTCGACAGTGCTCGGC
>JBOHJE010000179.1:0-5509 GCA_050728375.1 Methyloceanibacter sp.
GTTCATGAAGGACCCGGCCGGCCACATCGCCAAGGCGCAGGAGACGTTCGCGGCACAATAGCCGTCAATGCGATGGCAAGATCACAGGGCCGTCCCCCGCGGGGGCGGGCCTTTTCGCATGCGCCGAGTATCTTGCCTCCGCGGCACTCGCCGCGACCGGCGAGTACGAGAACATGGATGCCCATGGCGCTCGCGCAAGGGAAGGCCGTCAAGACGGATTGCTCGATCAGCTCGCAGGTCGACGGCAAGACCTATTGCTTCGGCAAGCCAGGCGGCGATGGATCAGTTCATGCAGAACCCAAAGCGGAACCTGCGTAAAGCCCACGCGGGCTATATGAGCATGCGCTAGACGCCCGAACGGACGCGATCGAGCGGAGCGGGCCTCATGCGTTCGGCTAGGTCAGGCGACCTGAGGGCGATGCCGTGCGGCTAGAAGCCGCGCTAAGGTTTCCCGCGTGGAGCGATCGGCGCGGCCATCGATGCGCGCCTGCCGGAAATGGCGCTGGAAGGCTTCGACGACCTGCTCCAGCCCGCGGCCATAAGTCGACGTCACCTCGACGCTATAGCCGTATTCCATGAGTGCCCGCTGCAATTCGGAGACGGCTGGGGATTCGTCACCCGGCCCCAGGCCCTGATCGTTGCCCAGCTGTTCGGGCTCGACCCAAAGACCCGCGCCCGCCCGGGCAAGACGCGCCCAATCGAATTTCTCACCAGGGTCAGCCTTGCGGCCAGGCGCGATGTCGGAATGCGCCAGCACGAGCTGGGGGCGAATTTCGTGTCGGCCCAAGATGTCGAGGCTTAGGGCCTCGACGGCCTGCATCTGGCGGTCCGGAAAATCGGGATAGTCGAAAGCGTGGCCGGGATTGTGGATCTCGATGCCGATGGATCGGGAATTGAGGTCCGTCTCGCCCTCCCAGGAGCTTTGGCCGGCGTGCCAGGCGCGCATCGATTCCGCGACGATCTGGGTGATGCGGCCCTCCTCGTCGACGAGGTAGTGGGCGGAGGCCTTGGCTTCCTCGCGCGTGAGCCAGTCGAGCGCCGCCTCGGCCGATTCCATGCCGGTGTAATGCAGGATCAGCATGTCGGGCTCGCAGCCCTCGCGCCGTGGCTCGAAATTCGGCGAGGGGCACCACAGGGTGGCCAGCGGACTGTCGGGAGCGTCGGTCATCGTCTACCGTGTCATTGCCCGGCTCGACCGGGCAATCCAGTAAGCCAGGACAAGCAAATAGACCGCGTTCGTGGTTACTGGACTCCCGACTTCGCGGGAATCACATTGAGCGGCCGGCCCAAAGGGCTAGATTCCCCGCTCCTTGGCAATCGTGTCATAGGCCTCGTTGATCGTGGCGACCTTCTCGGTGGCGATGGCGATGAATTCCTTCGGTACGCCGCGCGCGATGAGCTTGTCGGGATGGTTGTCGGCGATGAGCCGGCGATACTGGACCTTCAGCTCGTCGTTGGTGATCGACGGCTTGATTCCGAGCACGTCGTAAGGATTGCGCTTGGACGCCACGACGTGACGCGCCTTGATGTAGCTGAACTCGGTGTCGGTGAAGCCGAAACGCTTGGCCACCTGAGCAAGAAACTTCTCCTCGCCGGGATGGAGCGCCTCGTCGGCCTTGGCGATATGGAACAAGCCCTCGAGCACGTCCTCCAGGAGCTTCCGGTTGCCCTTGAACATGGTGGCGAGCTGCTCAGCATAGGCCTCGTAGCCGGACACGTCCTGCTTGGCGAGATTGAAGACACGGGCGACGTTCTTCATCTCGCCATCGGGGACCTTGAATACCTCCTTGAAGGCGTTGACCTCGTCCATGGTGACGACGCCGTCAGACTTGGCCATTTTCGCGCCGAGCGCGATGACGCCCACGGTAAAGGCGACCTGGTTGCCGGCGGACCCGTCCTGCTCCTGATCGCGGTCGATGACGTAGTGCCCCGCAACGCCGCCAAGCAGAGCGCCGATCGGACCGCCGATCGCTAGTCCGGCGGCGGCGCCTGCGAGCTTGCCCCAAATCGACATTACCGACACCCCCCAAGACTTAGTTGTTTGCCCAGAGCATAAGGACTTTTGGGCGAGGCCGCATGTGGATAATCGCCCCGGTTCTCGGCGCTCACCGCGTCCTTCAGTTGCCGCGGAGATTGACCAGGATGGAGACCTTGGGCTCGTCGACCTCGAGACCCGACCGGAGCCTACGCTCAACATGCCAGGAGCGGGCAAAGGTCCAAAGCGCGAGCCAGAGCGTTGCCGCCCCGACCGCAATGCTTCCAGCCCACACGAAGGTCTTGCCCAGGGCGAATAGGTTAGCACTGGCGACGACGAAGGCTGCCATCACGATGCCAAAGCCGCCGGCCATGACGATTGCGGCGCAGAGCGAAATGGTGAAGACGATGAGCGGATTCCCGCCGCCTTTGGCGGCGTGACGCTCGGTAGCCTCGGTATCCATGTCTGGTCGGTCGACCTTTGGGTGGCGGGGGCGCGCGCCCCGTCATAGCGAGGCGCGCCCAGTGTTACAAGGGCCGATACGTCGCGGAGAAGGGCCCGGTGAGCGGGGCTTGGCGCGGGCCGGACCTTTGAGACGCCCTATTCCTTTGTACCGCGCCCTCAGGCGAAGATCAGCTTGAGCAGAAACGCGCCGGCGATGACGGCCACGGCCGCGTTGATCTCGCCGAACCGGCCGCTCAGCGCCTTGAGCGGCACGTAGGCGATGAAGCCGAGCCCGATGCCGGTGGCGATCGAATAGGACAGCGGCATCATAAGGGCGATGATGAGCGCGGGGATGTACTCGGTGGGGTCTCCCAAGAGATGGCCCCGAGGCTCGCAGCCATGAGGCAGGCGACGAAGAAAAGCGCGGGCGCCGTGGCATAAGCCGGCACGGTCTGCGCCAACGGCGCAAGGAACAGTGCGAGCAGGAAGAGCGCCGCGACCGCGATGGCCGTCAGGCCCGTCCGGCCGGCCTGGCGTGCGACGCCGATCAGCGTGCCGGTCGTGTCGAGAATCGTCACCAGGAGGAGCGTGAGCACGATGGTGACGAGGCCGAGCCGGAAGGCGCCGGCCAAGTCTATGGCAAAAAAAGTTGGCGCGAGCGAGGGCGGCATCGCGGCTATGCCGTGCCACGGCCCGAGGCCCGCGGCGACCGCGATGAGGGTGATGGCCAGCATACCGATGATGATGGCGCCGGGAATTTTGCGCACGGCGAGGCCGGCAATGACCAAAAAGCCTGCGGCGGCGAGCAGCGTCTCCGGTTTCGACAGGTCGCCGAGGGCGACGAGATTGGTCGGATCGGCGGCCACCACGCCGGCGTTCTGGAGGCCGATCAGCGCGAGGAAGAAGCCGATCCCGGCGGCGATGCCGAGCTTCAGGTTCAGCGGGATCGCGTCGATCAGCCAGGCACGCAGCGGCGACAGCGATAGCGCAAGGAAGAGCAGCCCGGAGATGAAGACCGGCGCCAAGGCGAGCTGCCAATTGCCGTCGAGCTCGGGCACCACGGTGAAGGCGAAATAGGCGTTGAGCCCCATGCCCGGCGCGAGAGCGATCGGATAATTGGCGTAGAGTCCCATGATGAGGGAGCCGGCGGCGGCGGCGGCGAGGCAGGTGGCGACGAACACCGCGCCGTGATCCATGCCGGCTTGCTGAAGGATCACCGGGTTGACGAACATGATGTAGGCCATGGTATAATGAAGGTCTCGAGGCCGGCGCGGAGACTCCGTGCCGACGCTCGACCCTTGGGCCGTGAGGCCGAAGAACCGGTCGATCGCGTCCTTAGGGGGCGCGGGCTTCATGTCGGCGCCATTGGCCGGCGGCGCTTTGCGCGGTTTGCGCGCTCGCGGCTTTGACGGCTCCGCCATAGGCTTCCCCTTCTCCGCCATCGCCGGACTTGACCCAGGCGCTCCAATAACGCCCGCCGGGCGGTCATCCCCACACCAGTGATTACCGGATTCCGGCTTTCGCGGGAATGACAATGGGGTTCCGCACGCGTATTCAATCCGCACGCGAAGCTTACAAAAGGGGCGGACATGGCGATCTATGCGCTCGACGGTGAAAGCCCAGAGCTTCCCGCTGACGGGCTCTACTGGGTGGCGGACACCGCCGCCGTGATCGGTCGCGTCAGACTCAATTCCGACGTCAGCGTTTGGTACGGAGCGGTCCTGCGGGGCGACAACGAGTGGATCGACATCGGCACGCGCTCGCAGATCCAGGACAATGCCACGCTGCACACCGACCCCGGCTTTCCGCTGACCATCGGGCGCGACTGCGTCATCGGCCATAATGTCGTGCTGCATGGCTGTAGCATCGGCGACAACAGCCTGATCGGCATGGGCTCGATCGTACTCAACGGAGCGAGGATCGGTGCGAATTGCCTCGTCGGCGCCAGTGCGCTGATCACCGAAGGGCGGGAGTTTCCAGACAACTCGGTGATCCTCGGCGCGCCGGCCAAGGCGGTGCGCGAGGTGGACGAAAAGGCCCGCGCCATGATCGCCCGCGCCGCCGATATCTATGTCAGGCGCTGGAAGCAATACGCTTCGTGCCTGAAGCGCATCGGGTGAAAAGCGTGCCTGCGCAGCAAACACGTGCCATTCCGGCGCAAGCCAGAATCCAGCGTTTGGTTGGGCCTCATTCGCGATTCTGGATACCAGCTTTCGCCGGTATGACGGGACTAGCCAGCAGACTGCGCACCCCTCATCCGGTTACGCGCCTGGCAGCGCGTGACCACCCGCTTCCCACAGGGCGGAGAGGGAAATATTGCTCGACGCGCCGCAGTTGCGTAACTCGTCCCAATGACTCGAAGCGCCAAGTGGCAGTTCTTCATCGATCGCGGCGGCACGTTCACCGATATAGTGGCGCGGGCGCCCGACGGACGGGTGGTCGCGGCGAAACTTCTCTCCGAGAACCCTGAAGCCTATCCCGACGCCGCCATCGCCGGAATCACCGATCTGATTGGCATTCCGCGTGGGCAGTCTTTGTCGCCCGAGCTGATCGCCGGGGTCCGGATGGGCACGACGGTCGCCACCAACGCGCTGCTCGAGCGCAAGGGCGACCCGGTCCTGCTGATCGTCAGTCAAGGGTTTCGCGACGCGCTCGAGATCGGCTACCAGGCGCGGCCCAAGATCTTCGTGAGAGCGATCGAGAAGCTCTCGATGCTCTATGCCCGCGTGGTGGAGGTGCCCGAGCGCGTGCGCGCCGACGGCAGAGTCGAGACGACGCTCGATGTCGCCGCCACCACCGCCGCGCTGCGGGCGGCGCGCGCCGACGGCATCGAGGCCGTCGCCATCGTGTTCATGCATGCTTACGCCTATCCCGAGCACGAGAGGGCGGCGGTCGAGCTCGCGCGCGCGGCCGGCTTCGCCCAAATCTCGGCGAGCCATGAGGTGAGCCCGCTCGTCAAACTCGTCGGACGCGGCGACACTGCTGTGGTCGACGCCTATCTCTCGCCGCTGTTGCGCCGCTATGTGGACCGCATCGCCGCAGCGCTGGCCGGAGACGAGACCAATGCTTCACTTCTCCCCGGTGGGGAGA
>JBOHJE010000180.1:0-1896 GCA_050728375.1 Methyloceanibacter sp.
GGTCTGTACAGGCCTCGCCTGCGGCGAGGCTGCGCTCGCGCGCTCGCGCAAGGACCACAAGCCCAATGAAGGCGTCCTGCGCGCGCATTCCATGCCGATCCAGGGCATCGATGTCTCCTACTGGCAGGGCGATATCGACTGGAACAAAGTGCGGGACGCGGGCATCCATTTCGCCTTCATCAAGGCGACCGAAGGCGGCGACCATCTCGATCCGAAATTCCGGGAGAACTGGTACGCCGCGCAGCGCGCCGGCATGCCGCGGGGCGCCTATCACTTCATTTATTGGTGCCGCCCGGCCAGCGAGCAGGCGCTGTGGTTCAGGCAGAACGTGCCGCAGGACCCGACGGCCCTGCCGCCCGTGCTCGATCTCGAGTGGAACTCCCATTCGAAGACCTGCCCGGGGAAAGTGTCGCGCGAGCTCGCGCTCGAGAAGATCACGATCCTTCTCGACGCCATGGAAGCACACACGGGCAAGCGGCCGATCATCTATACCGACCCTGTGTTCCACCGGGAGATCCTCCAGGGCGAGTTCGAGACCTATCATTTTTGGCTACGCTCGGTGGCCTCGGAGCCGCACAAGATCTATTACCGGCGCAATTTTGCGTTCTGGCAGTTCACCACAACCGGCAAAGTGCCGGGCGTGGAAGGCAAGGTCGACCGCAACAGCTTCAACGGCACGCTGGCCGATTGGGAGCGCGTGCTGAACTGGCTCCAGGCGAGCCGCTAGATTCTCAGTCCTCGTCCGGCCCCGGGCGAAGACCGGGCATCCAGGAGCGGCAGGCTCCGAGCAAGAGGCCCTGGATCGCCGGGTCAAGCCAAGCGATGACGTCACATGTGAGGTCGCCCTGGATGGCGGACTCAGGATAGGGGACCATCCTTCCCGTCGGTGAGAATCCCGAGTCCTTTCAAGTAGATTAGCATGCCACTTTCGAGGATTTCTTCGGCCGTCATAGGCACCTTCTTCGCCGCGCGGCCGCCTTGCGAGAATAGCGTCGCCACGCCGTGCGACATTGCCCAGATATGCAGGCTCATGAGCTTGAGCGGCGGACGCTCGTCCTCAGGGAGCTGACGGCAGAGTGCCGCGGCCGCGCGCTGCAAGATGTCGAAAGCCCGTTCGGCTGCCGGCAGCGTCTCGCCTTCGGTGCCGGGGACAAGGCCGGTCTCGAACATCACCGTATAGCTCGCCGGTTCGTCCCGGGCGAAGGCCAGATAGGCGCGTCCGAGATTCTCGAAAGCGGAGAGCGGCGTCGGCACGCCGTTGTTCCAAGCCGTGTCGAGCCGCGCGGCGAAACGCTCGAAGCCGTTGCGGGCGACCTCGGCGAGAAGCGCGTCGCGGTCGCGGAAGTGGCGATAGGGCGCCGCCGGACTGACGCCCGCAAGCCGTGCCGCCTCGGTGAGGCTGAAGCCGAACGCGCCGTGCTCCTCGATGAGCTTACGTGCGGCCTCCAGCAGAACCTCCTTGAGGTTGCCGTGGTGATAGGAGCGAGGGCGCCGCCAGTGATTCATGTAAACGGCTTTTACATCGAAACCTTGACGGCCGCTAGCGCAGAGCCGAAGGCCGGCGCCTACTCATCGAGCGTCCGTGCCCCGCGGAAACCATAGAAGCTGGCCGGGTGACGGTCTTCGTAAGAATGTGGTTGCGGAAGCTGGGAAGTCTGCGCTGCCGCGGGCGAGCAGACAACGATCAGAGCCCGCGAACCGTCGAGCGCGGCGAGCGTCTGCTCATCTAGGGTTTGCCCCGCGGTGAACTCGTCGCGGTCACGAAACACAGGCCGCAGCGCCTTGGGGATCTCCCCCGACATCGGTGAAGCGGCCGGCGGGGTCCTTGTCGATTGGAAACGACTCCAGCGCGGGGTGCAGCCACTTGGCCCAACTCGTATCCGCATGACTGTAGGA
>JBOHJE010000181.1:0-8248 GCA_050728375.1 Methyloceanibacter sp.
GTCATGCGCGATGCGGCCGATGGCAAGCAATACTCGCAGACGCGGCAGCGCGCGCATGCGGCCAACCAGGAACTGGCGGCAGCGCGCGATCTCATCGGGCTTCGGTTTGTTCTGAGGCGGCACGCAGCGCACCGCGTTGGTGATCATGCAATCCACGAGCTCCAGGGCTTCGGGCGCCGCGACATCGTGACGGCCGCGCGCGAGGCCGAGCTTGAGAAGAGTGCGGTAGAGCAGGTCGCCGGCATGGTCGCCGAGGAAGGGACGGCCGGTCCGGTTCGCGCCTTTGAGGCCGGGTGCAAGACCGACAATGAGAAGCTGCGTCGTCTCCGGCCCGAACGAGGGGACCGCGCCGTTGAACCAATCGGGATGTGCCGCTCGGTTGTCTTTCCGGAACGCGACGAGACGCGGACAGAGCGGACAGTTGGGGGAGGGCTCGGGTAGTTGATCGCTGCTCGCAGCAGAAAGCGCCATCGCCGTCAGTCTCGGCCGGACGGCCAAGCGAAGTTCTCGGCGCCCGAGTCCCGCTTGGCAAGCAGCGCGAGCGCCGACCAGTCGAGATCCCGGCCGCCGGAGGCGATGAGCGCGAGGAACCGATCGGCAATGAGACTGGCAAGCGGCATCGGCACCTCCAGATCTTTCGCCGCGCCGAGCGCAAGACTGACATCCTTATAACCAAGCAGGGCCTTGAAGCCTGCCGGCTGATACCGCTCCTCGGCGATCAGTCCGCCATAGGTCTTATACACCGGCGCGCCGAACAGCGTGCCGGTGAGAATGTCGAGATATTGCGATGGGTCGATTCCGGCCTTGCTAACGAGCGCGAAAGCCTCGCCCAGTGCCTCTATCACCGAGGCTATCAGGAAGTTGCCGCTGAGCTTGACGAGGTTTGCCTTGGCCGGCTCCTCACCGATGGGAAACGTGCGCTGGCCGAGCACGTCGAATAGAGGGCCGCAGGGGGCGATCGCATCGTGGGCGCCGGCGGCGACGATGAAAAGCTTGCCTGCGGCGGCCGAATCGGGGCGCCCGAAAACCGGCGCCGAGACGAATTTCTGGCCTCGCTCGGCGTGTGTCACCGCCAACCTTTCCGCGAGAGCCACGCTGATCGTGCTCATGGAAATGTGGGTGGCACCGCGGGGCAGGGAATTGAGCAAGCCATCCGTTTTGAACGCCGCCGCCTCCACGGCGCGATCGTCGGCCAGCATGGTGACGACGACGTCGCCCCGGGCCGCCGTACCCGGCGAGTCGGCGAACGTCGCTCCTTGGCTTAAGTGCGGATCTGCCTTGGCCCGCGCGCGGTTGTGGACGGTGAGGGCGTGACCCGCTCGCAACAGGTTCCCCGCCATGGGGCTTCCCATCGCGCCGAGCCCAACGAAGCCGACTTGCATTTTGCTATCTCCTTCCCGGCGGATAACAGTCTAGGCCAGGAAGGGTTCAGGTCTCGATCAGGTCCCCCGACTCGTATTCATCGAGTGGCCCGGGCTCCGGACGCCGCCGCTGCTCGCGCTGCGCCCGCTCGGCAGGATCGCGCCCGATCTCGTTCTGCAAATGAGCAAGATCGATGAACTGATCGGCCTGACGCCGAAGCTCGTCGGCGACCATCGGCGGGTTGGTGGTCAGGGTCGAGACGACGCTCACCCGCTTGCCCTTGTGCTGAAGCGCTTCGACCAGAGAGCGGAAATCGCCGTCGCCCGAGAACAGCACGATATGGTCGAGATAGTCGGAGAGCTCCATCGCATCAACGGCGAGTTCGATGTCCATGTTGCCTTTGATCTTGCGGCGGCCGGCGGCGTCGATGAACTCCTTGGTCGGCTTCGTGACCATGGTGTAGCCGTTGTAATCGAGCCAATCGATGAGCGGCCTGATCGAAGAGTATTCCTGATCGTCGACAAGCGCCGTGTAGTAGAGAGCCCTGACGAGGTGGCCCTTGCTGCGAAACAGCGCGAGGAGACGCTTGTAGTCGATGTCGAAGGTAAGGGATTTTGCTGTAGCGTAGAGATTGGCCCCGTCGATAAAGAGCGCAACTCGCTCCGTCGGATAGAAATTCATCAAAAAGCTCCTGCTTCGAAATAAACGAGGATTGAGAAGCAGCTTCCCGGAAAACGAAAAAACTAGAGGGCTGCATGATCAACATAGGTACGAGGGGAGCCCTCCGCAATTGCTGACGCGCGGCAAAGTACTGGTAGGTTTCGGTGCAAATCATCCCGGGCCATGGGGCACGCCGACACAGACGATCACGCACGCCATGAGCGAGCTTGAACGCGTCGCAAGGGTCGAAGAGGTATCGGCCTTCTATGCGACTGCGGCCGTCGGTCGCGCCCGGCAACCCGTCTATGTCAATGCGGTCGCTCTTATCGATACGCGTTTGCCCCCCGAAGCGTTCCTAAGGGTGCTCAAGGATATCGAGCGCTGCGCGGGACGGCGGGGAGGCCGCCCCTGGGGACAGCGAACGCTCGATATCGACATCATCGACTACAAGGGCTTGGTTAAGCGTTGGCGCGACGGCGAATCACGCTTCGCCCGCCCGGGGGCGAGGCCCCTGGTTTTGCCCCATCCCCTGATGCACGAACGGCCTTTCGTGCTTCGCCCGCTCCTCGATATTGCGCCGAATTGGCGCCATCCGGTACTTGGGAGGAGTGCCCAACAGCTTTGGCGGCAAGTGGCAAAACATGGGCAGGGCGAGGTCTTCGAGCGTCTTTAGGCCAGCGGGGAAAGTCTCCACTGTCCTCTCCCTCAAGGGATAGGCCGGAGCGCCGGCCAAGCCTTTAGCTTGCCAGTGTGCCACGAACTCCCTAAATAGAGGCCAAATCCGGCCAATTTCAAAAGGATTCCCTGATGGCTCGCGTCACTGTCGAGGACTGCATCGACAAGATTCCAAATCGCTTCGAGCTCGTGCTCCTGGCAAGTCACCGCGCACGCACCATTTCCGCCGGCGCCCAGATCGCCGTGCAGCGGGATAACGACAAGAATCCCGTGGTCGCCTTGCGCGAGATCGCCGAGAAGAAGATCGCCACTGACGATCTCAAGGAAGATTTCATCCACTCCATGCAGAAATATGTCGAAGTGGATGAGCCTGAGGTGGACGCCGTGCCGATGCTGTCAAGTGACACGAGAATGCCGGTCCTCGGTCAGGACGATCAGTCGGCGGATACGACGATCGACAAGATGACCGAGGAGGAGCTGTTGCGCCGGATGGCAAGTCAGGCTCCTTCGGATGGCTCAAATGCAGGACCGCGCTCGCGCTGATTTTGTTTTGGGCGATAGAGGCGGAGGTTTCTGCATTGCCCCGCGGCACCGTCATTCCGGCGCCGACCGGAATCCAGAACCAAGCGCCCGCAGTGGGCTAGTCTGGGTCCCGACTTTCCTGCCTTCGCCGAAGCCAGGCCTTGCTCCGGTCGCCCTTCGGGGTCATGGACGCTTCGGCTTCGCGCAGGCAGGGGCCGGGTTGACGAGAAGGTGGGTCCTATGACCCGCCAATACGAGCTGGTCGAGCGCGTGCTGAGCTATCAACCGACCGCCGACGAGGCGCTGCTCAACCGTGCCTATGTCTATGCGATGAAGGCGCACGGCAATCAGAAGCGCGCCTCGGGCGCTCCCTTCTTCTCTCATCCTCTCGAAGTTGCCGCGATACTCGCCGAGATGCGCCTAGACGACGCGACCATCGCCACCGCCTTGCTGCACGACACGATCGAGGACACTGAGGTCACGCGCAGCGAGATCGACAGCATGTTCGGCAGCGAGATCGGCACGCTTGTCGACGGCCTGACCAAGATCAAGAAGCTCGACCTCGTCACCAAAAAGGCCGAGCAGGCGGAGAACTTCCGCAAGCTTTTGCTAGCCATCTCCAGCGATATCCGCGTGCTTCTGGTCAAGCTCGCCGACCGCCTCCACAACATGCGCACGCTGGAACACGTCAAGTCGGCGAAGCGCCGGGTCATCGCCGAGGAGACGATGGACATCTATGCCCCGCTTGCCGGGCGCATGGGCATGCAATGGCTGCGCGAGGAGCTCGAGGACCACGCCTTTCGCTGGCTCAATCCGGAAGCTCACGCCGCCGTGGTGGAGCGGCTGAAGATGTTGCGGAAGCGCAACCAGGGGCTCATCGACGAGATCGAAGGCGCGCTCACCACCAAGCTCGAGGAAGCGAAGGTGAGAGGCGTTGTCGCCGGCCGCGAGAAGAAGCCCTATGCGATCTGGAGCAAGATGGAGCGGAAGCAGATCTCGCTCGAGCAGCTCTCGGACATCTATGCCTTCCGCATCGTCGTGCCCGAGGTGGCCGACTGCTACCACGCGCTCGCTGTCGTGCACACGACCTGGCACGCGGTGCCCGGCCGGTTCAAGGACTACATTTCGAACCCGAAGCAGAACGACTACCAGTCGATCCACGCAACGATCGTCGGCCCGCGCCATCAGCGTGTCGAGCTCCAGATCCGAACCGAGCTAATGCATTCCGTCGCCGAGTTCGGCGTGGCCGCCCACACGCTCTACAAGGATCTGAACGGCGTCAACGGCAAGGGTGTGCTGCCGTCGCAGGATTCAAATGCCTATCGCTGGCTGCGCCACCTCGTCGGCATGCTGCTCGACGGCGACAACCCAGAAGAGTTCCTCGAGCACACCAAGCTCGAGTTGTTCCAGGACCAGGTGTTCTGCTTCACGCCCAAGGGACGGCTGATCGCGCTCCCGCGCGGCGCCAACTGCATCGACTTTGCGTACGCCGTGCACACCGACGTCGGCAACACCTGCGTCGGTGCCAAGATCAACGGGCGGCCGATGCCGCTCGTGACCGAACTCCGGAACGGCGACGAGGTCGAGATCATCTGCTCTAAGGCTCAGCAGCCGCCGTCGGCCTGGCAAAGCCTCGCGGTCACCGGCAAGGCGCGCTCGGCCATCAGGCGCGCCACGCGCGACGCCGTCCGCGCCCAATACGGCAAGCTCGGCCGCGAGATTCTTGTCCGCGCCTTCCAGCGCCGCGGTAAGACATTCGGCGAGGACGGCTTGGGGGCAGCGCTCGGGCGGCTGTCGCAAAAGACGGCCGATGACGTGATCGCTGCGGTGGGACGAGGCGAGCTTGCTTCGACCGAGGTGTTCCATGCGGTCTTCCCCGGCGAGACCCAAGAGAAACCGAAGCGCCGGCGCAAGGTGAAGCGTACCGACGAAGGCTGGTTTGGCCTCGGCAAGGTGATGGGCCTCAAGTTCCGCTGGCCCGGGTCGAGCAGCCGCACGCGCACCGACGCCCCCCACGGCATCCCGATCAGGGGCCTGCGCGGCGATTTGCCCGTGAGCTTCGCCGATAGCGGCGCGGTGCCCGGCGATCGTATCGTTGGCATCCTCACGCCGGGGCACGGGATTACCATCTATCCGATCCACGCCGAGGCGCTGAAGGCATTCGACGAGGAGCCGGAGCGTTGGATCGACGTGACCTGGGACATCGATGAGGACAATCCGCAGCGCTTTCCGGCCAAGCTCGTGGTCACTGCCTTGAATGAGCCGGGCAGCCTCGCGCAGCTTGCCTCAGTCATCGCCGAGGCCGACGGCAACATCGTCAATATAAAGATGACCAACCGGGTGCCGGACTACACTGAAATGCTCATCGACCTCGAAGTTTGGGACCTGAAGCACCTGAACGATATTCTCGCCGGCTTGCGGACCCGTGACGTGGTGAGCAGCGCCGCCCGGGCAGGCTGCTGAACCCTGGCATCTGGAAGGATTTTACTCCAAATAGGTGACGGACTTTGTCGCCTACGGGCCGGCATCCACGGGCCATGCCCGAAACTCGAGGTGGTGATGCTGTTCAGACGCCGCGACGAGGAGAGCTTTCTGGAACGGTTGCGGGTGCATCTGTGGCCGCGCCGCAGCTGGAGCCGCTCGAGCCGCTACGTGGTTTACCGCCTGCGTCGAATAAGCGCGACGCCGCACGCGGTCGCGCTTGGCTTTGCTGCCGGCGTGTCCTGCGCCATCACGCCGTTTCTCGGCTTGCATATGATCATGGCCGCGCTTCTCGCCTGGGCAATCGGCGGCAGCATCGGCGCCGCGCTGCTCGGCACCTTCATCGGCAATCCCCTGACGTATCCGCTCTTCTGGTACGCGACCTACGAGGTGGGCCGGATCCTACTCGGCAGCGATGCCGAGCGGCCTAAGATCGATCTGTCGAGCGGTATCTTCCAGACCTCTCTCGACCAGCTTTGGCCACTGCTGAAGCCGATGTCGCTTGGCTGTATTCCCATAGGGGTTGCCGCCGCGGCTCTAAGCTACATGCTCGTCAAGCCGATGGTGGAGGCATATCAACATCGCCGGCGCGAGCTGACATCCGGGGAGTTGGGGGCCTCATGACATCTGCGACAGCGAGCCCGGCACGCCAGAGGCAAGCCGCCAAACCCATCATCCGGCTCGGCATCAATATCGATCACGTCGCCACTTTGCGGAACGCGCGGGGCGGAAAGCGTCCCGATCCCGTCCGGGCGGCGGAGCTTGCCGTCGAGGCCGGTGCCGACAACATCACCGCGCATCTCAGGGAAGATCGCCGGCACATCCGCGACGACGATATCGCCCGGCTTGCCGCCTCGTCGCCCGCGCCGCTCAATCTCGAAATGGCCGTCACGCCGGAGATGCTCGATATCGCCCTGAAATATCGGCCGCATGCCTGCTGCCTGGTGCCCGAGCGACGGCAGGAGATCACGACCGAGGGTGGGCTGGATGCCGCGGGACAGATTGCCTCGCTTGCGCCATTCGTTGCGGCGCTGAGGAGTGGCGGCATCCAGGTGGCTCTCTTTATTGATCCTGAGGCTGAACAGATCAGGGCGGCGAGCGCCGTCGGCGCGGACGCAGTCGAGTTCCACACCGGGACCTATTGCGAGGCGGCTTCCGCACACGACGAGCCCGCACTGCGCGCCGAGCTTGCACGGCTCGTAAGTGCGGCGCGCTTGGCGGTCGCTTCCGGGCTCGAGGTTCATGCCGGACATGGTCTCGACTACGACAATGTCGCGCCGATCGCCGCCATATCCGAGATCGTTGAGCTCAATATCGGTCATTACCTCGTCGGCGAGGCGATCTTCGTCGGTCTCGGCCGGAGTGTCGCGCGCATGCGGGAGGTCATGGACAACGCCCGCGCCGGCATGCGGCATAGAGCCACGGCGGGCGGGGCGGGCGGCGCGCAATGATCCTCGGGCTCGGCAACGACATCATCGACATCAGACGGGTCGAGCGAACTATCGAGCGCTACGGCGAGCGGTTCCTTTCGCGTGTGTTCACCGATACCGAGCGGCGGAAGTCGGACGGAAGGGCAGCGCGCGTGGCCTCCTATGCCAAGCGCTTCGCCGCCAAGGAGGCCTGCGCGAAAGCACTGGGCACGGGCTTTCGCCGGGGCGTATTCTGGCGGGACATGGGGGTCGTCAATCTTCCCTCGGGCAGGCCGACCCTGGAATTAACCGGCGGCGCGGCGCGCGTGCTCAAGGAACTGACGCCGGAGGGGCATGGGGTCCGAATCGATCTCACCATCACTGACGATTTCCCGACCGCTCAGGCGATCGTCATCATCTCCGCCCTAAAAGTCACGACGCGGGATTGACCCGTTTGCCTGATTATCTGGGAAGGGTTATAGGGGTTTATTCCCCCGAAGGGCTTGAGCCGGACAAGGACGAAGGAGCGCTTCCGCATGAGCGTGGACGCCGAGAAAGCTGAGGCAAGAGGCGGCACCAAAGACACCGTCCGCGTCATCATCCATGCGCTGATCCTCGCGCTCATTGTGCGGGTGTTCCTGTTTCAGCCGTTCAACATCCCCTCGGGCTCCATGATCCCGACACTGCTCATCGGCGACTATCTGTTCGTCTCCAAATATAGCTACGGCTACAGCCGCTATTCCTTCCCCTTCGGTTTCGATCTGTTTTCGGGCCGGGTTTGGTCCAAGGAGCCCGATCGCGGTGACGTCGTCGTGTTCAAGCTGCCGCGCGACAACGAGACGGACTATATCAAGCGCGTCATCGGCTTTCCCGGCGACGAAATTCAGATGATCCACGGCGTGCTGCATATCAACCGCAAGGCGGTCGAGAAGGTGAAGATCGACGATTACGTGGTGACGGATTCTTCGGGGCGCGAGCGGCATCTGGCGCGCTACAAGGAAACCCTGCCGAACGGGGTGAACTCTCCGGTGCGTGATCTGGTCAAGAACGGATTCGGCGACAATACCGAGATCTACAAGGTGCCCGAGGGAAACTGCTTCATGATGGGCGACATTCGCGACAACTCCACCGACAGCCGG
>JBOHJE010000182.1:0-3420 GCA_050728375.1 Methyloceanibacter sp.
GACATGGGCGTCTCACGTGACGTTGGCAGAGAGGGGAGTACCTGCGAGACCCCTCACTCACCGAGCTTGCCTATGGCGACTACACCATCCTTGGAAAGGTGGTGAGGAAGCTGTCCCGCAATGATGAGGAAGTGGAGTTGCTACGCGGCACCGCCGTCGGAGGCCTCGGAGAAGACGTGCTGGATGAACTACTGGGCGCGTTCCGCCAGATCGAGGGTATCCAGCTTCCGGAGATCACAACGAAGGTGCCTGGACCGGCGATCCAAGTGGTTCCCATAGCCATCTATGTCTAGCCGGGACGTCCGACGAGGCGCGCCAATCACTTGGCAAGAGCGGGCACCCGCCTGAGCTCGACAACCGGAACTTGATGAGATGCTCGGCCGCTCTGCATCAGGTGGCAGGATCTCCGAATCGGCCCGACCACAATCTTCGATAAGTCGGCGCTCCAAGCGCTCAGCATGGACGAAGCAGTGTTGTCCGACGCGTTCTTCCTCGCGAACGTCGCTCCGCTCTATGTCGAAACGCACGCTGATCCGAAGATCCATAGTGATCGACATCGGGCTATATCTGCCGGTGGCGATCCCGGCAACTTTCCACACGCCATCGACGCGGAGAAGCATCCACCCGCCGGAACTCGTCGAGGAAGTCTGCCGTCTGATCTTCGCGATCGACCCTACGTCCTCGCGCAGCGCCTCCTGCTCATAGCGGTGAAGTCTCGAACCCGTCGGATCGGTAGGTCCCCGTCGAGGCGCTCGAGCACCGCGATACCCCCTGGGATCTATCTGATCGTCGCGGCGGAGTTGGCCTAGGAGCTGCCGCTCGCGGCGCATTGGAGCCGGTATTCGTAGTAGCGGTGCGGATCGTCGGCTAAGAAGGATGGCAGCGCTTCGCGCGCGGCCTTCTCGTAAACGGGGTGGGGGTTGGGGGATCCGGTTGAACTTGTCGTCGGCAGGCTGGGTCAGTCGCTGCTTGAGTCCGGGATGGCGCCGTAGCGGTCGGATACGGTCGAGGCGTGACGAGCTTGGTGCCGCTGGTCGGTCGTGTCGTACCGTCGACGACGATCGGATATGCGCTGGGCGAAGCCTTCTTCGGGTCCGGCTTCGTTGCAGCGCTTCTTACGGCCCTTCTAGCGGAGCTGATGTGGACCGGCGTTCTCACCTCCAGCGCGGTGGCCGCCCAACGTCTCCGCGCGCGTCTGAACATCGCGCCGAGTCCGATGCCCCAAATCTGGTCGACGGGACGTCGGTTTGTTGCGGGCAGTGTGATCGCCATTATTACCGCGGGTCTAATCGCTCTTGTGTGGAATCTGCTCCTCGGCGCGCCCGAGGGCAAGTCGGCCTATGCGTTCTGGATTCCAGTTGTCATCGTCGTCATCTTGCTGGCCGCGGTGCTCGCCCTAGCTGCGATCGAGGTCTTTGCGGCCGGGGAACGACGGCTCGGCGGTGTCGCCCTCGTGTCGGTTGGCGCCCAGCTTGGCCTTGCGGTCGTCGCTGGCTTCATCATTGGTCCGTTGATCGAGGATGTGTCGCGGTCCCTCAGCATCACCGTTATAAGCGCAGTGGTATTTCTAGTGCTTCAAGCTCTGAATCCGCTGCCGTGGCTGGCGGTCGCACGCATCAAGATGCAGTACCTCGGCGGACCTCGGCGTTCGCTGAAATCGACGCTCCATCTGGTGGGCCGGGCCGCCGTCGTCACAGCGACGGTGGTCGCTGCCTCGGGAACCGCAGCGTACTTCTCGGTCGAAGGATTCCACTGGGGCCTTGGCATCGATACCCCGCCGTTTCTCGCGCAGCTTGCCGGCTTGGTGCTTGGGGTCGCGGTCGGCGTTGTTGCCGGCGTCGTCGTCGGCGGCCTCACGTTCGTGTCGGGAATTGTCATTTATCCGCTGGCGATCGCATTGACATTTTCGGCGTGCTGGGCGCTGACGCGCAATGCTTCTCCGCCGCCTCCGGGAGCGCCGCCGGGACCGGGCGGCACGGCGGCGGGCGGCGCCCTCAATGGCAGAGCATTTGTTCTGCTCGCATAAGCACTTCACGGTGCGCGCCGAGCTCGTTGACATCGACCCCGATTGGCGGGAGGCGTTCCATCCGCCGAACCGAGCGAGCCAGGATCACGAGTGCTCGCGACTGTTCGAGCAGCACGGCATGACGATGGTGGAGCACTTCGAAGCAGCCGCTGCTGGGACAGATCCGATCATGTGGTCGCCGAGTTCTTGCAGCTACTCGCACAGGCGTAGCGCGCCGAGTCGACCGATCGCTGGCAACCGAGCCATCTGCTCGGTTCGGGTCGGCCATCGAGGTTCGTGCCACGTACGGCGGCGTGCTTTGCCTGATGGAGTGAGCCAACGCGGGCCGTCGCCGCCCGCCGGGCCGACATGGACAATGGAGGAGGCACATGGACACGGCGATTGGTCTTGGCGTGCTCGTACTGGCCCTGCTCCTCCTGTGGACGGGGCGACGTCGGCTTGAGTTCACCTCGTTCGTCGCCACGCTGCTCTCAATCGCCGAGCTCGTGGGCTTCCTCGTCTCCGCGGTTGCCTTGGGCTGGGTTGGAGTTGCGATCCTCGTCGTCGTGAACGCGTTGGCCGTCCTTGTGTGGTCCGTCGTCCTGGCGGCCAAGAAGCAGGCCATACTGACGGCGGCGTCGGTGCAGGGCTCAGCCGTGAGCGTGAATGATGCCGAGGAGATCTGGCGCGGGATGGGGCGACAGAAGAGCTTCTCGACCTTGCCGCCCCTTGGGCGCGCCGAACTGATTAGGGCGCTTTCGGTCCAGGCGCGCGAGCCAGAGGAGATCAAGGCAATGTCGGCACCGATCGCCCAGCTTTCCGTGATCTTCGGCTGCGACCCGCAATGGCTCGCGCCGCGATTCGATCAGCTGTTGCGCCTCTACGGCAAGCATGCTCACCAAGCCACGGAGGTTGCTGACACCCTTATGCGTGCAACGCAGCTCGCGGCCACCTCATTCGAGGAAATGGTCGAGGCGATGCGCATAGCCGCCGCCGGCGAGGACCCAGGCAACGAGGCCGCCAACGCTGATTCCGATAGCGGGGACGCCGGGTTCTTCGAGAACTTGCGCGCCAACGCGGAGATGCTGATCCACCAGGACGGCAAGCAGGGCGTACGACTGAATGGCGGGCCGATGGATGGTTGGCTCGTCAAGCCCGGCGCCCCGAGCCTCGCGCCGGACTGGTACAGAACTTGGCCGCCAACGATGGCGAAGCATCATCGGCCAGGCCATTACGAACTCGCCGACTCTGGCCCCGATCTTGCAGCAAGCGGCGATTGGTGAGTCGCCGCGCCGTGGGTGACGTCAGATTCACCGTGTGCGACGGGTCGCGGGACGCGCAGGTGCGCCGGGCCCGGCCCGACCGGCCCTCGGAGGCCGCCGCAGGCGGTTCGCGGGCAGGCTTCGCGGGATGCG
>JBOHJE010000183.1:0-41364 GCA_050728375.1 Methyloceanibacter sp.
GATGGAGCTGGAGCGCGAGAAGGGCATTACGATCAAGGCGCAGGCCGTGCGCATGGCCTACACCGCCGCCTCCGGCCAGCCCTACGAGCTGAACCTCATCGACACGCCGGGCCACGTGGACTTCGCCTACGAGGTGAACCGCTCCCTTGCAGCCTGCGAAGGCTCCCTGCTCGTCGTCGACGCGACCCAAGGCGTCGAGGCGCAGACGTTGGCCAATGTCTATCAGGCGCTCGACAACGATCACGAGATCATTCCCGTCCTCAACAAGATCGACTTGCCGGCGGCGGAGCCCGACCAGGTAAAACAGCAGATCGAGGACGTCATCGGGCTCGACGCCTCGCACGCGGTGGAGATCTCGGCCAAGACGGGGCTTGGGGTGGACGAGGTCCTCGAGGCGATCGTCAGCCGCCTGCCGCCGCCGAAGGGCGACGGCGCGGCGCCGCTGAAAGCGCTGCTCGTCGATAGCTGGTACGACGCCTATCTTGGCGTGGTCGTGCTCGTGCGCATCGTCGACGGCGTGCTCAAGAAGGGCATGCGCGTAAAGCTGATGTCCACCGACACCACCCATCTCGTGGATCGCGTCGGCATCTTCAGGCCCAAACAGGAGATGCGCGAGGCTCTTGAGCCGGGAGAGATCGGCTTCTTCACCGCCGCAATCAAGCAGGTTGCCGACACCCGCGTCGGCGACACCGTCACCGACGACAGACGCCCCGCATCGGATGCGCTCGGCGGCTTCAAGCCTGCGCAACAGGTCGTGTTCTGCGGCCTGTTCCCGGTCGATGCCTCCGACTTCGAGGATTTCCGCGAGGCTATGGGCAAGCTCAGGCTGAACGATGCGAGCTTCTCCTATGAGATGGAGACATCGGCCGCGCTCGGCTTCGGCTTTCGCTGCGGCTTTCTCGGTTTGTTGCATCTCGAGATCGTCCGCGAGCGGCTCGAGCGCGAGTTCAATCTCGAGCTGATCGCGACCGCACCGTCAGTCGTGTATCACGTGCACCTGACCGGCGGCTCGACGATCGAGATGCATAACCCCGCCGACATGCCCGAAACGCAGAAGATCGCGCGAATCGAGGAGCCGTGGATCGAGGCCTCTATCCTCGTGCCCGATGAATATCTCGGCGCCGTGCTGAAGCTGTGCGAAGACCGCCGCGGCAGGCAGGTCACCCTGACCTATGCCGGATCGCGGGCGATGGTGGTCTACAAGCTGCCGCTGAACGAGGTCGTGTTCGACTTCTACGACCGGCTGAAATCGGTCACGCGCGGCTATGCCTCGTTCGATTATCACATCACCGGCTATGAGGAAGGCGACCTCGTCAAGATGAGCGTGCTCGTCAACGAGGAGCCGGTCGACGCGCTCTCGATCATCGTGCACCGCGCCCGCGCCGAGGCGCGGGGGCGCGCCATGGTCGAGAAACTCAAGGACCTCATCCCGCGGCATCTGTTCAAGATCCCGATCCAGGCGGCGATCGGCGCCAAGGTCATCGCGCGGGAGACGATCTCCGCCATGCGCAAGGACGTGACCGCCAAGTGCTATGGCGGCGACATCACGCGCAAACGCAAGCTGCTCGAGAAGCAGAAGGCCGGAAAGAAGAAGATGCGGAGCTTCGGCCGCGTCGACATCCCGCAGGACGCCTTCATCGCCGCCCTCAAAATGGACGCGGACTGAGCGCGAGCATCACCCAGTCCAGCTTACAGCTCGCTTCGCTCGGCAAAGAGACTTTACGGAACCCAGCAGGGCTTGCCGCGTTATCCAGCAAAATCAACCGAGTGGGTGGGGCGATATCAGCGGCGGTATGAATTAGACCTTATTCAATCTTGAATTGAATAAGATTTAGTTGGTTGAAGACCAATCAGACCGCTGCCTTAAGCTTGTCCTTTTCAAGTCATGTCGGCCACAGTTGTGGCAACACGGTGGTATTGTTGGGCCGCATGCTGCTAAGTGCTTGACTGCGGTCAAAATATCACTTTCCATTTCTGGGAGAGGGCAGCACGACGGGGAAGACGGGGAAACATGTCGCTTTGGGCCTTAAGCGCCTCGCGCCGTTTTCTCCGTAAGCAACCGGCAATTTGCTGCGTCAAGGGCGCCCGCCTCGTTCCGCGCTTAGGTGGTTTGCCCGTGTTGGTGGGTTCAAGCGCGACGTGAGGAAGAAGACATGCGTTTTGCCCTCGTCACCGGGCTTTGCCTCCTCGCCGCCGCGCCGCTTCTTTCCGCGGGCGCCGGCCACTCCCAAGACCGCACGCAAGGTCCGAGCACGCGCGATAGCTACCGTGCGCGTCTCAACGAGAACACCGTGACGATCATGGCGGGCGGGGAGGGCACCGACCTCACCATCGTCCAGGACATCGCCGCCGTACTCGACAATGGCGATGCCTTGCGGGTCGTGCCCATGGTCGGCAAGGGGCCCGCCCAGACGCTCAAGGACGTCATGTTCATGCGTGGCGTGGACATGGGCATCACCCAGGCCAACATCCTGAAGCATTACGCGAAGACGGGCGAGCTAGGAAACATCGGGTCTCAGATCGCCTACGTCGCCAAGCTCTTCAACGAAGAGATGCATGTGCTGGCGCGGGACGAGACGACCGACATCCGCGCGCTGGAAGGCAAGGCCGTCAATTTCGGGCCGGAAGGAAGCGGCTCCGAACTCACCAGCCGCCTTGTGTTCGAGGCGCTCGGCATCAACGTGCAGCCGCGACATCTGGATGAGGCCGATGCGATCGCGCAGCTCAAGGCCGGCGAGATCGATGCGTCGGTCGTGGTGACGGGCAAGCCGGCACCGACTCTGGTGCATCTGGAAGAGGGAAGCGGGCTGAAGCTGCTCGGCGTTCCCTACGCCGAGGGGCTCGAAGACGAGTATTATCCGGCGGCGTTCAGCGAGGAAGACTACCCGGCGCTCATCCAAAGCGGGCAGCGCGTCGATTCGCTTGCCGTCTGCGCCGTGCTGGTTTCCTTCAACTGGACCGAAGGCGACCGCTACCGCAAGCTCGACAACTTCGTCAGCAAGTTCTTCTCCAAGTTCGATGCCTTTCAAGTCGCCCCACGGCATCCCAAGTGGCAGGAAGTGAATTTCGCGGCCACGCTTGAAGGCTGGCGGCGCTCTCCCCTGTCGCAGACCTGGATCGACCAGGCCAAGCGAGTCACCGACAACAGCGCTAAACAGAAGTTCGACACCTTCCTCGCCCAGGCGTCCCCCTCGGGCGGCGCGCCTCAGTCCGATGAAGAGCGTGCCAGGCTGTTCCGCGCCTTTCTCGAATGGAGCAAGAAGCAGAGTCAAAACTGAACTCGTTGAACTCCCTGCATTAGGTATCACCGCGTAGGAGGGTGCCATGGGCCAACCGGCGCTCAGCTCATTCCAAATGACGACGCATCCGCGAACCATTGCCGAACGCCTCGCGGCGGAGATTGCCGAGGAGGCCCCAAACGCCGCCGAGGACACGGTTTCCTCGATGGCCGAACGTTTCGCGCCCGCGGGCCTCAATGGGGCCAACGGCGTCCAGCCCGTGGTGCCGCCTGATCCCATCGCCAGGGCGGGACGGTCGATCCGCGAATATCGCGGGCTGATAACCGCAATGTTCTTCGTGGCCCTGCTTCCTGCGGCGACCCTCGCGGGCCTACTCTGGCAGGGTGCAATACGGGATCTGGATGGCGTCGCTCCTCCCGCCGACGTTCAAACGCCGGTGAAGCACGCGCCGGTGAAGCACGCGCCGGTGAAGCACGCTTCGGTCGCGAGCGCGCCGATCGCCGTGAAGTTGCCGGAGATCGCGCTCACTGCCCCCGGCAGCATCGAGGCCAAGCCCGGCGAGCAAGTGGACTTCACCATCGCCATCGACTCGGATGGCAGCCTGCCACAACGCAGTGTCATCGCCATACGCGCGCTCCCCAAAGGGGCAGGCTTCTCGCAAGGGCGTCCCTATGGGGCGACGGAATGGACGCTGAGGCCGGACGAGATCGGCGATTTGAAGCTCAAGCTCCCCGCGTCGCTGACAGATCCCGCGGATCTGCGTACGGAGCTTTTGACCGCCGACGGCAAGGTGCTGGCGCGTGCCACCACCCGGCTGCACGTGGCTCCCGACCCGAAGGCCGGGCTAATCGTCAGGGCCGATGAGAGCGGCCGCATCGAGGAGCTTATGGCCCACGGCGACAAGATGATCTCGGTCGGCTACCTCGCTGGCGCTCGGGCCTATTACAAGCGCGCGGCCGAGGCGGGCAGCGCCGATGCCGCCCTTGCCGTTGGCGCTACCTACGACTCTGCCTTCATCGCGGAAATTGGCGCCCAAGGAATCCCATCGGACCAGGAAGCGGCGCGGTCGTGGTACGCCCGGGCGACCGTGCTCGGCATCACCGACCCGGATGCGAAGCTTGAGGCCTTGAGGATCGCGTGGGCCCGAGCGCAGGGGCACCCACCGGTCGGCGAGTCACCCGCCGATGCCGCCGGACCGGCGCCTCCGGCGCCCGCGGGCTTCAAAGAAGGCGCGATCGGCAGGATCATGGAAGCCGCCGGCGCGCTTGGCAGCAATGAGGAATGGGTCGAGACCGTCGGCACCGTGAACATACGTGAGGAAGCCTCGGACAAGGCCAAGACGCTCAAAAAAGCCCAGAAAGGTATAAAGTTCCGCGTCGTGGGACGCGAAGGCAATTGGGTGCATGTGACAGACCCAGTCGCGTTGGAAGAGGGCTGGATCTACTCGAGCTTCCTCAAGACGGCCGAGCAACAGTAGCCGGGGCGGTGCGGACCCTCCAGGCGAGATAGGTCAGCGCGGCACCTTCGCAGACGAGTTGAATTCCGAGCAGGATACCGAGCACCCACTCGGCGCTGAGCGGCATGTTGGCCCACAGGATGAGCGCCAGCAGGATGCCGACGAAACCACTCCCGAGCACCCAGCCCCAATTGGGGAACGGCCTGATGGTCAGCGCGAAGATGATCTTGGCGATGCCCTCGACCATGAAGAACACGATCAGCAGCACCGTCATGATGAGCAGGCCGCTCTCCGGCTGGCGCAGCAGGAGCAAACCGATCAGGATGGCGAGCACCACGGAGATTAGCTGTAGCCAATAGTGAGGCACGTCGCGGGCCCCGATGAGCCCGATGCCTTGCAGGATGCCGCTCGCGATCAGGATCCAGCCGAGCAGATAGACGATGGCGACCGAGGCGATGAACGGATAGACCAGGGCCAGAACGCCCGCCACGACCATCAGCACGCCCTGAACTAGATACCAGAACGAATAGCGCTTCACCGTCTCGCGCATGGCTTCGCGCAGCGCCGCGGCAGCCTCATCCAACGGAATGGCCATGTCTTGTCCTCCCAGAGGGAACGAGCCGCACCCGCCACTAAGCTAGCCGATTCTCCGGCTTGACGCGGCACTGACATTCCGCTCGTTTATCGACACGTGGGCATGCGCAAGGATCGGCGCCAAATTCCGAGCAACCCGCGCCAAATCGCAAGCCGCGATGCGGCGATCGCCAAGGCGACAGGGCGGCTCATCCCATTCCTCGTCCTCTGCTACGCGGTGAACTTCCTCGACCGGGTCAATGTCGGCTTTGCCGCGGTTGCCCTGAACGAGGACTTCGGATTTTCGCCGTCAGTCTTCGGATTCGGTGCAGGCATCTTCTTCGCCGGCTACATCTTGTTCGAGATCCCGAGCAACCTCGCGCTCCAGCGCTTCGGCGCGCGTATCTGGATCGCGCGCATCATGATCTCCTGGGGCATCGTGGCAACCGCCATGGCACTCGTGACGGGCCCCACGAGCTTCTACGCCATGCGGTTTCTGCTCGGCGTGGCGGAAGCCGGTTTCTTCCCCGGCATCATCCTCTACCTCACCTACTGGTTCCCCGCGCGCGAGCGGACTCGCATCGTAGCCTTGTTCATGACGGCGGTGCCGCTTGCCACCGTGGTCGGCGGGCCGCTGTCGGGGGCCCTGCTCGAGCTCGACGGCTTATGGGGGTTCAAGGGATGGCAGTGGATGTTCATCATCGAGGGACTGCCGGCCGTGCTGCTCGGCTTCGCCGCGCTCAAATTTCTCGACGACCGGCCGGAGAACGCATCTTGGCTCACCGTGAGCGAGCGCTACGCGCTCTCCGCCACCCTCGCGGCGGAGTCGAACGCGACGCGCGAAGTCGGCTATGCCGATCTCGTCGCCGCGCTGACCAGGCCGCGTGTGCTCACACTCGGGCTTCTCTATTTCTGCCTCGTCGTCGGCCTCTACGGCATCGGCTTCTGGATGCCCCAGGTCATTCAGACCTTCGGGCTCGTCCCCCTCGAAATCGGCTTCCTGACCGCCGTGCCTTATCTGTTCGCCGCCATCGCCATGGTGCTGGGGCGGCGCTCCGACGTGACTGGAGAGCGCCGCTGGCACATCGCGCTCCCCTTGCTGCTTGGCGCCTTCGCCTTCGCCTGGTCAGCCTATTCGGGACCGCTGATCCCGACCCTGATCGCGCTCACCCTCGCCACGGCGGGCTTCTATGCGGCGCTGGGACCGTTCTGGTCGCTGCCTACGGCCATCCTAACCGGCACCGGCGCCGCGGCAGGACTGGCGCTGGTCAACTCCATGGGCAATCTCGGGGGCTTCGCCGGGCCCGCAATCGTCGGGCTGCTCAAGGAGGCCACAGGCAACTTCTTGGCCGCTCTACTGTTCCTCGCCGGGGCGCTGGCGCTCGGCGCCCTCATCGCACTTTGCTTCCGCTTGCCGCATGAGACCGACCGGTCGCTCTAATATTCCCCTTGAGGGGGAGCACGCACGCTTGCACTGCGTGTGCCCGTTCGAGGCGCCAGCCGCTGAAAGTTGACTCCTACTTGTCCGCCTCCGCCACGGCCGGCGGGCCGGCTCCTTGTGGAAGCGCGAAGACCATCAGCGCAGAGCCCTTCCCCTCATCCAGGTCGGCCGGGTTGATCGCCTCCGGCGTCAGAGGCGCCGAAAACTGGGTCAGTTTGTTGCTGCCCACCGGAATGGCGAGATACTGCCTGCCGTTGACCATGTAGGTCATCGGAAAGCCGCCGACCGATGACGCAACCGGCAACTCCCACAGCACAGTGCCGGTGCGGGCGTCGAGCGCGAGCGCGCGACGTCCCCCGTCGCCACCGATGACGAGATCGCCGCCGGTGGTCAGCAGACCGCCGCTGATGATGGCGCGCCGCTCGTGGTTCCAGACAGACTTGCCCGTGGTCACGTCCACGGCCTCGATGCGGCCAACGAGCCCATTATTGTCGGGGGCCTGTCGCGCCGTGAACCGGCCACGGCCAAAGTCCTCACCCGGGTCGGGCGCCTGCTCGACGACCTTGTAGTCGTTGCACATGTTGGCGAGCGGCACATACAGCGCCTTGGTATTGGGGTTATAGGCGGTCGCCTGCCAGATCTTGCCGCCATAGAGTGATGGGCATGCGAAATAATCGACGTCGAGCTCCTTGGGCTTCACCGCATCGTTGAGGGTGATTCTGCCGCTTTCGTCGATGTTCGAGATCACGTTCTGATGGACGGTCTCGGTGCTCCATAGATATTTGCCGGTCTTGCGATCGAGCGCCCAGACGATGCCGGTCTTGCCGACGGTGAGCAGGATCTTCTTCACCTCCTCCCCATCCTTCACGTCTACGAGGACGCGTTCGGAAGCGTGGTCGAGATTCCAGTTGTCGCTTGGCAGATGCTGGAAGTACCAGACGATCTTGCCTGTATCGGGGTCTATCGCGAGGGTGGAGTTGGTGTAGAGATGCGCCGCCTCCTTCGTGCCGCGCGCGAGATCCGAGTGGGGGATGGGCGGGGCGACACCCCAGTAGATCAGGTTCAGCTCATGATCGTAGGCGCCGGTGCCCCACATGGAACCGCCATTCCGCTCCTTAAGGGGGATGCCGGCCCAGGTCGCGTCGTTCGGGTCGTCGGGCCGGGCGATGGTGTGGAGGCGCCAGTGCTCCTTTCCGGTCTCCACATCATGCGCGGTCAGGAAGCAGCCGCCGCCGGTATCTGGCGTGGTGCAGCCGGAAATGCCGACGACGACCATGTCCTTCACGATGAGCGGGCCGGCCGTGTAGTTGAAGCCGGGGTTGTAATCGGCGACCTCGACGTTCCACACTACCTTGCCGGTGCGCGCGTCCAAGGCGACGAGGCGGGCATCGCCGGTGGCGAGGTAGACATTGTCGCCATAGAGCGCGATTGCGTTGCGGGAGCGAAGGAGCTGGCGCTTGACGTATTTGCCTTTGAACGCGGGCAAGGGGTGGCGGTATTCCCAAATCAGATTGCCGTTGGTGGCGTCGAGGGCATGGACGACATTCTGCGACTGCGCCAAGTACATGATGCCGTTATTGACCAGAGGCGAGGCCTCCTGATTTCCAGGCTCCTGGGTGTAGGCCCAGGCGAGTTGGAGGCGGCTGACGTTCTTGGCGTCGATCTGGTCGAGGGGGCTATGACCCCAACTGTCATAGGTGCGCCGCCACATCAGCCAATCGGCCGGGCTGGGGTTGAGCAGGACCTCGCCCGTGACGGCGCGGTAGGGTTGGAGTGGCGGTTGCTCTTCCGCGCCTGCTGACGCGGAAGAGACGGCGACCAATACGGCGGCCACGGAATGGCGGAAAGATGACACTTTCATCCTCTCCTCCCTCGGGTTGCTGGAGAAGGCGGGCCGGCAGCACCGATGCATGCCGCCGCCGAGGAAGAATTGCAGGCTCGGATGAACCTCCTGTGTCACAGACCGTAACACCGGCTATTTCCTCACCGGATTATCGGCTACCTGTCGCTAAGGTCCGGGGTTCTGGATTGCCGGGCCTTCGCCCACGAAGGGATTCGTGTCACTGTCGCGGACTTGGGCTTCGGCCCGCAGGCGGGTCAAGCCCGGCAATGAACGAGCGGGGGGAGAGCGTGCAGCCATGAGCGATGCGACGAACACCGAAGCCGCCGCGCCTTGCTCGCGGGCCTCGCCGTGCTCGCGAGCGCAAACGGGCTCACGGCGCGAGCGGAGAATGCGCCGCCGGCCATGAACCACGTCGTGCTGCTCGGCGATTCGATCTTCGATAACAAAGCCTATGTGGGTGACGGTCCCGACGTCATCGCGCAACTCGACGAAACGCTGCCGGTGGGCTGGCGGACAACGCTCGCCGCGATCGACGGCTCCGTCACCAACGACATCAAGCGCCAGCTTGCCGGACTGCCGGACGTTGCGAGCCATCTCATGATCAGCGCCGGCGGCAACGACGCACTCGGCCGGACGGATTTCATCGAGAAGAGCGCGAGCTCGGTGGCCGAGGTGCTCGGCGAGCTCTCGAAAATCAGGGCGGAGTTCGCGAAGAGCTACGTGTCGATGCTCGACGCCGCGACGCGCAAGAAGCTCCCAACCGCCGTGTGCACGATTTACGAGTCGAATTACGACGATCCCGACGCACGCAGAATCGCCAATACCGGGCTCACCGTGTTCAATGACATCATCACGCGCGAAGCCTTCAAGCGCGGGCTGCCGCTGATCGATCTCAGGCTGATCTTCGACGACCGCGCCGACTACGCAAACCCGATCGAGCCGTCGGTGCAAGGCGGCGCCAAACTCGCCAAGGTCATCGCCGAGGTCGTCACCACGCACGATTTTGCGATGAAGCGATCCGAAGTCTATGTGGGGTAGGTTAGCTTTCGCCAAACGCTCGTGGTGAGCCCTCTCCGCGGCTCAAGCGACGCGGGCGGGGAGCTTTTTGCCCTTTGGCTTGTGCCCGGGCTTGGCGCCTTCCTTCGGCGCGGGCTCATCGCCTGAGGCCTTTTCCTTGGCCCCCTCCTCTTTCTCCTCGCAACTGAGCTCGCCCTTGGCGGCCTTCAGGCAGATGCCGAGCGCCTCATGCAGCGAGTTGGCATAGGCGTCGGCGTCGGCCAGCTCGATCAGCGCTCGCGCCGCTTCTTTATCGTCGGTGTCAGACCAGTAGCCCACGACGATGCAGGTGCCTTCGGGGAGGATGCGCCGCAAGCGCCGCACCAGGTAGCGGATCTGGGCGCCCCCCGTCCCCAAGCCGAGATAAGAAAGACAGACGAGCTTCGCCTCGGTATCGGCGAGCGAGCTGATATGTCCGGCGAAGATCGCCTCGGGGCCCAGCGCCTCAGCGCCGATCCCCCGCTTCTCGAGCGCCGCGGCAAGCATCGCCGCTGCCGCCTCGTCAAGCTCCGAGCGCCCGGCGATGCAGAGAATGGGATTGTCCACCACCCAGCCCGGCGCCAGCTCGGCGCGGTCGAGGATCCGCAATTCGGCTTCCGCCTCAGCGGCGGCGAGGGAGGCGAGGCCTTCGGTCTGTTCCTTGTCCTTGTCCTTGTCCTTGTCCTTGTCCTTGTCCTTGTCCTTGTCCTTCTGGCCATCGGCCGTCAGATTCTCGACGTGGTTGCGAAGCTTTGAGAACCAGCGGTGCGGCTCGAAGTCGGCGAGGTTCTCAAGCATGTCCCTGACCGTCACGGCGATGCGCTCCGCCTGCACTGCATCGAGCGCGCCGCGCCGCGCGTCGCGCTCGGCGAGCTTGAGGCCACCGAGCGCCACCTTATCGAGATAGGCTTCGAGGCTCTGCTCCTTGAGGCAGAGTTCCGCCTGATAGGTGGCCTCGGCGCCGGCGCCCGACAGCGCGCGCTGGTAGAAGGCCTGCTGGGGCGTGAGCGCCGGTGCGCTGCCGAGCAGCACTTCGAAGAATTCGAGACCCTCGACGTGGCGGCCCAGCACCGCGAGGCAGACGGTGATGGGCATGGCGATGAACAGCCCGAGCGGGCCCCACAGCCAAGTCCAGAAGATGGTCGAGGCGATGACCGCGATCGGCGTCACCCCCGTGCCGCGGCCGAACACCTGCGGCTCGACCACCTGGCCCATGAACAACTCGCCCACGATGTAGAGAGCGAGCACCAAGAGCACGGTGATCCAGCCAGGGTCTATGGCGGCGGCGATGAGGACGGGGACGGAAGCAGCGATGAAAGCGCCCACATAGGGCACGAAGCGCATCAGCATCGCGAGGATGCCCCAGGCGATGGGGCTCGGCATGCCGATGAGCCACAAGGCGATCGCGATGAAGGTGCCATAGGCGAAATTGATCAGGACCTGGCTGAGGAAGTAACGGCTGAGCCTGTCGGCCGCGTCGGCCATAGTCGAGTTGGCGCGCTGCAAGTCCGATGCGCCGAACAGCCTGATCAGCCGGTCGCGCAGGTCCTCGCGCTGAATCAAAATAAGCACCACGAAGAGGAGCACGATGCCGGCGGTGGCGAGCGGCGGCAGCAGCGTGCCGGCGATGCGCTGATAGAGCACAAGCCCCGTCGGCGGGGTCTCGAGGACCTCGACCTTGATGGGCTTGTCGCCCGGACGTTCGGGCATAGAGCCGGCCTCAGGGGCGGCCGGCTTGGGCGCGGGCTGATTCAGTTGCGCCTGAAGGTCGGCGAGAACCTCGCCCGCCTTCTCCAGCACCGTCGATTCGCTTGTGCTTTCGCGGAACGACTCGATCTTCTCGGAAAGCGTGGCCCGGCAAGTCGGAGGCGAGCTGGCGCGCCTCGAGCGAGATAAGCCAGCCGAGACCGCCGATGATGGCGAAGGCGGCGCTCACCACGATGGCGACGCCGACCACGCGCGGCACCTTGATGCGGCGAAGAAGAAGGAGCGGAGGCGTGAGCACGAAGTTCAACAGGATGGCGAGCGCGAGCGGCAGCAGGACCTCCCGCCCGACATAAAGGCCGCCGATGACGATGGTGGCAATCACCAGGCCCTGGAGCATCGCCGTGCGCGCATCAGACGAGGTAGAGAGCAGGGGCAAGGTCGAACGCGGCGGCATGTCGGTCTCCCGGCCGGGTTGTCCCGGCACACCAAGACGCAAGAGGCCCTTGAGGGGCAGCCGGCGCTTGGTGGGGCAACCGCCCAGAGATCAGCATTGCGCGCCGAATTAAGCAAGAAGCGGTGAAAAGCTAATGGCGTTCCGGGGTGAACTCCTTCGGCCCCCAGGGGTTAGACCCCTGACTGTTCACATGAGAGAAGGAGAAATCATGCTGGTTAGGAGTCTAACTCTCAGTCTGGCCCTGGCTGCGGCGGGCCTGGCGCTCATGGGCCAAATCCAGCCGGCGCAAGCGCAGGCGGTGGCTGCCGACGCACCCTACCCGCCCGATTGCGGGCCCTACGGATGTGCGCCCGAGCCTGGCTATGTGGAGCCTGCGCCTGGCTATGCCGCGGAGCCCGGCTATGATGCTGAGCCCGGCTATGATGCTGAGCCCGGGTATGCCGCAGAGCCCGGCTATGTGGAGCCTGGCTATGCCGTAGAGCCCGGCTATGTGGAAGCGGATCCCGGCTACGCTCCCGTGGCGCCGGGCTACGCGCCCGTCGATCCCGGTTATGCGGTGGCGGCAGGACCCGCTGTCTACTACGACTGCCATTGGAAGCGCGGGGTGCTCGGCAGGATGAAGTACGACTGCGACGATTGAGCTTCCTAGCAACCACGCGATGAGGCCAGCGGGCTCGGCCGTCCGCCGGCCTCATTTCTATTGGACGGCCTGGTTGCCGAACCCGGCGGAGAGATCCTCGATCGGCCGATCGTTGCAAATCTTCGGGCGTCTCTAGGAGCCCTCGTCGCCGCGGTTCATCGGCTTGAAGATCTGGCCCGATTCGAGCGTCTCCTCGTTGCAGAGATATTGGAACGGCGTCCGCCGCTTGCGGCCGAACACGTCGGTGTACTCGGTCCACCCCCACACGACGATCATCGCCTTGCCGTTCATGACGCGATCGGGAAGGCTCGGCGTCGAATCGCATTCGACCACGTCGACGGCGGTGGCGCCGCTGCCGAGCCTCGGCCTCGCCGCGTTGAGTGCGCGGTCCGGCAGCGGCATCACCGGCACCTCGTCCTCGCTGCCGCCGTCGCGAATGTCGATCTTGGTTGTGCTCCGGGTTTGGAAGGCGGGCGTCTGGCCGGTGTTCTTGAACACGACCTTGACCTTTACGACGCCCTCCGATTCAGGCGTCTCGATGAACTCGAGCTTGTCGACGTCGACATAGGCGCGGACCTCGCCCTCGCGGTCTTCGTTTGCCGAGTGGGCGGCACCGCCCGAACGCGCGGCTCTGCGCGCGGCGAGCGCGGCCGCGATAATCGGAATGAACATCAGAAGAAGGAGGCCGCTGGCGAGCAGCCCGATCAGCATGAGGAGGCGAGTAAGCGCGAGGTCCCGCTTGGAGGCCGCCGCGGTCCGGTCGGCAGCCGCGGCGGCGCGCTCTGCGGCTTCGGCGGCGCGCCATTGCTGGCAAAGGTCAGCCTGATAGGGATGCTGGTAATTCTCGCACGGCTTCTCGGGACTCCACGGCGCTTGCGCCGCAGCCGGTTCTTCTGGCGTGGCCTCTTCCGAAGATGGGGCGTCCTCCGCCGGAGCCGCGGGTTGGTCGGCGCCCGGTTGGTCGGTTGGCTGGTCGGCGGCTGGGGGCGCTTCCTCTTGAGCCGGAGGTTCGACGGCAGGCGGCGCTAGATCCTCTTGAGCCGGCGGAGTGTCGGCCGGGGGCGTATCTTGAGCCATGGCCCCGGCGCAGCCGAGCGCGAGAACTGACAGAAATGCGAGCCACGGCGCACGGCGCGCGGACGGGTAGCTAAGCGATGGTCTGTGGCTATGAGACATATGGACGAGCGCAATTGAAGTTTCCCCAGCGGCCCGATCCTATTCATCGGAGCGCCGTCTGTCTCGCCTTGATCGTTCCTTTTTTCGGCGACTTCCAGCAAAACCTAAGCTCACCCCCGTGGTCCAAAGAAAATCGGCCCCGGAGAAGCTCCGGAGCCGAAAATCAAAGCGAAAAGTCGCCGAGGCCGCCGCTATTTCGCGGCCTGCCTAGGGTTTTTCAGATTGGTGGAGACGTTGGTGACGGGCTGGGTCGAGGTCTCCATGTCGATGGTGCGGATCTCGCCCTTGGCGGCGGCGATCGCCTCCTTGGGATCGACCATACGGATCGACTGAATCGCTAAAGGTGCGGAAATACCAGCGGAGATTCTGGAGGTCGTTCACGCTCGTCCATTCGGTGATCTCGACCGTAGCCCCGCCGACAGCGGAATTCACCACCGAGCCTTTGAGGATGTCGAATTGGTTCAGGATATGGAGGGCCGAGATCGCGGCGTCCTCGGCCTTGGCGTTGGGCGCCGCCGACTTGCTGTAGACGGTGGCCGCACGAAGCGCGACGGCGGCGTGAAGTCGCCGGGAAGGCCGAGCAGGCCCGAACCCGCGCCGAGCGCTTCCACCTTGATGTCGCCGACCTTGGCGGACTCGATGTCGTTGACCGAGAAATAGACGTTGTTGGCAAGGTTGGTCATTTGCCAGTCATAGGCCGGCGCGTTGGTCATGACGCCGAGCGGCGCGTCGTGGACCTTGAGGGTGCCGTCGACCGGCTCGACCACGATCGACTTGCCACTCTTTGTCCTGGATGAAGAAGTGCGTGGGAGCGACCATGCCCTGCTCGCTGCCGAGGCCTGGGGCCGGCGTCGGCACCGCGGCGATGCTCTTCACGCCTTCCCGCACCTCATCGACCGTGGCGAAGTTCGCGAGCGCCCATACGCCGAATTCATGTGGCGCGATGGCGCGCTTGGCGTTCTCCTCGGTCAGCGGCGTGTATTTGGCATAGCTCGGGAAATAGAACAGGCCGACCGAGAGGCCCTGATCGTTGATACCATCGAGGATAACAGGCATGCCAAGCGCGTTGGCGCCGACTATGCCGTAGCGCGTCGTATAAATGAGGCCCTTGCCGCCGTCGGGGAGCGTGCCGCTCATCTCCTTGCCGGCAGGGACAACGAGCACATTCGATTGCATCGGAAAGCCGAATTCGAGGGTGCGGCCGCGGATAGCTGCGCCGTCTTGGGACTTTAAGCGCCCTACCACTAGCCTCAGAGGAAATCGATCTTGCCGGTGGCGAGATCGTAGATGCCGCCGGCCACGGCGATCTTACCTTTCGCAAGCGCATCCGAAAGAATTTCCGACTCGGTCTTCAGCCGCTTCATGCCGAGACGCACATTCTCCTCGATTGCGGCTGCGAGGAAATCGCTTGAATGGCGCCCATGAGCGGCGACGATGGCGGGGCTCGATGGCCTTGACCAATTCGGGCAGGTGACCGGGAAGCTCTTCGCGCGATGTCGCCACGTGGAACGCCTCTCCCACGGCGCCGCAATTCGAATGGCCAAGCACCATCAGGAGGGGCACGCCAACGATCTCGGCCGCATACTCGAAGCTCGCCAAGCCCTCGGTGCTGACGATATTGCCGGCCACACGGACAACGAAGAGATCTCCTGGACTCTGATCGAAGACGAGGTCGGGCACGACGCGGCTGTCCGAGCAGCCAAGCACGGCAGCTATCGGGTGACACTGCGCCGCGAAAAGGAAACCCTCGAAGCCCGGCGGTGCTCGCACATGGGCGGAATCCTCCCTGGGGGACTACACCATCCCTTGCGAGGGGGCAGCCGGTCAATCAGGGAAGCAGGCCAAGCTATAAGCCGCCGGGCTACGCCCGTGCCGTTGTTGCCTCGAAGGGAAGATCGATCGTGCACACGACGCCGTCCGGCTCGAACCGCCAATCGACCGAAGCATTCGGCAGGCCGCGTTGAATGAGCCTGCTACCGATACCGCACCGCGACGGCGGCGTGACAAGTGGCCCATCGCGTTCGACCCAGGAGAGGCGGACGCGATCGGCAAGGCGCGCCCAGCTCAAGGCGATCTTGCCGCGCTCGTCCGACAGGGCGCCGTATTTGTAAGCATTGGTGCCGAGCTCGTGCAGCACGATACTAAGCGCGATCGCCTGGCCCGGCGCGAGCATCAGTTCCGGACCGGCGATCTCCAGCCGCTCGGCCGGGGTGAGGCAGAAGGGCTCGAGCTGTCCCCTGGCGAGATCCTCAACCTCTGCGCCTCGCCAGTCGCCGCGGAGCAGAAGATTATGGGCTTGAGCGAGCGCCTGGAGGCGCCCGGAGAAGGTCTCCGCGAAGGCTTCCGGCGAGGAGGCCGAGCGCAGGCTTTGCTGTGTGATCGCCAGAATGACGGCGAAGGTGTTGTTGACGCGGTGCGCAAGCTCGCGCAGTAGAAGCGTCCTCTGCGCTTCGGCCTCTTTGCGCTCACTGATGTCGACAAGCATGTTCACAGCGCCGACCATAATGCCGTCGGCGTCACGCAGCGGCGTGGGATAGGGCAGGATGGGCACGCGCCCGCCGTCGGGACGCTCGGCGACCTGCTCCTCGCCTCTGACCGGCTCGCCGGTCTTGAGCGCAATCGCCATCGGGCATTCGGAATGCGCAATGGGCGTCCCGTCGGATTTGTAGAGCTTCAACGTGATGCACCACTCCTCTCCGAGCGTGGGATCGCGGCCGGCGAGCTCGGCCGCCGCGCCATTGAAGAACGTCACGCGCCCGGCGGCGTCAGTGGTGTAGATGGCAGCCGGCAAGGCTTCGAGCAGCGCGCGATACCATTGCTCGCGTTGCTGCAGCCCGCGCTCGGCGACCTTGCGTGCTGTGATGTCCTGAAAGCAGCTCACGCCGCCGGCTAGGCTGCCGTCGTCGTCGAACAGGGGATCGAGATTAGCGAGGAGCACGAGCCGCCGGCCGTCCGGCCGTTCGATGATCAACTCGAAGTCGCGGACCGGCTCTCCCGTCGACAGAACCCTGACCATGGGAGATGCGGCAGGATCGAGCGGCGCGCCCTTGGCGCTGTAAGCTTTGTGCGATCCGCAGAACCGGTAGCTCTCCTGCCCCAATTCTGGAACGTGTCCCCACAGCTCGGCCGCGCTCCGATTGTAGTAGGTGACATAGCCGTCGATATCGCAGGTGTAGATCCCGACGGGCAGCCATTCCATCAGGCCATCCCAAGATTGCAGCGCTCGTTGGAACACGCGAGAACCCGGCGCCGGCTGAACGCTGCCGTCATACGCCACACTATTCATCGAACTGAACCCCTCTGAACACCGTGCTCCAGGTGTAACCGAGGAAATAATGTATCAAATTCCAAGGAGTTCCATAGTTGTCGGCGCTCCCCGGAATTTAGTTAACGAGGGCCTTTTAACACCCAGATCTTGCCGGAAATCCGGGGCAGTCGATAAATTGGCACTGAGCTCAGTCGCAATCTTTGGGTTTTAACAGGATCAGCCGGTAGCAGTCGAGGTTCCTGGCCAAGAACTCGTAGGTGGCCCCCCACAAATAGAGCCGGAACCTCCGATACTCGAAGTCGCCGAATTCCCGCTGTACCGCAGCCTTGTTGGCGTCGAGGTTCCGCGCCCATTGCCTGAAGGTCAGGAAATAGCTCCAGCGATCGTTCTGCACCTCCATCAGCTCAAGATCGGTCTTGGCGAGCTTGCGGAGGAAATCGTCGAGCACGAGGAAGGAGTGATTGCCAGGATAAATATGCCGGACCATGAAAGTCGACAGCTCGTATTTCTTCTTGGCGGCGCTGCCGTCGAGGAACACGAAACCGCCCGGCTTCAACAAGCGATAAAACTTTTTCAGCACACGCTCGTAGTTCGGCAGGTGCTCGATGACGCCCATGATAACGACGGCGTCGAACCGCTCCTTCGGCTCGAAGTCGTAGAAGTCGGTGAGCAGGATATCGAACTGGTCGCCGAAATTGGCGAGCTTCGACCTGAGGAAGGACTGCGACACCTCCGAATTGGTGATGCCCGTGAAATGGACGCCCGCCTGTAGCGCGTGGCCGGCGAAGGCGCCCCAGCCCGGACCGATCTCGAGCACACGTTTGCCCGGCCCGAGATCGCATTGCTTGATGGCCCAGTCGAATTTCCGTTCGAGCGCCCTGGCTAGCGGCTCGTCGTCGTTCATATAGATGCCCTGACTGTAGGCCGGGAAGACGGGATCCAGAAAGCTTAGGAACAGCTTCGGATCGAGATTGTAGTGAGACGAGATTGCCTGCTTGTTCGTGTAGACCTGCCCGAACAGGAGCGGCTGGATGAAGCGCCAGGCCGCCACCAGCGGATGCCGGTCATCGAGCTCGGCGCGGAGCGCAAACGGCTTCAGCATGTCCCCGTCGATATCGATGTCGCCCTGAAGATACGCCTCGGCGATATCGCCCTCGTCCAGCGTGCGCAGCGCCTTGAGCGCGCGGTCATTGCGCAGCCCCAGGTGGAACTCTGCCTCCCCGTCGCCCACCTGCCGCCTCTGGCCGTCCGGCAGCTCGATGGAAAAGGGCGTCGCGATCCCGCCGACCCGATTGATGAAGGCGTCGAGCGTGCTTGCGGCTGATGACATTCGATGGTCCCCGTCTTTCGAGCCCCCGGGGCTTACCGCGGGCGATGTTTGTTGCATTCGGCCCGATTGTGCCCCGGAAGCCACGGGAATGGAATTCCCGAGCTTCGCGACCTATGCGCGCCGCTCTCGGGTTGCGGAAGTGGCGCCTGATCGGGCTATGATCCGCCGCCATCAAAGGGGGGAACTGGAATGCGTCGCTTTTTGGACTGGCTTCGGCTTGCCGCTTTGGCCGCCTTTACCCTCGGGTCCTGGTTTGCTCTCGCCGGCGAGGCGAAGGCCGACAAGCCGGGGGCGATTCTGAGGGTTTGGCCTCTGCTCGGAGGCGGACCCGGCGGCGGCGACGCTTTCCGCATCCTCTACCGCTCCACGGGCCTGAACGGCGAGCCGATCTCGGTATCTGGCGCGATCTTCATTCCTGCCGGCAAGCCGCCCGCCGGCGGGCGCAACGTCATCGCCTACGCCCATCCCACCTCGGGCGTGGTGGAGGCCTGCACCCCTTCGCTCATGCCTGACACCGCAGGCATGATCTGGGGCCTCCCGAGCATGATCGCAAAAGGCTACGTGGTCGTGGCAACCGACTATCCGGGGCTCGGGACGCCGGGCGTCCACCCCTACCTGATCGGCGTGAGCGAGGCACGCTCGGTGCTCGACTCGGTGCGCGCGGCGATCGCCCTGCCGCGCTCGGGCGCGTCGAACCGCTTCGTGGTGTGGGGACACAGCCAAGGCGGACACGCCGCGCTCTATACGGGTCAGCTTGCAAAGAGCTATGCGCCCGAGCTTCGGCTGCTCGGCATCGCGGCGGCAGCGCCGGCGACCTATCTCGTCGAGTTGTTCCGCGCCGACAGCGCGAGCTCAGCCGGCAGGGAGCTCACCGCCATGACGATCTATTCCTGGTCGCATCTCTACAACGAGCGCGCCTCCACGCTGGTCGAGCCCAACGCCATGAATGTGTACCGAGTGATGGCGTCGGACTGCATCGAGTCGGTGGCCGAATTTTTGGCGATCGACAAGGCTGAGAAGCCGCTCGACCATACACGGTTCCTGAAAGCCGACCCGACCAGGACCGAGCCATGGCGCTCGATCATGTTGCGCAACACGCCGGGCCAGGCGCCCGCCGGCGCGCCCGTTTTCATCGCGCAAGGCACCGCCGACACGCTGGTCCGGCCGCCGATCACCAAGCAGTTCGGCGAGGCGCTATGCCGGCAAGGCGCCAAAGTGATGCTCGTCGACTTTAAAGGCGTCTCGCACACCTTCGCGGCCAAGGCGAGCGTGAACACGGCGTTGAAATGGATGGACGACCGCTTCAGAGGCGTTCCGGCCCCGAGCGTGTGCAGGCGCTAGCCGGCACGGCGGACGCTAGATAACCTTGCACGATCTCGTTAGCGCGTGATCTTGATGGTGGTGTTGCCCCTGCCGAATCGCTGGACCAACGAATAGAGCTGCGCAGCATGCGAAGGGTGCAGCCGGATACAGCCATGCGACGCCGGGGTCCCGAGATATTTTGTCTCGTAGGACCCGTGAATCGCATAGCCCCGGTGGAAGAAGATCGAATAGGGCATCGGCGAGCCGTTGTAGATCGTCGAGCGGTGATAGCGGACGAGGTTGGTCGGCCTGTAGGTGCCGGTCGGCGTGCGATAGCCGCTACGCGCCGTGGATACGGGCCAGCTATACCGCGGTGCGCCGTTGACATAGACCTGCATCCGCTGGCCCGAAAGGCTGATCTGGGCGACGACGCTCGCATGCGCAAGGCCAGGTAAGGCCAGGACCGCGCCAAGGAGCGCGGCAAGCAGAAGATGGCGTTTCATCGTGGGCTCTCCCTCAGTGCGGGTGTCGGCCCGCGCCCCGTCCGAGTACCTGATCGGCTCTCAGCGAATCAGGACGACGCGCAGTCTAGGACACCGCGGCTGAACATCTGCTGAACGGCCGCGTTCGGGCTGCGCGGAAAGCAATCGGAAAGCAAAAGGCGACTAATTGCCGGCAATATTTGTGCTAGGTTTGGGCAGAGGGGACCTTGTTGGAAGTGGTCGCGTCATGCGCAGGCTGGCTTTAGGCCTCACCTTGATTTTGCTTTGCGCCGGTCCGTTGGGCGCCGAGCAGATCAAGGCACCCGCAGCCAAACCGGTGGCGGCGAAGTCCACCCCAAAAGCCCCGCCCAAAAAGAAAGCTGCGGCACCCAAGTCGCCGCCCGCCAAGGAGCTGTTCGGCACGGTCGTGGGGCCCGCCCCACTCGCAGCGCGCTCGATCGGCGGCTACGCCAAGGGCTGTCTCGCCGGGGGCGTCGCGCTACCGATCAACGGTCCCGATTGGCAGGTCATGCGCCTTTCGCGGAACCGCAACTGGGGCAACCCTAGGCTCGTGGATTATTTAGAGCGGCTTGCAAGCGCCGCCCGCGCGCTCGACGGCTGGCCCGGTCTTCTCGTCGGAGACATGTCCCAGCCGCGCGGCGGCCCGATGCTCACGGGGCATACCAGCCACCAGGTCGGGCTCGACGCCGACATCTGGCTTACGCCAATGCCCGACCGCATTTTCACGCCGCAGGAGCGGGAGGACATCAGTGCCGTGTCGATGCTGAAGGATCCCTTCAGCATCGATCCCGCGATCTTCACGGTTCGGCACGCCAAGCTCATCAAGCGCGCGGCGTCCTATCCGCAGCTCGCGCGGATCTTCGTCCATCCGGCGATCAAGAAGGCGCTCTGCGAGCAGGCCCCCTCATTAGGCAAGGAGCGCGCGTGGCTCGGCAAGGTGCGGCCGTGGTGGAACCACCACTACCACTTCCATGTGCGCCTCTCCTGTCCGCCCGGCGGCGCCGGATGCGACAACCAAAACCCGGTGACCGGCGACGACGGCTGCGGCCAGGAGCTCAAGAATTGGTACGACATGCTGAAGAAGGCGGCGATCTGGGAGGCGGAAAAGCAAATCAGCCCCGACACCAAGCCGGTCAAGAAGAAGCCGCCTCTGCGGCTTACCGACTTGCCCAAGGAATGCGGCGCCGTGCTGACGGCAGGCGGGCACAAGCCGCTCACTGTCGATCAGGAACTGCCTCCGACGGCGATGGCGGCGATGGAGACCAAGGATGCTGGGCCGCCGCTGCCGCGTCTCGATCAGACTGCGCTCAAGACCCTCATCAATGGCGGCGCGGTTGGCATGTCCTTGCCGGACCGAAATCCCAATCGCTGAACGCCTTCACGCGGCGCATCGCATCGGGCACTATCCAGGCATGCTGGAGCGGCGTTCACATCCCATTGGCGGGCAGCGCAACGTCTATGGTGAGCCATTGCAAAGCTGCTCCGAGCGGCCGGTCACCGGATTCTTCCGCACCGGCTGCTGCCACACGGGACCTGAGGATCTCGGCCTGCACACGGTCTGTGTCGAGGTGACCACGGAATTCCTCGCCTTCTCGAAGTCGCGCGGCAACGACCTTTCGACGCCGCACCCGGATTTCGGCTTCCCGGGCCTCAAGCCCGGCGATCGCTGGTGCCTGTGCGCCGCGCGCTGGCGCGAGGCGCTGGAAGCGGGCCAAGCGCCCCGTGTCATCCTCGGCTCGACGCACGAGGCCACACTGCAAGTCGTGGCCCTTGAGGACCTCAAGCGCCACGCGATAGACCTCGCCTGAGGCGCGGCCTCCCTTTACCCTTCTTGTTGGTCACGCCCGGAGGTGGCAGCATGGCGCGGATGGCAAAGACCAATCAGACTGCCGAAAAGAAGAAAGCCGCGGCAGCGCCGGGGCCCCAGCCGCGGCGAAGGCGGCAGGTTCATGACGAGGGCCATAAGCGCAAGTTCCTCGTGGTGGTCGACGAGACGCCGGAATGTGAGAGCGCGCTTGCTTTTGCCGCGAGCCGCGCCAACCGGACCAGCGGGCAGCTCGCCCTGCTCTATGTCATCGAGCCCGGCGTCGACTTTCAACATTGGCTCGGAGTGGAGGAAATCGCGCGCGAGGAAGGACACAGCAAGGCGAAGGCCGTGTTCCGCCTATTCGGGCGCAAGCTCAAGGCCATGGGCTTCGAGAATATCGTGCCCGAGGAGCTGGTCAGGGAAGGGAGCAAGGACGAGGAGATCACGCGGCAGATCGAGGAGGATCAGGACATCGGCGTGCTCGTGCTCGGCGCGTCGAAAGACCCGTCGGGTCCCGGGCCGCTGGTCTCGAGTCTTGCCGGCGGCAAGCTTGCCGGCAGCTTCCCCGTGCCGATCACGGTCGTCCCGGGCCATCTCAGCATCGAGGAAATCCTGGCCCTCGCGTAACGCTGGGGTTCTGTTGCGCCTCGGCGGTGTCGGGCTTTAGCCGCTGATTGAACATCTGGTCGCGATCCAGCATTGGCTCCGCACCAACATGGCAAGCGGCCTTGGCGTTGTCGCGGGCGGCGACGCGACTGCCGTGCTCCTCGCCATGGCCGCGGCGGTCTTGCTTGGGGCCGTGCGCCGATGCCCGGCACGGCACGGCACGGCACGGCACGGCACGGCACGGCAAGATGGTTCTCGTGTCGTACCACTTTGGACAGCAAGGGAACGCTGTCGCAAGGGCTCGCCAACGGGGCCATCGTCGCGCTGACCCATGTCGAACTCGCCCTCGTTCTCGTGCTGGCGGGGTTTGCCGTGCTGAGCCGCGCGTTCCCTTATGGCGGTCGTACGCGGCAGTTCGAAACGCCAAGCGGTGTCTTGATTGCGCTGATTGGCCTCTTCCTGCTCTGGCGCTCGTTGCGAAGCGATCACTCCGCTCAGACCGAGGGTAGCAACAAGACGCCCGCCCTCGTGACCGGCCTGATCCCGTGCCCGTTAACCACCTTCATCATGAGCTATGCGTTGGCGCGCGGGTTGCTCGCCGCCGGGCTTGCGGTCACTGCCGCGATGGTCGTGGGAATGGTTGCGACGATCGCAGACATCGTCGTCGCAGCGGTGTTCACGCGAGAGCGGTTCATGGGGCTGCTTGCCCGGACGGAAGGCTGGCGCCACCGCGTCGGACGTGCGCTCGAGATTGGCAGCTCGACGATGGGCTTCTGTTCGGCTTCTGGCTTGTGCTGGGCTCACTCCCGGCAATTCATCCCCGCATTGGGGGCGGCGTTGCCTGCGCGTGCTATTGTGGCTCGCGCGCCTTGACTTTGGGCCCTCGGGGGCCAAGTATGAGACTAGAATCGTTCTAACTTAAGGTCGCGTATCCCTCCCCGATACGTGCGTCAGGAGCCCGAGAGGCACCATGTTCATCCAGACCGAAGCCACCCCAAACCCCGCCACGCTCAAGTTCATTCCAGGCCGCGAGGTGCTCGGCGAGGGCACGCTCGAATTCCGCGATCCCGCCGAGAGCAAGGGCTCGCCACTCGCCGCCCGCCTGTTCGAGATCGACGGGGTGACGGGCGTGTTCTTCGGCTCCGACTTCATCAGCGTCACCAAGGGCGACGGTGAATGGCAGCACCTCAAGCCCGCCATCCTCGGCGCCATCATGGAGCATTACCTTTCCGGTGACGCAGTAACCGAAGGTAAAACGGGCGGCGAGACCGAGAGCGAGGAAGAATTCTTCGCGTCCGAGGACGAGGAGACGGTCAAGACGATCAAAGAGCTCCTCGAGACGAGGGTGCGCCCCGCCGTCGCTCAGGACGGTGGCGACATCACCTTCCAGGGCTATCGCGACGGCGTCGTGTTCCTGCATATGCGCGGCGCCTGCTCCGGCTGCCCGAGCTCGACGGCAACGCTCCGCCACGGCATCGAGAACCTCCTCCGGCACTTCATCCCTGAGGTGCAGGAAGTCCGTCCGACTTGACGGGACGGCTTCCAGACTCCTGTCTCGATCAGCTTTTCCGGGACGCAAGGACCCAGAATGCGTGGCTCGACCAGGACGTCACGGACGAGACGTTGCATGAGCTCGTCCAACTCGTGAGCCTGGGGCCGACCTCCGCCAATTGCGAGCCGGCCCGCTTCCTGTTCGTCAAATCGCGCGCGGCGAAGGAAAGGCTCAAACCGCACCTCTCCGAAGGCAATGTCGCGAAGACCATGGCCGCGCCGGTGTGCGTCATCATCGGCTTCGATCTCGATTTCTACGAGCACCTGCCGAAGCTCTTCCCGCATACAAACGCCAAGAGCTGGTTTGAGGGCAAGGAGCGGAAGATCTTTGACAACGCCTTCCGCAACGGCACGCTGCAAGGCGGCTATCTCATCTTGGCGGCGCGCGCGCTCGGGCTGGATTGCGGGCCGATGTCGGGATTCGACAATGAGGGCGTCGATCGCGCTTTCTTCGGCGGCTCACGCATAAAATCGAACTTCCTCTGCAATCTCGGCCATGGCGACAGTTCCGTGCTCATGCCACGCTCGCCGCGCTTCAGCTTCGACGAGATCGCCCGCATCGTTTAGAGAGTGCCGATGAAAATCCTCGCGCTCGATACGAGCATGGGCGCTTGCTCGGCGGCATTGCTCAGTGCCGACGGCGAGTCGCGCCGCATCCATGTGCGACATGAGAACATGGCACGCGGCCATGCCGAGGCGCTGATGCCGATGGTCGCCGCGGTCATGGAACAGGCGGCGACCGCGTACCGCTCGCTCGATGTGATCGCCGCCACAGTCGGGCCGGGTAGCTTCACCGGCGTGCGCATCGCCATCGCCGCGGGGCGCGGACTGGCGCTGGTGACGCCGGTCAAGCTCTACGGCGCCGACAGCCTGAGCGTCATGGCGTGGGCCGTAGCGGCGCTCGGAGTGCCGAGGGCGCCGTTCGCCGTTGCGGTCGATGCGCGACGCGGCATGCTCTATTTCGGGTTTTACGGCGAGGGTGCGCGAAGGCTCGACGGACCGCTTCTGGTCACGCCCGAACAAGCCGCCGTCATGATGCCTGAAGAGGTTCGCATCGCGGTGGGCAGCGGGGGGGCGATGCTGGCCGAAGCCGCCGCCCGGAACGGCCGCGCGGTCGAAGCGGCGTTGCCCTCGTTGCAGCCGAGCGCCGCGGCGCTCGCGGAGATGGCGCTGAAGGCCGGCGAAACCGTAAACGCCCTGCGGCCTCTCTATCTGCGTCCGCCAGACGCAAAGCCGCAGCCGCAGCCGGCCGCGAGACGCTGATGCCGCGCGAGATCGCCATCGCCCGCGCTGTGCCGGGCGACGCCGCAATCATGCAAGCCATTCACGCGAGCTGTTTCACGCGCGGTTGGGACATTACCGCTATGACCCGGTTCCTTTCGGCTCCCGACACGGCCTACCTGCTCGGCACGTTGCTCGACGGCGCAAACTCAACGCCTGGAGGCATGCTGATCGCCAGGCGCGCCGCAGACGAGTCCGAGCTGCTCACGCTCGCGGTCGCGCCGGTCTGCCGCCGCGCCGGTCTAGGCCGCGCATTGCTGGTGAATGCCATTGACCTGCTGGGATCGGCCGGGGCACGGCAGCTATTTCTCGAGGTCGATGAGGGCAACCAGGCCGCAGTGGCGCTCTATGCCTCGCTCGGGGCGGTCAGGGTCGGAAAGCGCCCCAGCTATTACGACGACGGCGCGGACGCCGCGATCTTCAGCCTTGCCCTTTCCCAGTGAGCCTCCGATGATGGGCGAGTCGTCGAGGAGGCAGGCGAAGCGAAGCCGAGCAGGCGGCAACCATCCATGCCCAAGCCAGCGACACGTGAGAGCAGGCTAGAGCGTGTGTGTGTCGACGCCGGCATGCGCATGACGGCGCAGAGGCGCGTCATCGCACGCGTGCTGTCGGAGGCCCACGATCATCCCGATGTCGAGGAGGTCTATCGCCGCGCCAGCGCGCGCGATCCGCGCATCTCGCTCTCGACCGTCTACCGCACCGTGAGGCTGCTGGAATCCGCCGGCATCGTTCAGCGTCACGATTTCGGCGATGGCCGCGCTCGCTATGAGCCGGCGCCGCACGACCATCACGACCATCTCATCAACATTAAGACCGGCGAGGTCATCGAGTTTCGCAACGAACAGATCGAGCAGCTTCAGGAGCGGGTTGCCCAGGAGCTCGGTTTTCGGCTCATCGGCCATAGGCTCGAACTGTTCGGCGCGCCGCTGAAAAAGGGGAAATAACGGTCCCTCCGTCAGGCCGTTTTGACTCCGCCAAGCCGTCGGGACAACGTTAGGGCGTTAAAGACGAACAACAAGGGGGTGGAGTCATGGCGAAGCGAGCACTTTTCGCGGCGGTTTTTCTTGCGATCGCAGGACCTATGATTGCAGAGCATGCGATCGATCCCACGCCCGGCCAGCCGCGCGAAGCAACAATGCAACCCGCTCATCCCCGGCCCGCGCTGGTCGACGAGCCGGTACACGCGCCCCTCGCAGAACCAGCACACACGCCGGTGGCAGAACCAGCACCGGTCCACGAGCCAACGGCACCTGCACCCGTGGCAGAACCGGCGCCGGTATCCGCGCCGGAGCCCGAAGCAACGTTTCAGCGCGCGGCCATGCGCGAGGTCTGTACGACGTCCGAGTGGGAATTTGGCGAGATCAGGACGGATTGCCGCACCGAGTATCTGCGGCCATCGAAAGGCAACCCGGCCCTCGACGGCATCTGCACCACCTATTATGGTCACCGAACCTGCCATTGACCGCAAGTTCGAGTAGCGCCTCAACTGATCGCGATTGACGGCTCAGCCATGAGAAGCGTGCGGGCGTTCCTGGTGCTGGCGACCTTCTTTGCCTTCACCCTGCCGCTGATGCCGCTCCAGCTCCTGTTCCTGCGGACGGGCTCGCGCTACGCCCGCACCTTCCCCAACTGGTATCACCGCCAAGTGTGCAAGATTGTCGGCGTCCGCCTCAATATCGAGGGTGAGATCGCAGCGGCGCAAGGCGTGCTCATCATCTCCAATCATGTCTCGTGGCTCGACATCACCGTGCTCTCGGCGGTGGCGCCGGTGTCGTTCGTGGCGAAGCAGGAAGTCTCGACCTGGCCGTTCGTGAGCTGGCTCGCGAAGCTTCAGCGTTCGGTGTTCGTCGACCGCAACCGGCGAAACGAGGTCGGCAACAAGGCCAACGAAATCCTGAGCAGGTTGAGGGCAGGAGATCACATCGTTCTGTTTGCCGAAGGGACCTCGAGCGCCGGGAACGGCGTGGTGCCGTTCAGGACCGCGCTGTTCGCCGCCGCGAAGCCGGCCGGAGGGCAGGCGATGGGAGAGGCTGTGTCGGCCCAAACGCTCGCCCTGACCTACACCAGGATCCACGGATTGCCGCTCGGTCGGCGGGGGCGCCCGCAGGTCGCCTGGTATGGAGACATGGATCTGGCGAGCCATGCCTGGCGGCTTCTCGGGCTCGGGCCGATCGACGCGAATATCCGCATCGGGCCGCCCGTGCCGCTCGACAACTTCCCCGACCGCAAAGCGCTTGCGCGCTATGCGGAGGAGAGGGTTCGCCAGGACGTGGCCGTGTTGTTACGCGGACGCGCCTCAGACCGGCCGCACGCCGCCTAAATCGCGCGCCTCAGCCTGATCGTGTCCATGATCGTCGCCGGTGCGAAGGTCCCGTTCGGCAGCTGCCGAATGAACCCTGCCTTCACGACATTCATCAGCGTCGCGTTGACGCCGCGCTCGGCTATCTCGCCGTCGGCGAAGTAGCCTTCCTGGATCGAGAAGTGCAGCAGATCGTCTCGCGACAGAGAGCCGACCTCGCTCAGTTTGCGCAGAAGGAAGTCCGCGAGAGGCTGTTGAGGCTGCGCCGGTGGCTGAGGGATCATGGCTGGACGCCGATGATGCTCGGGCTCGGGCGCCGCCATGGCTGGGCGGCGATGATACTCAGCTTCGGGTTCGGTCATGGCTGGACGTCGAAGATGCTCTGGCTCGGGTGCCGCGGCCATGGCCACATGACGGCGATCATCGACCTCAGGCGGTGCAGGGCGGCGATGGTGCTCAGACTCGGCCTGAGGCGCCAGATTGTGAGAACGGCGGCGATCGGCTTCCGGAGCCACTGCCGGAGCACTCGGCCGACGGCGATGATCGGGCTCCGCTGCCGCGGCGGTGGCGAGCCGCCGGTGCTCGAGCTCCATAAGCCTAGTGACGGCCTCAAGCTCACCCTTCAGCTCCTCGACACGGGCTTCGTGCTCTCGCTTGAGCTGCTCGACAAGTTTTTCGAATTGCGTCTGCGTCGCGTTGATCTGCTCCTCAAGCAGGCCGGCACGATCCTGTAGGTCCCCGCGAATATCACGCATCTATCGCCCCCTATTGACTAGACCTCAACCAAAACGACACGGCCGACCGAGGGGTTCCCGCAAGCGCAAAAACGCCCGCCGAACACTGCTCGGCAAGTTACGCAGAACTGAACGAAAGAGCGCCCCGCATCGGCCTCGGCGCCCTAAACCCATACTAGCCCTAAGCTCCTGCGGAGTCTCGCAATTACCGCTTTTGTAGACCTCGCGAGCATAGCTACCTCGACCTGCCTGCACTTGTCGCCTCTGTGTTCGCCTCTCCGGTAACGCGGGAAGACGAAGCAAAGACTCTGACTGAACAGTTCGCCCGAAATCGGTAAATCCGGAGGCTTGAATCTGGCAAAATGGAGGGAGCTTGAGCGAAGCTCACGATGTTTTTGGCGCCCGGCACGTTTTTCGCTTTGCCGTTTCGGGCAGGAACGCCGCCAGCAGTCCGATCGCCGGCAGAAAGGCGCAAACGTGGTAGACGAAGGTTAGGCTGGTCGCGTCCGCGAGCATGCCGAGCAGAGCGGCGCCAATGCCCGCGATGCCGAAGGCGAGGCCGAAAAACAGCCCTGCCACCATGCCGACGCGGCCTGGGATCAAGTGCTGCGCGTAGACGATGATCGCGGGGTGAGCCGAGGCCAGGATCAGCCCGATGATGACGCTGAGGACCGCGGTCCAGAACAGCCCCACATAGGGTAGCGCCAGGGTGAAGGGCAACACGCCCAGGATCGACCACCAGATCACGCGCCGGGTGCCGATGCGGTCGCCGATCGGCCCGCCGATTACGGTGCCGGCGGCCACCGCGCCCAAAAACAGGAACAGATAAAGCTGCGCGGCCTGCACCGACAGTTCGAAGGTCTGTATCAGATAGAAGATGTAGAAGCTCGTGATCGAGACAAGGTAGAAGTGCTTGGAGAAGGTGAGCGCCATCAGGATCGCGATCGATTTTGCGACCTTGGCCTTCGACAGCTCGGCGATCGTTTCCAGTTCCTTGCCGTTGGTCTCGCCCTTCAGCTTAAGCGTCTTGCCATACCACGCCCCGACGCCGGCAAGCAGCACGATGCCGAACAGCGCGAGAATCGAGAACCAGGCAATGCTGTGCTGGCCGTAAGGCAGCACGATGAAGGCCGCAAGCAGCGGCCCGAGCGCGGTCCCGAAATTTCCACCCACTTGGAACACGGACTGGGCCATGCCGTGACGGCCGCCCGAGGCGAGCCGCGCCACGCGCGATGATTCCGGATGAAACACCGAGGAGCCCATGCCGATTAGGGCGGCGGCTGCGAGAACCAGCGGGTAGCTCGAGGCGAACGCGATCAACAGAAGGCCGAGCAGCGACGACGCCATGCCCAGCACCAGGGAATAGGGTGTGGGATATCGGTCGGTGATGTAGCCAACCGCCGGCTGGAGCACCGATGCCGTGGCCTGAAAGGTGAAGGTGATGATGCCGATCTGGCCGAAATCCAGGTTGAGATTGGTCTTCAGCATCGGATAGAGCGCCATGATCAGCGACTGGATGACGTCGTTAACCATGTGGCAGACGCTGACGGCCGCGAGCACGGCGACCGCCGTCCCTTGAGCGGCCTTGGCGGCCGTCTGGCTTCTTGCTTTGGTCGTCATGGGCAAGGATTTCGTCGGGCTTGCTCGGACTGGGGTGCCAGACTTGGCCGAAAGCGCGCCTAAAGGGCAAGGCTTCATTTCGGATGGCGGCCAAAGGCCGCGTGAAGATTGCCCAACCCCGACCGGGAAGAAGCGCCACCACGCTTTTCGCAGAAATCGCCCTCGGTCTCTGTTGGCCTGGCAGCCGAACTCTGCCACAGCACCGAAGTTCAGTCGTGTGCGTGGAGATCAGTCATGAGGCTCATTCTGGTTGTTTCCAGGCTTTGCGCGGCGACGCTCGGCGCGGCAGCTTCATTCGCCGCGACCGACGGCGTGCCGAAGCGGAAGCCGGGGTTTTGGGAGATCACCCGTGGCGCCCGTGTCCGGCATGACCAAGATCAAGGTCTGCGTCGGCGACGACGACGACATCGTGTCGCCGCAAGACGGGAAATGTAGCGAACCAAGCTCACGCCATTGAACGAGGGCATCGACGTCGTCTGCACCACCGACCAGGGCAAACAGACGATCAGCACGACATTCAGCGGCGATTTCAAAGAGCGCTATCACGCCACCCTGAAGACACATTCGACCCGCCGCTCGGCGCCATCAGGAATATGGGCGTCATCATCGACGGCAAATATCTGGGGCCCGACTGCCCCCGTCCACGACGCCGGCTGACAAAAGCAATAAAATCAAGAGCAAAACGGGCGCACACCCGAAACCTTTCCCTACGAGTTTGGTTCTCTCGTATGGACACCCCGGCTCGTGGTCCATTGTTGCTGCCGGGATTAGGTCATGAACGGGTAAGCACACGGGACCGGTTCCGGCGAATTTGTCGCATCCCGCGCCTGCATGCGGCCTGCGCGAAAGGAGTTCTCATGAAACTGTCATCACAAGCGGTCGAGCAGACCCTCAGCCAGTTCGAGGCCGAACCCCTGCCCGACAACCATCCGGCGGTCGCACAGCTAAATCAGCTGTTCGGCGAGCATACCTTTTTTCTCGACGGCAACGGCCTGCACATTATCGAGCCGGCACAAGCCACCGACTCGCAAACGCAACGGGGCCTGGTGGTGAAACTCGCAAGCTGGAGCGATTCGAGCCGCACCAGCCTTGCTCCGCACGAGCCGGAGCCGACCAACCTCGTGGTCGACCTGGCAGCCTGACGGCCCGCGGCTGACCGGCAGCCGCATGGCTTGCCGGCTCACGCCCCGCGTCCAGCAGCCTTGTCTCGCTCTGGGTAGAAGCGCGCCCCCGCCCGCTCGACATATTGCTTGAGATTGCCGTGAGCCTCTGCCGCCGCGCGGAGGGGCGTGTCAAACAACGGGCACAGCGCACCGGAAATGAAGGCGAACGCCGTGGCGTCGACACCGGTCGGCTCGGCGCCCATTAAGTATTGCTTGGTACCGAGGAAGCGAGCCGTCGCGTCGATCGACCGCGTTCCGAGCGCGACGATTTCCTCGGGCAAGTGGCGCCCCATGCCGTGTCCGTGCAGCGCCCGGCGGACCTGCCTGCGAATCAAGGGAACCAGAAAGGGCCTGACCGGCGCAGGCAGTTTGCGAAAGAAGGTCGCGGGGCCCTTTGCGAAATTGGCGTCGTCAACCCAGCGCTCATGGACCATGGCCCAATAGAGATGGTCCTCGAGCATCCTCTCGAAGGCCCAGGCGATGGCGCGATGCTCGGCGTCAAGGCCGCCGTCGAAATCGATCTTGTACTTCCTCTCCAGATGCCAGCGGATGAAGGTCGAGTCCGCGACGATTTCGCCGTCATCGTCGATATAGGGCAATTTGCCCTTGGGTGCCCTGCCGAAGCCCTTCGTGTCGACCGTGTAAGGGAGCCCCGCCATCTTAAGCAGGCCCTCCGCCTTGGTCACGAAGGGGCTCGGGTCGGGAAGGCCGAAGGCGGGGCCAAAAGCGTAGAGAGTGATCACCTGCTTCTCCACGTAGTAGAGGCACCCGCCTCTCTAGCCCACGCCGACGCGTAAGCGAAGGCGGATCGGCGATTTCATTCCGTGGTTTAACGCGGACTTTCCATGCTCCCTAAGGGTCAAACCGGCGATCCTCGATGCGTCGTAATTCACTCGGCGGGCTTCTCCTTGCTCGAGTCCTTGCTCGAGTCCTGCGGCGTGGGGTCTTCCTCCTGAATCAGCTCATCTTCCAGGTCCTCTTCCTTCGCGGAGTCGGATTCAGTTCCGCAACCGCCCGCCGTCAAACCGGCCAGCACGGCGGCCGTCGCAGCTGCCAAAATCACTTTCCTCATTCTGCACACCTCCTTTCGCCAGTGGCGCCTTCGGCGCCACTGATGAACTCATTGAATCGGGATCCCTCGCCTCAGAGAACGACAGAGCGGCGCAATGGTTTCCGCCCGCGCTCAGATTCGTGGCCGCGGCGATGGCCGCTGCCACAATCACGGCGTGGCGTAAGCACGGCGTGGCGTAAGCAAAGGCGGATGGGGGATGGCGGAGAGGGAGGGATTCGAACCCTCGAGACGGTTGCCCGCCTACACGCGTTCCAGGCGTGCGCCTTCGACCACTCGGCCACCTCTCCGGCGAGAGCCGCACTATAGGGAAGCGACTTGCCGGTCAAGCGAGCCCCCCTAGCTCGCTCAAATGTGAGCAAACCACGATTTGAACGCACGGCGTCGATGGCTTATGTAAGCTGAAACGCGCGATCTGCCACTATCGCCCATGCTCCTAATCGTTCGCATTCTCGGTGTCTGGCTGCTTTTGCTCGCCATGGTCGCCGCCGTCGTCGACGCCACCAAAAGTTTGGCGGGCGGTGGCGCTTGGGTCGTCACACCCATGGGCGTTCAATGGAGCCAGCTCGCGCCCGACACGCTGACAGCGACGAAGGCTTGGATCGAGACCACAGCCAGCCCGTTCCTGTGGGACCCAGTGATCGTCACGATCCTGCAAGCACCGACCTGGGTGGTGTTCGGCATTCTCGGCGTGTTCCTCTACTGGCTCGGACAAAAGCGCAAGCCGGTCGAGGTGTTCATCAATTAGGCGGAATGTCTCAACCCGCGGGGGTTACCCGAACGGAGGCTTCCATGTTCAGTTTGAAGCGCAAGTTCTTGTCCATGCCCTCGCCCGGCGAGGCTCTCCCCGGCCGCGCGCAGGCCATTGCGACCGCAGAGACTCACTTCGTGAACGGCGCCCGCTTTAAGGGTCCCTATTCTGCGGGCGCGCAGATGGCGCTGTTCGGGCTTGGCTGCTTCTGGGGTGCCGAGCGCAAGTTCTGGGAGCTTCCCGGCGTCTGTGTCACTGCCGTCGGCTACGCGGGTGGCCCCACGCCGAACCCGACCTATGAGGAAGTGTGCTCGGGACGCACGGGCCACACCGAGGCGGTGCTCGTCGTGTTCGATCCCGCGCGCGTCAGCTACCACGAGCTGCTTAAGACCTTCTGGGAGAGTCACGATCCCACGCAAGGCATGCGCCAGGGGAACGACATCGGCACGCAATACCGGTCCGGCATCTACTATTATTCGGACGAGCAGAAGCGCGCGGCCGAAGCCTCCAAGGAGACGTATGAGCAGGCGCTTCGGGCGCGCGGGCTAGGTCCGATCACCACGGAGATTCTGCCTGCGCCTGCCTTCTATTTTGCCGAGGCCTATCATCAGCAATATCTCGCCAAGAACCCGGCCGGCTATTGCGGTCTCGGCGGCACCGGCGTGTCCTGCCCCATCGGCACCCGGGTCACGGCCTAGCGCTTTGCCTCGTCATCGCCGGGCTTGAGGGGCAATCCATTCCATTGGCGTCTCCACCCGCTGCGCGCAAACGGCATGGATGCCCGGATCAAGTCCGGGCATGACGACCTCTATCGTCAGCTCCGGATGAAGCCGACGATATCCTTGGTCTTGGCGAGGATCGGGTCGGCGATCGCGTGAGCCCTGGCGGAGCCTTCGGCCAGGATGCGGTCGATCTCGACAGGGTCGGCCATGAGGCGCCGCATCTCCGTGCCGATCGGGGTGAGCCGCGAGGCTGCAAGCTCAGCGAGGATCTCCTTGAACTTCGAGAAAGGCGAATTGCCGAACTCGCGTAAGACCTGGTCAGTGCCGGTGTCGGCGAGCGCCGCGTAGATGCCGACAAGGTTCGCCGCCTCGGGGCGGGTGTCCAAGCCCTTCGCCTCAGTGGGCAGCGGCTCGGGATCGGTCTTGGCCTTCTTGATCTTCTTGGCGATCAGCTCGGCATCGTCGGTCAGGTTGATGCGCGTCATGTCGGAGGGTTCCGACTTCGACATCTTTCTGGTGCCGTCGCGCAGGCTCATGACGCGCGTGGCCGGCCCGGCGATGATCGGTTCCGGCAGCGGGAAGAAGCCGCCGGGATAGTTCGGCTCTGCGATGCTCTCGGCAAAATCGTTGTTGAACTTCTGGGCGATGTCGCGGGCAAGCTCCAGATGCTGCTTCTGGTCCTCGCCGACCGGGACGTGGGTGGCATGGTAGAGCAGAATGTCGGCGGCCATCAGGTTCGGATAGACGTAGAGGCCGGCCGACGCATTCTCGCGGTCCTTACCCGCCTTCTCCTTGAACTGGGTCATGCGGTTCAGCCAGCCGAGCCGCGCCACGCAATTGAAAATCCAGGCGAGCTCCGCGTGGCCCGAGACCTGGCTCTGGTTGAAGATGATCTGCCGCTTGGGATCGATGCCAGAGGCGATGAAGGCCGCCGTCACCTCGCGCGTGTTGTGGGCGAGTTCCTTCGGATCCTGAAAGACGGTGATGGCGTGGAGGTCGACCACGCAATAGAGGCATTCGTTGTCGGCCTGAAGCGCCACGAAGCGCGTAATCGCGCCGAGATAATTCCCGAGATGCAGGTTGCCCGTGGGCTGGACGCCCGAGAATACGCGGGCCTTGGTGGCGCTCGCTTTTTGCATTTCTTGCCCTCTCGCCCGCGCCTTATCGCTTGGGCGAGGCGCACGCGCAAGCACCCCCTCACCCTTCCCGCCATGCGACTTGCGCAAGAGCTTCGCTCGCGCAAGATCGCGGCGGGTGAGGGGGAGTAAAGAACGGCGCACTCCCATTGCAGCCACTAGACACAGGCGCCCTCCATCTCGCTGATCTGCTCGGCGATGGCCACCGTGCGCTCGGCCATGCCGAGATGCAGCCTCTCCACCATGTGACCGTCGACCACGATGACGCCCGTGCCCTTGTTCTTGGGCTCGGCGAAGGCGGCGATGATCTTGCGCGACCAATCCACCTCCTCCTGTGTCGGCGAGAAGATCTCGTTGCACGGCACAACTTGGCTCGGATGGATCAAAGTCTTGCCGTCCATGCCGAGGATGCGGCCGCGCTCGCATTCCTCGCGCAGTCCCTGCTCGTCGTGGAAGTCGTTGTAGACGCCGTCGAGGATGTCGAGCTCGTAGGCGCGCGCGGCGACAATGGTCATGGCGAGCCACGGCACCACGGCGAAGCGGTCATGCAGGGCGCGGGCGCGCGACTCCTTGATGAGGTCGTTGGTGCCCATGACGAGGCAACACAGCCGGTTCTCCTTGTAGACGGCGGTCGCGGCGATGGTCCGCGCATTGAGGATGGCCATTGGCGTCTCCATCATCGCCCATAGCCTAACCTTCTCAGGAGCCTGCACGCTTTGCAGGATCTTGGCGGCCGAGATGATGTCGCCCGAATGGACGACCTTCGGCACCAGGATCGCGTCGGGAGCCGCGGCGCAGGCCGCCACGAGGTCGTCGGTCCCCCACGGCGTTTCGAGCGCATTGACGCGGATCACCACCTCGCGGCCGCCATAGCCGCCGTTGCTAACTGCGGCACAGACCCTTTCGCGCGCGAGCGTCTTGGCGTCGGGCGCGACGGCGTCCTCGAGATCGAAGATCAGGGCGTCGGCCGGTATGGTCTTCGCCTTCTCGAGCGCCCGCTCGTTGGACCCCGGCATATACAGCACGCTGCGGCGCGGCCTGCCTTGCATCGCATTTCCCCTCCTTGCTGCACTGCAGCATAGAGGAGAGTGGCGCGCGGGAAAACCGCCGTTTTCGTCCGGTGGATCAGCGGCTAGCAGGCCCTCAGCGAACAACTGAGCTTCACGGCGCCGGCGAGCGAGGCCGTGGCGCAGTAGGTCGCGAGGCCCGCCGCGACGAGCCCGGCGAGGGCCAGGACCTGGATGAGAACCCCCTGCTCCGGCGCAAACCAGGGATCGAGAAACAGCGCGAGCCCCCATACCACCGCCCCCATGACGGCGCTCGCGCTGAGGATGCCTATGAGGGTGCGACGGAAGCCGTCGTCCAGGGCGAACGACGCGCGGCGCTTGAGTGCCCCGATCAGTAGGGCGACGTCGAGCCAGCCGGCAAGCGTGGCGGCGATGGCGATTCCGACGGCGCCCAGCGACACGAACAGCACGTAGGCCAGCACGGCATTGGCGAGCACGGCGATGCCGGCGAAGAGCATTGGCGTCTTGGTGTCCTCGCGGGCGAAGAAGCTCGGATGTAGCACCTTGATCAGCACATAGGCCGGCAACCCGAGCGCAAGCGCTGCAAGCATCTCGGCCGTGGCGCGGGCGTCGACCGTGGTGAAGGCGCCGCGTTCGAACAGCACGCGGATTATCGGCCCGGCCGCGATGAACAGGGCGACGGCGGCCGGCAGCGTCAGAATGAGGGCGAATTCGAGCGCGCGGTTCTCGCTCGCAACAAAGGCGCCATGGTCGCCGGAGCGAAGCTTGTGGCTGAGGTCGGGCAGCAGCACGACACCGATGGCGACGCCGATCACGCCGAGCGGCAGATGGACGATGCGGTCAGCATAATAGAGCCAGGACACGACCCGGTCCTGAAGGCTCGCCACCACGCTGCTGACGACGATGGTGATCTGAGATATGCCGCCGGCGATGACGCCCGGCGCCGCGAGCGCCATGAATCGCCGCATGTCGCCGTTGAGCGTCGGGCGTTTGAACGGAATGCTCATCCCCGCCCGGGCCGCTGCCCAAACCACTACGGCGACCTGAAGGATGCCGGATACGAGCACGCCCCAGGCGAGCGCTACGCCGGCCGCGCTCCTCTCGCCCGTGCCGGTTGCAATCAGACCCAAGAGCACCGCGATGAGGACGACATTGAGTAGGCTCGGCGCGAAGGCGGCGACCGCGAAGCGCCCAAGCGCGTTCAGTACGCCGGTGTAGAGCGCCATCAGCGACATAAAAACGAGATAGGGCAGCGCGATGCGCGCGATGAGGACCGTAAGATCAAACTTCGCGGGATCGCTCGCGAAGCCGGGCGCGAGCAGAAGCATGAGCCACGGCATCGCGATTTCGGCGAGAATCGTGACGGCGAGCAGGAGCACGGTCAGGCAAGCCAGTGCCTGGCCGGCGAAGTTGCGGGCCGCGTCGCTGCCCTCGGCATGAAAGCGCTTGGCGAATAGGGGGATGAAGGCCGCATCGAAGGATCCTTCGGCGAAGATGCGGCGGAACATGTTCGGCACGCGGAAGGCCATGAAGAAGGCATCGGCGACGGCCGAGGTGCCGAGCACCGCGGCGATCAGCACGTCGCGCACGAAGCCGAGCACGCGGCTGATGACTGTCATGGCGCCGACTGTGGCGAAGCCGCGATAAAGCTTCATGGGACGGGCCGGTGGAGGCTCAAGCCGGGACAAGGTCGGGGTGGTGACGGGTCTGCAGCGCCTTCATCAGCCGCTCGCGAATAGCCGCCTCGCGGCTCGTGCTGGTGATTTTCTTGCCCGTGAGATCGGTGACATAGAAGACGTCGACCGCCTTCTCGCCGAACGTGGCGATATGCGCCGAGGTGATGTCGAGATTCATGTCGGAGATCTCGCGCGTCACATCATAGAGCAGGCCGGGGCGGTCGAGACCGTTGATCTCGATTACCGTGAGCGCATCGGAGAGCGTGTTGTCGATCACCACCTGCGGCTCGACGGTGAAGGCCGAGAGCCGGGCCTTCGGCTTCCGCTTGCCCTGCAAGACCTCCGCGGGACGGGTCTCGCCTCTCAGCAACCGCTCGATCGTGATGGCGATCTTCTTGGCGCGGCGCTCCTCGTCCTCGGCATGATCGAACTCGCGCTCCAGATGGATGGTATCCAGCGCCATGCCGTCGCGCGTGGTCGAGATCTGAGCGTCGACGATATTGGCGCCCGCGCCAGTGCAGGCGCCGGCCACCATCGCGAGCAGGCGTGAGTGATTCGGCGCGAGTAGCGTGATCTCGGTAACGCCGCGGAAGGCATCCGTCGAAATGTGGGTGACGATGGGCCGGCCCTTCGCCTCCGCGTCGTGCACGAGCTTGGCATGCTCGGCGACGACGTCGAGATCGGTTCTCAGCCAATAGGCAGGATAGTGCCGGTCGATGAAACGCTCTAGGTCCGGGTTGGGCCAGCTGGCCAGCCGCTCGCGCAGCGCGTCCTGCGCGCGCGACACCCGCTCTGTTCGGGTGAGCGTCGTGTGGCCGCCGCCCAGAAGGGGCTCGACCTCGAAATAGAGCGTGCGCAGGAGCTGTCCCTTCCATCCGGTCCATACGCCGGGACCGACGGCCCGAATGTCGGCGACCGTCAGAACCAACAGAAGTTTAAGCCGCTCGCGGCTCTGCACCAGCGCAGCGAAGTCGCGGATGGTCTTGGGATCGTTGAGGTCGCGGCTCTGGGCGAACAGGCTCATGGCCAGATGGTTCTCGACGAGCCATGCCGCCGTCTCGGTCTCGGCCGGCGTCAGACCGAGCCGCGGACCGAGCTCGCGCGCGATGCGGGTGCCCACGATGGAATGGTCCTCGTTGCGGCCCTTGGCGATGTCGTGCAACAGGGCGGCGACATAGAGCGCCCGGCGGTTGTTGATGGTGCGCACGATCTCGCTCGATACAGGGTGCTCCGCCGAGAGGCGTCCTCTCTCGATAGCGGACAGGAAGCCGATGGTGCGGATCAGGTGCTCGTCGACCGTGAAGTGGTGGTACATGTTGAACTGCATCATCGACACCACGCGACCGAAATCCGGAATGAAGCGGCCGAGCACGCCCGCCTCGTTCATCTTGCGCAACACGGCTTCCGGCTCTCGCGCGTCGGTGAGGAGCCGCATGAACAGACGATTGGCCGTCGGATTCTTGCGCAGCGCGTCGTCGATGAGGCGGAAATTCGACCTGATCTGGCGAAGCACCTCGGGCGAGAATGAGGCCTGATGCTCGTCGGCCACGATGAACAGGCGAATGAAATTCACCGGGTCCTTGGCGAAGGCGTCCTTGTCAACGGTGTAGACGCGGCCATTCTCGATGCGAAAATCGGACGTGCGCCGGAGCTTGGCGCGGCGGCGCCAGCCGAAGGGCGCGAGCAGTGCGTCGAGGGTCGGCACCGATTTGAGCTGCTTGATCTCGAGCGCCGAGCAGACGATCCCGGTGAGCTGACCCACCTCCTTGGCAACGAGGAAATAGTGCTTCATAAAGCGCTCGACCGCGCTCAGGCCCGCATGTCCGCGATAGCCGAGCTCGTCGGCCATGCCGCGCTGGAGATCGAAGCTCAGGCGCTCCTCGGGACGGTCCGTCAGGTAATGAAGCTGACAGCGGACCGTCCACAGGAAAGCCTCGCAGCGGCGGAAGCTGCGATATTCGTGGCGGGTGAAGACTCCGGCCTCGACGAATTCCTCCTCGGCCTTGTCCGGATAGAGATGCTTGGCGAGCCAGTGCAGGGAGTGCAGGTCGCGCAAGCCACCTTTACCTTCCTTGACGTTCGGCTCGACGAGATAGCGCGAGGCGCCGGCGCGGCGGTGGCGGAGATTCTGCTCGGCGAGCTTCGCCTCGATGAAGGCCCGCGCATTGCCCTCCAGGACCTCGCGGCGGAAGCGTTGTCTGAAATCCTCGAACAGCGCGGCGTCGCCGAGGATCAGCCTCGAATCGAGCAGCGCGGTGCGGATGGTCATGTCGGACAGGCTAAGGCGCACGCATTGGTCGATAGTTCGGGTCGCATGGCCGACTTTGAAGCCAAGATCCCACAGGATGTAGAGCATGAACTCGGCGACGCTCTCGCCCCAGGCCGTCTGCTTATAGGGAAGCAGGAATAGGAGATCGATGTCGGAGCCCGGGGCGAGCAGGCCGCGACCGTAGCCACCTTGGGCAACCACGGCCATGCGCTCCGCGGCTGAAGGATTCTGGACGCGGTAGACGTGGTCGGTGGTGAAGTCGTAGGTGAGTCGGATGAGCGCGTCTTGAAAGTCCGAGAGCGCCTGGGCGCATTCCCGGCCGTCGCCGTCCTGCTCGAATTTGCGCCTGATCGCCGCCTGGCTCTCGGCGACAAGCGGCTTCAGGCGCTGGACCAGCGCCGCGCGAAGAGCGGACTCCTGTCCGGCGTGGACGAGCGCAAGCGCCGCCGTCTCCCGGCGCAGGAGGGCGGCATCGAAATACGCTGCTTCTTTCGGCGCGGGTTGATCCATGGCGATGCGGCGAGTCTAACACATTGAAACTCTAACCATCCCTTTCAAGCAGCGCTTTCAGGCGGTAGAGCGCCTCGAGCGCCTGCTTCGGGGTCATCGCGTCCGGGTTCAGCGCCCAAATTTCCTCCTCTAGCCGCGAGGCTTGCTTAGGCTCGGCCGCCTTGGCCGCGCTGAACAGGGGCAAATCGTCGGCTAGAGCGGAAGGTTTTGGACGCCCGTCCGCCTTCTCCAGCGCATGCAAGACCTCGCCGGCCCGGGCCAGGACAGGAGCCGGCAGCCCGGCGAGCTTCGCCACGTGGATGCCATAGGAGCGGTCGGCGGCGCCCTGGATCACCCGGTACAGGAATACGATCGAATCCCGCCACTCCTTCACCTCGAGCGTGGCATTCGCCGCGGCCGCAAGCTTGTCGGCGAGCGCCGTCAGCTCGTGATAGTGGGTGGCGAACACCACGCGGGACCGGTTCACCTCGTGCAGATATTCAAGCGCCGCCCAGGCAATGGAGAGACCATCGAAGGTCGCCGTGCCGCGGCCGATCTCATCGAGCACGACGAAAGATCGCTCCGTCGCCTGGTTCAGGATCGAGGCGGTTTCGACCATCTCGACCATGAAGGTCGAGCGGCCGCGGGCAAGATCGTCGGCCGCCCCGACGCGACTGAACAGACGGTCGACCACCCCGATATGCGCACTGCGCGCCGGCACAAACGAGCCGGCCTGCGCCAGTACGACGATGAGGGCGTTCTGGCGAAGGAAGGTCGACTTGCCGCCCATGTTCGGACCCGTCACTACAAGGATGCGCTGGGGGTCGGCTGAACCGGTCTCGTCGCCGAGGCTGCAATCGTTGCCGACAAAGCTCGTTTGGTCGGTACGGCGCAAGTTCTGCTCGACGATTGGATGCCGGCCTTCGGCGACGGTGAAAACGACGCTGCGATCGATCATCGGCCGCACGTAGTTCTGCTCCACCGCGAGCTCGGCAAGGCCCGCGTAGCTGTCCAGCTCGGCCAGCGCTGCGCTCGCTGCCGAGAGCGTCGCCTGCTCAGCAAGCGCCTCCTCGGTCAGAGTGCGGAAGGTCTCGACCTCGAGCGCCAGCGCCCGGTCGGCCGCGGAGGTGATGCGCGCTTCGAGCTCGGCAAGCTCCGGCGTCGAGAAGCGCGCGGCACCGGCCAGCGTCTGGCGG
>JBOHJE010000184.1:0-20426 GCA_050728375.1 Methyloceanibacter sp.
CCGATTTTAACCCCGCCTTCAGCGGCGCGTTTTCCGCTTGCGTGGCAGCCGCCGCACGCATGTCACCTCAAAGCCGGCCTTCCTCATCCGCGCTCTCGCCTCGGCAAAGGGCTCGGCCACGACGGCCATGTGGTAGGCATTGGCGTGAAGGAAGCGCGTCGGGCTGGTCACGATGCCGACATGGCCCTCCCAAAATACAAGGTCGCCACGCCGGAGCTTACCCCTTTCGCGAAGGGGGACGGGGCGGCCGAGCTCGGCTGCCTGCATGTCGGCGTCACGTGGGGCGGCAATGCCGGCGGCCTCGGCCGCGAGCTGAACGAGACCTGAGCAGTCGAGGCCGATACTCGTGCGTCCGCCCCACAGGTAGGGCGTGCCGGCAAAGGTCTCCGCCACGGCCACGGGATCGCGAGCCACCTCCCCTATCCGCGACGCATGTTGGGCGTAGACATAGCCACCGTCTCCGAGCCGAAAGAACCTGCCCTCTTCCTGGGCGACGGCCACCGCCGCGTTGAGGCTGAGGAGAGCAAGCGGCGGCGATTTCGAGTCGGGCTCCGGGAACAGATAGGTCCGCAGGGCCGAGATACGGTGAGTCGGCACCACGATCCGCAGTGACAGCCCCTCGCTCGGCAGATAGCCGACATAACCATCGCGCGCGAGCTGGACCCAGGCCCAACCCTCCTGTTCGTCATAGACGGTGACGGTCTCGCCAAGCAGAGCCTCGGTGTCGAGCATCGCGTCGAAACGCGGCTCGCGCCTAACGGGCAGAGAGGGGGCAGTCACCTGGCGCAGTTCTCCCTCGACGTAACGGACGGCCTCCACGGTGCCGCGCAGAGCCTCCGTCGCAAGATCCGCGCGATAGGCGTTGCGACGCGGATCCGGCTTCTTGCTCACGACCTCAGCTCTTGGCGGAAGAACTGGTAGAGCGCGCGTGCCGCCTGCGGCTCGCCGCCTTGCGGGCGTCCCGGCTGGCCCCGTGGCACCCAGGCAAAGATGTCGAGATGGGCGAATCGCTTGGCCTTGCGGACGAAGCGCTTGAGGAACAACGCGGCGGTCACGGAGCCGGCATAGGAACCCTCGGAGACGTGGCTCATGTCCGCGATGGAGCTCTTGAGCAGCTTGTCGTAAGGCTTCCAGAACGGCATGCGCCACATGGGGTCGCCTACAGCGCGGCCGCACGCCAGGAGGCTCTCAGCGAACCGGTCATCGTCCGTGTAGAGCGGGGGCAACTCCGGACCGAGCGCCACGCGCGCGGCGCCGGTCAAGGTGGCGAGCGTGATCAGATAGTCCGGCGCTTCTTCGTCGCCGAAGCTGATGGCGTCGGCCAGCACGAGGCGGCCTTCCGCGTCGGTATTGCCGATCTCGACCGTCATGCCGTTCCGGCTTGGCAGAACGTCACCGGGCCTGAACGCATTGCCGGCGATGCTGTTCTCAGCGGCGGGGATCAGCACGCGGAGCCTGAGTGGCAGCTTCGCCCGCATGGCGAGAACGGCGAAGGCGAGCGCCGAGGCGGCGCCGCCCATGTCCTTCTTCATCAGCCCCATGGCGCTGCTCGGCTTGATGTCGAGGCCGCCGGTGTCGAAGCAGATGCCCTTGCCAACCAGCGTCACCTTGGGCGCATGTGCCGATCCCCAACGCAGGTCGATCAGTCGCGGCGCCCGGTCGCTCGCCCGGCCCACGGCGTGGATCATGGGAAAATTGTCGGAGAGCAGACTCGACCCCTCGGTCACCTTGATGGCGGCGCCGAAGGTGTTGGCAAGCTCGCGCGCCGCGGCCTCCAGCTCTGCCGGACCGAGATCGTTGGCCGGCGTATTGATGAGATCGCGACCGAAATAGAGCGACTCGGCGAGAGAGAGCAATTCGGCCCGGTTCACGCCGTCGGGCACGACGAGCCGCTTGAGCTTGGACTTGTCGGCGGACTTGTAGCGGCTAAAACCGTAGCTCCCGGCGAGGAAGCCGAGAGCGGCCAGCTCCGGATCGGGTAGAGAGGAATCGAAACGATAATCGCCTTGGGGTAGCGCTGCCGGGAGCGCGCCGGTCAAGAGCGGGGCCTCTATGGGCCAATCTCCGCCGCCCGTTCCGAGCAGAACTGCCGCAATGGCGCCATTGGCGGCGGGCACGAGTAGGACCGACGCCTGCTTCGCGCACCAGGCCTGCGCCTCGGCCCAGCGCCGCTCGACGTCGCTAAGCGTGGCAAGCTCATCCTCGGAGGTCACGAGGCGGATGGGAGTGGCGTCGGCGCCCGCTTCGAGCAGCAGCTCTTCGAGATGGCGGCGCGTGGCGTCGAGCGTCATCGCTTTGGTTGGCATGGGGATTTCGCAGCGTCTTGATGGAGTCGCGCATTAATGGCAGGGGAGCCTTGGGATGACAATGGCGGAAGGCATCGGCATGGCTGCGACAGGTTACACACTCGTCATCGGCGACAAGAACTACTCGTCCTGGAGTCTGAGGCCCTGGCTCGCGCTCCGGCATTGCGGCATCCCCTTCGCCGAGCAATGCGTCAGTTTGAGGCAACCCGAGAGCAAGGCCGAAATCTTGCGGCACTCGCCCTCGGGCAAGGTGCCGGTGTTGAAGACGGAAACCGGCGCCGTCTGGGACAGCCTCGCCATTCTCGAATATGTCGCAGAGCGCCATCCCGAGCATCAGCTCTGGCCGCAAGACAGCCAGACGCGGGCGGCGGCGCGGTGCGCTTCATGCGAGATGCATTCGGGGATGACGGCGCGGCGGAGCTACGGCGACGGCGGACCGTTCCTGTTCGGGGCCTTCAGCAACGCCGACGCGATGTTCGCGCCCGTCGCCACGCGGTTCCGGACCTACGGCGTCGACCTGGCCTCGTTCGGGGACGACGGCTCGGACACCGACTACGCCGAGAGGATCTTCGCACTGGCGGCGATGGCCGAATGGACCGTCGGCGCAAAGGCGGAAATCCGCGAGCTCGGGCGCGCTTAACGCCTCCTTCGCCTCAAGACGTTGGGTGTGGCCGCGGCTGCCGCATCGGCATGCTGAGGCTTTGGCGCCGGGGGCCGTTCTGGGCCCGATAGAGGCTGGGCCGATGGCGTGCTCCGCTTTCTGAACATGGTCCGTTAGCCGCGCGACTTGGTCAGCCTGAGACGGCTGAGGATCGGGGCGAGCACCGGTTGGCCCTTATTCTTCTTCTCGGAACGGTCGGTCAGGAGGTTGGCGAGAGTGCGGAACGCCTCGGTGGCCTTCGACTTGTCCGACACTTCCTCGATCATCTGGCCGTTATTGGCGGCGGTGCCGAAGAGCTGGGCATCGAAATCAATCACGATGCGGGGCTCGAGCTCGATGGCATATCCAAAATCCTTCACCGAGATCTCCGGCCGTTTCGGGACGCCGACATGGTTGAGCACGAGGACGGGGGCTCGGTCGTTGGGACGCGAGGTCTTGAGCTGGTCAATGAGATTCTTGGTGTTGCGCAAATTAGCGAGATCGGGCGCCGCGGTGATGACGACGTGGTCGGCCTGGAGAACCACCTCCTTGGCCCACGCTGTCCATAGATGCGGGACATCGACGGCGATCCAGGGGAAATTCTCCCTGACCACGTCCAGCACGGTCTCGCAGGCCGAGGCGTCGACGTCGTAGGGCTTGTCGAGTGCGCCCGGCGCCGCGAACAGGCTCAAATGATCCGAGCAGCGAGACAGGAGGCGGTCGAGCAGGAGCTCGTCGAGGCGCTCGGGCGACGCGAGCGCATCGGCGATGCCTTGCAGCGGGTCCTGGTTGAAGTCGAGGCCCGCCGTGCCGAACGGCAGATCGAGATCGGCGATGACAACGTCGTTCTTCAAGGCGCCGGCGATGGCGAACGCCGTGTTGTGGCAGACGGTGCTCGAGCCTGAGCCGCCCTTCGCCCCGATAAAGGCGATGACCTGGCCGACAGGACCGGTCTCGGGGTCGGTATAGATGTTGGAGATGCTCTCGATGACTTGCGCGACCTTCGGGGGCGCGACGATGTATTCGCTAACGCCTCGCCGCAGAAGCTCGCGATAGAGCAACACGTCGTTGACATGGCCGATGGCGACCACCTTGGTGCCGGGGTCGCAGACCTCAGCCAAACGCTCCAATTCGACGAGCATCTCCGTCCGTCCGAGCAAAGACTCGATGATGATCAGATTGGGCGTGGACGCGTTCCGGTAGAAAGCGATCGAGGCATCGACGCCGCCCATCTGCACGGTGACATGTGCCTTGGACAGGCGCCGGTCCTCCGAGGCCCTCTGGATCACGGTTGCCGTCTCCTGGTCCTCGCAGAAGGCCTGGATGTTGACGCGCGGGATCGGACGCGCGCGCGCGGTTTCGATCGGACCGTCCTGCGCCGTATCAGGCGCTGGATCGAATTCGAGCTCTGCCTTCCTGGAATATGCGTAGTCGCCGATCACTAGTTTCCTCCGGCGGGTGCGATGTCGCTTGCCGTGGCTTGCTCCAGAAGGGGTTGTCCGGCGGGTGTCCAGTCGGACCCGGTTGACTCACCCTTGATGTATTTGCCCCACACCACGTCGCGCCGCTCGCTTGGCCCTTGGCATCCCGCCGCGGGGACCGAGCAGGCCCTGCGGGTCAGCCACCACGGCGGCCAGGCTCCTCTGCGTGGCGCAGCCCATATTGGGCCACGGCATGTTTTGAGGATCGCGCGCGAGGTTCGGTTGCCGCTCGCGTAATACCCTCAAGCGTAAAATTCCAGGGCGAGATGCGGACGCGGCGCATGGCGTGGTCGCAAGTCGTCGTCATAAGCCCGGCGAGCGGCAGCTTCGTTGGCGCTGCCCTTGGGAGCCTTGATCACGAGGCGATCCGTGCCACGCTGCCGATGCGCATCTTGTGGGACAGGATGACGTTGACGCGGTCGTTGGGCAGGATGAAGCCGCCGACGGAAGTCTCTTCGCGGATCTGGATGAAACTCGCCCGCGTGTCCGCGGGCAGGATGGCGGCCATGACGCCGCCTTCCGAAATCTTGATCAGCTTCTGCTCTTTGATCGGCTCGCCGGCGATTAACGGCGCGCGAGCCACCGCGCCGGCCAGCTCAGTCGGCGCATCGGGATCGGCATCCCTCGTAATGAGGCCGGGCGTGACGCCTTGGACGGGCCATTCCTGCCATTTGAAATCTTCGGTGGGCACCGTGTCGCTCAGATTCATGTTGGAGGAGGCGACAAGCGCGTCGGTGGCGCCGACGGTTTTCTCGACCTGCTGCACCTCGCGGGGCGCGGAGACGATCTTCCTGGCGATCCAGGCGGCGCCCAAGGCGGCGGTAATGGCAATGGCGAGGACGACCAGTCTTGGTCTTTTCATGTTTAGTTTTCGCTCTCTCTTCCGGACGCCCCACGTCCTCAGTTACTTGGCCCTCACTCTGACTTCGAAATCTCAACGCCAAGTTAATGGGCGTCCCAAATTGGCTGGCGGCAGGGAAAAGCCCGGCAGCTCGGCAGCCGTTCCGGCGAAAGCCGGAATCCAGAACGCAGCCGGGACCGTGCTCCTGGATACCGGCTTACGCCGGTATGACTCGGGAGGCGGATTGAGGCGCCGAAACGGCCTCGATGGTTCCGCCGGCAGGCGGTCAAGCCCGGGGGGGTGACGAACTGAGGTCTAGGCCTAGCCGAGCGCGGCCATGAAGCGCGTGTAGGGATAGACCAGCAATCCCGCCGCCGCAAGCGCGATGCCGTACGGCACGCCTTCCTCCGGGTTGTGCAGCCGCGCGAGCCAATTCTGTGAGAACAGCGGCGCGGGCAGCGGCATGGCACGCCAGGACAGGAGCGCCAAGGTCAGAACCCCGCCGATGATCGCCGCGTAGAGGCTATAAACCAGCATGGCTTCGGGGCCGAGCCACAGGCAGGTCGCGGCAAACAGTTTGGCATCGCCGCCGCCGATCCAGCCGATGGAGAACAAGGCAAAGGTCACGATAAGGGCGCCAAGCGCCAGCGCCACATGCAGCCCGATCTCGGTCCAACCGAGGCCGATGGCCGGCGCGAGCACGATAAAGCCCGCGACAAGCAGGACGGGGATCCGGTTCGGCACCGTCATGGTGAGAAGGTCGGTTGCGGCGGCCAAGGCCATGGCCGCCGGGAAGATCGTGATGAGAAGGAGGTCGACGACCATTTCTGCTTGGCTTACTGCCTCGTTTGCGCGAGGAGTGTCGCCGCGAAGCCCTGAAGGCCGCGTTAACCGATCGACGCGAGCTGTGCCCCGCCGCCCTTCAGGTGCCCTTGAGCGCCGCCACGACCCTGTCCAGCACACCGACCAGTTGCGTTCCGACCTGGGCCGCCACAGAAGCGATGGCGAGGCTGATCCCAGCCGCGACGAGCCCATACTCCGTCGCCGTCGCGCCCGTCTCGTCGGCGGCGAACCGTCTCACCAAGGCCTTCATTTTCAAAGGCTCCCAACCCCGTAAGGCCTTCAGGCTAGGAGGGGCCGCCTTACGTCCGGGTTAAATGGGTGCGCATGATGCCCCTATGCTTAGCGGAATGTGTATGGGCCGGAGCGGGGTCCCCGGTTTGCCAATCCTTCACTTTTTGCGGGTCTGATGGAGGGACTACAGCGCCGCACGTAGTTCAGCGTCAAAGGATGACGGCGCCTATGGTTCACCGGTCAAAGCCGGGCGGTCACGCCGCGGGGTCGTTATGGCTACGCTCATCGCCGGAAGCTCGGCTCAGCCGGCGCTCGCCGCCGGAGGAGATGTCGAGGGCCTGATCGATCAGGCCACTCCGTTGCGGCTCGAGCGATCCGCGGCGGAAATCATGGTCGGTAACCCATCCATCGCCGACGTCTCGGTGCAAAGCGGGAAGGTTCTCGTGGTCACCGGCAAGTCGTTCGTCAAGACGAACCTCATCGTCATCGACGCCGACGGAAGACGAGCCTGAACCGCCGCCTCGTCGTCCAGGAATCCAACACAGGCTACGTGACCGTCTACAGGGGGGATCGACCGGCAGACGCTGCACTGCGCACCGAATTGCGAGACCCCGTCATCGGCGACGAACCAAACTACTTCGACGCGATCTCGAAGAAGATCAGGATGAAGCAGTCGATCAGCCAGTCCTCGGCGGAAGGCCGGAGCCAGGAATAATCGACGACGGAGCGTGCGACGCTGGAGCCGCGAGCTAGGGCGCCGCCACCTGACCTATTGCGCGATGCGCTGCTCGCCTAACCCTTGTGCGATGTCCTGGAAGATGCCGGCCAACTAGTCGTTGCTCGGCGAGTTGTAATGCATGTCGGTCTTGGTCGCGCAGTACTTCAGAAGATTCTGCGTGGTCGAATCGGTGATCTTAAGCCCGGACTCCAATGAGATGAAGCGAACGTTCTATGCCAGGCCGCGCAGAAGCTTGAAGGTGACAAAGACCGACCAAGGCTGCTAGCGCCAATGGCGCGGGCGTTAGTCGGCCGGTGCCAGCCTTTCCAGCAGAATCTTAGCTCTTCGACACCCTCGCTCGGCCAGCTATGCTTGAAGCAACGGCTGCGAGGGGGGCTCCATGGCCGGACCGAGGACACGAGGGGTTGCGGCCGTTATGGCGGGCGCGATGCTCGCTGTTGCCGTTTTGGGCGGCGCGCCCGCTCAACCCGCCGGCGACACGCCGGGCGCGGACCAGTCCCCTCCCCCCAGTTCTCAACCGGCGACCAAGGATAGTGCGCAGGATTCCACCAAGGCCGTCGGCAATTTCGGCAACTGGACGCTGCTTTGCGGGCGCGCGGGCCCCGACGAGGAGCGCTGCTCGCTCGTTCTCACTCTCCTGGAGCGCGAGTCGCAGAAACTTCTGTTCCGCGTGGTTGTCACCTACGGTCCCCGGGGTGATCTCGTGCTCCGCGTGGACAGCCCGACCGGAGTGGCGCTGCAACGCGGCGTCGAGTTTTCGCCGGACACTAAAAAGATCTACCGCATGGCTTTCCAGACCTGCCTGCCTGTCGGCTGCAAAGCGCTGCTGTTGATCCCCGACAAGCTGAAGACGTCGCTGGTGGCGTCGAAGCAGGGGAGCATCACCGTATACGCCCTCAACGGCACGGCGGTACGGGCAGGCGCCGATCTCGCCGGGCTTGCCGATGGGCTCGTCGCGCTCGACAAGCGCCGCGCGGGTCAGTAGCTCACGCCGATCGAGAAGCCCACGCACGAAAGATTCAGGGAGACGCTTGACCGAGGCGGAGACATCGAAGGAGAAGGACGGCATCGGACCCGGTCCGGCGGCCACTTCGCCGCTCTCCCAGCAGGAGGCGGACCAAAAGCCCAAATCAACTGCAGACGAGCATCTCAACCTCACGCGGTTTCGTGGACTTCCTCATCACCAACCGCCTCAGCCTCGCCCTCACCTCGTACCAGACAATGCCAGCTCATGCTGATCGGGCCGCCGCTCGACGCCAGGCTGTCGGTGTTCCAGCGCAATTTCGTGCGCGCCATGGAACTCGCCGCAAGGCCGCAGCGAGTTCATCTGGCCGCGATTGCGCAGATTTGGCGCCTGGAAAACGTGCTCGGACCCAGTCAGTTTCGCCAATCAGGATCAGCTGGATTACGAGCGGCTCTACGTGCCCAGCGTGTCCTTCACAACCGGCGACATCGATGTGCATGAGCTCCGGGATCGACGCCAGCGGCCGGCTGATCTTCGTCAACACGAAATATTCCTGCCTCGCCACGACCGATCCACAGCTTCAAGCCGCTACGGAAGCCGCCCTTTATCTCCAAGCTCGCGCCGGAGGACCACTGCCATTTGAACGGCCTCGCCATGAAGGACGGCACGCCGAAATAGGTCACGGCCGTCTCGCGTTGCGACGTGTTCGACGGCTGGCGTGAGCGGCGCCATGAAGGCGGCATTCTCATCGATGTGGAGACGGACCGCATCCTCACCGAAGATCTCTCCATGCCTCATTCACCGCGCCTTCATGCCGGCGCGCTCTGGCTGCTCGACTCCGGCTCTGGCCATCTGTGCCGGTCGACCGGGAGACCGGTAAGGCGGGGCGGGTCGTCTTCTGTCCGGGTTTCGCCCGCGGTCTGTCTTTCTGGCGCCACTACGCACTGATCGGACCTTGTTGCCGCGCGACGGAGCTTTCAAGGGACTGGAGCTCGACGCCAACGTGCGAGCGCGGGATGGAGAACCGCGTTGCAGCGCCTTCCGTCGATACGCGGCAGGGCGACGTTCTGCACTGGATCCGCTTCGAGGGAGCGTGCGCGAGCTGTTCGATGCTGCCTTCATTCCCGGTGTGCTCGCGCCGATGTGCGTCGGGCTCGGCAATCCCGAGATGCGGACACTCATCACCTTCGAAGGCGAGGCTTCGGGTTCAACGGTGGAGGTCGCCGCTGAACGCCGGTTCAGCGCAGGATCTCTTGCAGGTCAGGATCGGTGATCGGCTCGTCGCTGTCGCCTTGCTCGGGCTCGGCCTTTCCGGCCGCGGCCGGCGGCGGCTCACCCTGGGTCGACTTAGGAGGCTTGGGCCTGTCCGGAACCTCGGCAGGCGGCTTTTCGCGCTCCGTGCCGATCTGGACGTTGCCGAGGAACCGGCCGAGCGTTTCGCCCACGGGCTTGCCCTTGAACTTTTTCTGCAGCACTTCGCCGATCTGGTTCACCGTCTTCGACGCACTCTCCGGGTCGGCCAGCATTTGTCCGATCTCGGGTTTGATCCTCGGATCGTCAAGCGGGCCCCGGATCCGGACCGGCACAGAAAGCCCGGCGAGCTTGTTGGCGCGCTTGCCCTTCGGCGCGTCGAGGATCTCCGGTCGGGCAAGCATGTCGATGGTGCTCGCCGTCAGGTCCACGGAGCCCGCGGCGGTCACCTTGAGGCGCGTGCTCATCACTTGGAGATTATTGGTTTCGGCAATGCCGTTGGTGATGATGAAGCCGCCGCCAAGATCGCTGAAGGCGGTTTGGGCGCCGGGGCCCTGTCGCAGTTTGGGCATTTCGCCTTCGCCGAGCGCATCGAGGAACTCGGTGATGTCGATGCCTTCGATCGTGCCGTCGCTCACCATGAGGTTGCCATGGCCGCGCAGCGAAGACTTGATGTGCTCGGTATCGACCCCTTCGCCGCTCAAAGCGAGATCGAGCTTAGCGCGCCCTGAGATCATGCTGAACTGCGCGGCGTCGCTGAGCAGCGCCTTGGCCTCGACGCCTTCGAGCTGGAAGTCGCCGGAAAAGGCTGGGACAGGGCGGGCCGCGTCGATCGTGAACTTGCCCCTCGCGTGACCCTCATAAAGCTCCATGCCCCCGAGCGTCGCGTTCAGCACTCCGTCGCGAAAGGCAACGCCGAGCGAGCTCGGACCGATGTCGAGATGGCCAATGCGGGTCTTGCGGACGTTCAGATTAAGGTCGGCGTCGAAGCCCGCCGGGGCGGACGCCGGCACCGAGCCGGTCACCGCCGGTGTCCTTGGATCGGCTGACGGTGCCGCGCCGGATTGAGCAAGAGGCATCGCAACCGCCGGGGCGCCCTCGCTTGCGCGCGGCTTGGAGAACCAGTCCTTCGGCGCATCGGGCGGCGGCACGGGCCCGTCATCCTCAGGTGCCTTTGCGGCTTGCCGACCGGACCGTGCCTGCTCCGTCGCGTTGCTCGCCTTGCCGCCAGGATTGGCGGCGGAGCGCACCTTGTCGTTCGACAGGAAGGGGTTGAGATCGAGATGATCAAGCGCCAGCGCCGCCCTGACATGCGGCCGCGGCCTTGCCAGGGTGACGACCGCGCGGCCTTGCCCGCTGGCGTGCTCTAGGGCAAAGCGCGCGTCGCTGATGACGATCTCGCGGTCGTTCCAGGTGACGTCGCTCGCGAGCTCGCCGTCTCCGATGGCAGCCGACGCCTCGGGACGCTCACGCATCCAGGCAAGCACCGAAGGGATCGAGTGCGCCTTGGCCGCGATCTCGCCTTGGCCGGAGAAGTGCGGAGCCGTGGAGACCTTGCCTTCGAATCTCGCCTCGAGGGCAGGCGTAACCACGGCAAACACTAGGCGCGCCGGCTGCTTCTCCCTGAGGATGGCGGGCGAGTTCAAATCGAAGCTGAAATCGACCGTCTGCTCCTTCCACTCGAGCTTGCCACGGCCGATCAGTTTCGATGCAGGCGACGGTAGGCTTAATTTGGCGTAGATGCGCTGGACGCGCTTCTTCCTGCCGTTGTCGTCGTAGAGGATGTTCACGGTGCCATCCTCGATGCGGACATCCTTGAGCTTGAGCTCGCGGCGAACGCTTTCGCCGCCGGCGCCCGCGAAAATATAGCGGCGGGCCAACTCGCCGAAGCGCGTTGGCTTCGGCTTCTCTGTGGTGTCGCTTCGCCGCATCAGAGTGTTGCCCCGGCCCGGACGGAGGGTCAGGACGGGCCGATCGAGAACCACGCGTTCGACCTCCATCTCCCGGCCGAGAAGCTGGTCGAAATTGAGATCGATGGCGATCCTCGCCACAGAGATGTCGGCACCCGCGCGCCCGGGATCGGTGAACGTGGCGTCGGTAATGACGATATGGGGCGACGGGGTGAAGAGCAGCGAGGTCGAGCCGTCGACGTTCAGATCGCGGCCGGTCTGCTCCTTGACGCGCGCGGCGACGCGATCCTGAACCCAATCCGCCGACACGATGAGATTGACGACGATCAGCGTGAGGATCAAGACACCCACGATGCCGCCGGCGATCTTGAGAGCCAGTCTCAGACGCAGCCGCTTCAGCAGGGGGCGCTTCATGCGCGGCCGCTCCGCGTCGCCAGACGGCGCCGGCAATGGCGCCAGCGGTCTATGATGACTCTGATTCTGCATGGGTTCCGATTTAACGGCAATTAGCCTTTCGTGCTAGGTGATGGCGGAATTCTGGGATATTCTCCCCTGACAAGGTCTGGACAAAGCCCTTTTCAGCAACCCGGAGTGACAGCCGATGGACATGAAGACACAGCCGCAGCGCAGGGGTCTCTACAAGCGCGTTCAATCCCTCAGAAAAAACCAGACTGAACCGGACCCCGAGGTACCCGGCCTGCGCTACGTCGCGCGCGAAACGAAGCGGGGCACGATTCGACAGTACGGTCAATTTACCAGCATCCCGTGGCGGGAAGGTGGCAAGCGATAGGTCTGGGTCGGGTGCCTACGCCCGTTGAGGTGGAGGCCATCGCGCAGAATGAGCAGCACAAGTTCCAGTCTTGGGGTCCCGAAGGCGCGACCCTGAAGCTAGACGACGACGTGATCGCTTTCGAGGAGATCAGGATTAGGGCGCGGGAGGAGCTTGGCCGCGTGCGTTCGGGTGTAGACCCCAAAAGCACGGCAGGACCTGCGGGCGTCACGGTTGAGCAGGTCATTGAGCTGCATATTAATGAGCCTCGGAAGAAGGGCCCGCTCGCTCCCGTACCGTGACGTACTACCGCCGTATGCTCGGCACCTATCTCAAGGAGTGGACTTCGGCACCTCTGAGCCGGATCGACGGGACTGCACTCGCCAATCTGCGGAAGCGTCTACACGAGGAGCACGGTCCCGATGCCGCGCGAATGGTGCTGAGGCTCTTGAGGGCCGCGTGGCACACCGCCCAGCAGTACGACGGTAGGCTCCCAGCCTTTCCGCGCCTGCCGCGCGGCGCAACCTCGGGAGGTGATCCGAAGAAGTCGCCTATCAAGGGCTCGGACCTGCCGGGGTGGTTCGCCAATGTGGAGCGCATAGGAGGGCAGCGGAAGGACGTTTGGCTGCTTGGCATTATGACCGGCCTACGCCGCAATGACCTCAACAGCATCAAGCGCTCGCACGTCACGGGCTGCACACTCAGTGTGCCGTGTCCTAAGGGTGGCGCAGCTCGTGCGTTCGCCCTGCCGCTATCCGATGCGGCGTGCGAGCTTGTTCAGCGCGTCCTGTGCTCACACAACAGTGAGTGGCTTTGGCCCTCTGCAAAGAGCAAGAGCGGACACATTGAGGACCCGGACCCGAAGGCCGACGACGGCTTCCTGGTCGCATGGACCATTCACGACCTGCGGCGCATCTATGCGAGCGCGGCGGCTGCGGTCGTGACGAATGGCTATCACCTGAAGACGCTAATGAACCACGCGCTGCCCAAGTCCGACGTGACGGCTGGCTACATTGAGCTTGAAACGGACGATCTGCGGCCCAGCCAACAAGCGGTCACTGAGCGGCTGCGGAAGTTCGGACTGCCGCTCTAGTGCCGCTCTAGCGCCGTGTAACCACGCGGCCCTGCGTGGGGTGGCTTTGCGGTGGTGTGTGGGGGAGTGGGGCGGGAGTTCCTTGTGGCAGCGCGCGGGTTTGCGAGGGGGCCAGACGTTTGTGCTGGACCTGAAGGGTGGGGGGTGAACCGCCATCTCGCGCAGCTCCTAGACCCCTCGCGGAAAAAACTGAGCAGGGTATATTCTGAGCCTCGTGAAATTTGAGAGGCGTATATCTTGCGGCCCTGCCCGGCCCTGCCACCCCGCGCGCCACAGCCAAGCGGGCACTGCCGGCGAGCTGCTCGCGGGCCTGCCTGGCACCAGGCTGCGGCCCGCTACTAGGAGCCGTTAGCCCGGCAACCCTTGCCCACCAAGGGTTTTCACGTTCTCGCGAGCGGCTTTGTCCACCTGCTGGCCAGGGGCACAGTGCTGGCGGGCCGCATGTCGTGTGTTGCGAGCCGCTCCAAACCTGAGCCGGGTATGCTTAGGGCACGTCGGCTTTCCCCCCTTGGGGCCTCCCAGGGGGAGGCAGGTGCAGGGGCCCCGCCTCAATCCGGTGCTCGGCTCGCGCGGAAAAATACAAAACCGGCCAGGGGCAGAAATGTCGGAAATGGGGCCCGGAACGGTAGAAGCCCGGTCCATGTGGCCAGGGCCGGGCTCCTACTACGCATTATTCTCATTGGCCGGGCGGGGGGAGCGGGCGTGTGACCACTCCTCCCGATCCCTTCCGGCAATCCCAAAACGCGGTCAGCCCCACTTTGGTTCCCGGCCCGGTTGCAGTGGTATCGGCCGGCGCTTGCAGCCGCAGGAAGAGGGAGAGGGAAAGAGGGGCGGCGAATAGGTAGGAGGTCTACCGCCGCCCCACGGCCAGCTACCGATGCCCGTGGGTAGCTTGCCAAGTGCTAAGGGTTAAGGGCTAGAGGAGGAGCAGCGCCAGCATTAGGGTGAATAGGGCGAGGTCCGCGTATAGGCGCATCACGAGGCACACGGCCGGCTGAGCCGTACCGTGCTCCTGCCACTAAGGTCCCGCAGCTCACCAAGTGCCAGCGTGACGTCCCTTCGTGCAGAGCAGGCGTGCGAGGGCCGGGAGCCGCCGTTTCACAGTACGCAGCTCGTATCCCGCAACTTCCACGACCGTCTGCAGGGCGCAGCATGGCCAAGAGAGGTTGCAGGTGTACTTGTGCCTCCCCGCTTTCGGACCTGCTGATCGCACTTACGTCGGGCGTGCGGGCCTGCGGGTCTTGTTGCTGGTAGACCGCGCCTAGCTGCTCGGCGAGCTGCTTCTGCGTCCACACGGCGAAGGGCACGGCGATGACCTCCTGCGACGACGAAGACGACGACGACATGCCAAGCGCCGAGCAGGACGAACACGCGGGATGGCTCGACAGGGTCGCCCCGATGAAGCCCACCACCGATGCAGAGCTTGCGCGCAAGCTGAGAAGGCTGAAAGAGGCGCTGAAGCGCTAAAGAGAGGAGACTAAGACATGGCTATGGACCGCGGCCCCGGCGGGCGGAAGCACGGAGAGCCACTTGGCACGCACAGCGATGCAGTCCAGCGACTGGAGCAGAAGGACCGCTACCGGAAACGCAGCCGAGAGGAGAGGCGCGCTAAGCCAGACTTTGACGACCTGCAAGGCGAGCCTGGCGTGTTGCGCGAAGACGTGGAAGACGAAAACGCGCTTCCGCCAGAATTTCACGAAGCCATGTCAGAGCGGGCCGAAGCTCACGTAGACGAGCTGGACCAGCGCGCAAAGTCGCAGGGCGTGGGGCTCGCCCCGTGGAACACGGATGCCGCGACCGAAACTGAGTACTACGGCAAGCCCCGAGGGCTGCCCGAAAGCATCAAAAGTGCAGAGCGGATGCGCATCACCGATCAGTTTGGCGGCTGGGGGCGCAGTGACGTGGACGATTACAACGACGCCGCAGGTTGGCTCAACTCGCTGCGAGAAGACTTCATTCAAGCCTACCCAGAACAGAGCAGCGACACTGAGGAGCTAAAGGCCGCCGCGCAGAGAGTGTGGGCAAAGTGGGCCCGGCAAGGTTCTCGCGACCTGAAAAGGCGCGTGGAGCGGAATCGTGACCAGTTTCTCGCGGAATTGAGCGACGAGCTGATCCTGACGCCAAGCGGTAACGAGCGCGAGCCTAGCGGCGGCACTAATCGCACGCAGGGCTTTGACAGCTCGCTGGGCGGCGGGCGTGGTGCCCGCAGCGCAGAAGCCGAACGCGAGGGCCCCTCACTGTCGGAGGAGCTTGAGTACGACCAAAAACGAGGTGGCTATTACTAGCAGAGGGAGAGACGAGAAATGTATGAGGCAATCCGACCCATCGACTATGACGCCGGGCTAGTTATGCGGACCCACCCAAGCGGCGTAGAGGTGTTCATGTTCCGCGACGAGACTAGCGTTTACCGAAACGCTTATGGTGCCATCGTAGACGAACAGCTTGCCCGCGAATGTGGCTTCAACACTGACAAGCACCTCCGCGAGCGCCGCAGGCGGGGAGCGTCTACAGGATGCGCAGGCCGCCATCGAAGCCGACCTAGCTAGTGAGAGCGCCGGTAGCGCCGTTGTGGCGGAGCGCGGGGAGCGCCGGTAGCGCCGTTGTGGCGGAGCGCGGGGGCTTCACCGTCACAGACGTGGGCCTCGGCAGGCATAGCGTGCGCGACCCCGAAGGCAACGTGCTCACGCCTCAGTCCGTAACCCGCGAGCAGGCCATTTCGCTACTCGCCAAGCTGGCACCGTAGGAGGCGACCATGACACGCATAGTTGCAGTTATCCGGAGTGCTGCCAACCAGCGGGACCCTCGCAACCGGCGCTATCGCGATCAGGTTGAGGCTTACTGCGCGTCCCGATGGGAGCGAGCGCCCCGAGTTCATCGAGGCCCAAGACGGCCTCCCGCTCCTAACCGAGGGCGAGCCCGGCCACTTGCTCCGCTCGCTGCCTGCAGGCACGCGCTGCATCGTACCTAGTTTCTCGCACCTAGCAGACACTCCGGCCGAGTTGCGGCGCGGGGTGCCGAAGATCATGGGCGCAGGGATCGAGCAACACGTTGCGGAAACTGGGGTCTGTGGAAACGCATATGCCCGCGCTTCGCCGCGCGTGGGAAGCAGCGGAACCGCTCGAAACGGAGCTTGCAGCGGAGAAGGCCGCGCGCAAAGCAGACAGCGAGACGTGGTCCGAGCTTTTCGACCAGCACGTCAAGCAAGTCGGCAGCCACTTCGCCCGCCAGTACGGTTTCCCCACTGGCGGCGAGCAGGGCTATGAAATGCCCGACACTGTCAAGTCCGCATTGCCCGAGCCTACGCCCGTACCGAACGGTGTCGCTAAGGCCGATCACGCGCTTATCGGGACCTTCATCAAGGGCGAGCGAGTAAAGCGCCAGTGGTGCATGTACAATGACTATCACATTCCGAAGGGGAGGCTTTGGGAGCACGAGCCGCGGTACAACTGGGCAGGCACATTGGCAGCAAGGCCCGCATCCTGGGCACGACCGTCGCCTACTTCGCCTTCCTAGAGGCGTGGCAGATGGCTCGCATCATTCACGCTAAGCACGTGCCCGAGGGCCGGACGGTCGCCATTCCCGACGAGGACTATCTGGGGGCGAGGCTGGAGCTTGAGCGGGACCTGCTTAGCAACATGCTATGGGGATTGCAGAGGAGGAAGCTGCGTAATGCTCGTCACGGTTCAGATGGCAAACACCAACAAGCACCTCGCGCCGCCCAAGCTCGTGAGTGCAGCCGACACAGCGTCCAAGCCCCTGACGTGGCAGAAGGAGAGGAAGCATGAGCAGCGGAGCAAATAGCCACGCCGGGACAGAGCAGGCGTGTGAGCGGAAGATACGGGAGGTGGGCCTCGGCTCCTACCATGGGAACCTCCCCGAGTGTGAAGGGGTCTGGTATTGGCACATCGCAGAGGCTGTAGCGGCTTCCTACGAATGGCGTCCCGTTAAGGGCTGGGAGGACATTTACGAGATCAGCGAGCATGGCGACGTTCGCCGCATCACCGGCAACCATGCCGGGCATATCCTCAGCCAGAGCGAAGGCTACCCGAGCGGCTACCCACCATCACCCTCAGCTCGAAAGAGCGGGGGCGGCATACCTATGCGGTCGCGTACTTGATGATGGACGCCTACGGACCTCCGCGCCCATCACCGGACCATATTGTCGGCTTCAAGAACCTCAATGACGACAACTCCCCCGATAACCTGGAATGGGTCACAAAAGAGCAGAGGGCGCTACAGTTCAAAGCGCGGAAGGCTCGTGACAAGTACGAGAGGGCGCTAGAGCAGCTCGCGGCGTGTGCCCCGTGACGCGCGGCCCACGGCATGGCACACACACAGAGAGAGGAGTGAGAGAAGATGCAAGAGACGATAGAGAAGCTGAACGCCGCCTACACACCCCTCGCGCAGGCTGAGGCCCTACTACACGAGGCGGGGAACGACAGCATCGCCGAGCTGGTCGCTCGCGCAGCTGGTGCGGTGGACGCTCACGCCTCCGCGCTTTCTTGGGCCGCGGAGCAGGACTGATGGCAGGAGAGTTGACAGCCGAGCGAGCCCGCGAGCTACTTGGTATGATCCTGAGACCGGGGAGCTGACGTGGAAGGTAGATCGCGCCCACAATGCCCGAGCTGGACAGCGGGCCGGGGCGTGCTGTTTCGCTCGTAGAGCCTATCGTAGGGGCTATCGCAAAGTCGGCATTGACGGCCGCCAGTACCTTGAGCACGTAGCGTGGCTTATCGTGAATGGCGATTGGCCAGCAGAGCAGATCGACCACAAGAACGGCGACCCCTTGGACAACCGCCTCGCGAACCTGCGGCTCGCCACTCACAGCGAGAACAAGCGGAACAGCGGCCCGTACCGCAACAATACCTCCGGCTATAAGGGCACGTCACCCAAGCGTCGGAAGTGGCGGGCGCATAAAGGTAGAAGGCAAGACCCTGCACCTCGGCAACTTCGATACGCGCGAGGAGGCAGCCTGCGCGTATGAGCGGGAGGCTTGCCGCATCTTCGGAGAGTTCTACAAGCCGCCCCCTTACCCGCTGCCTGCGAGCCGTGCGGGGTGCCGCTGGCCGGCTAGGGGCCGCACGTCGCTGTGGACAAGTGGCTGACAGAAGCCGGCACCGCGGGAGCTAAGGCGTTGGGGAGCCTGGCGGTTTTCCTGCTTTGGGGTAGAACGCATTAGCCCGACAAATAAGACAAGGGTAGTGCCTCACTTTAAATAAGGCAACCATGGCGCAATGCCCAGGTCCTCCTATATGCTTAGCGGAAAGCATGGGAGGGCTGGATATGAAGGTGACGATCAAATCCTTTGACGTTGAGATGGAGGTCAAGAACGCGGGAATCGAGTTCAAGGTGTATTCCCCAGACGGCGGAACACACCACGGCGATCTCGTCTTGACCAAAAAGCATTTGATTTGGTGCAGGGGTCGCACCCGCCGAGAAAACGGCACACAGATTAAATGGCAAGATTTCATTGCGTGGGCTGAAGCCCAGGATGAGTAAGTGTGATGCCCAAGGGACCTAAAGGCGAGAAGCGCCCCGCTGACGTGATCGGCGCTGCCGTCATGGTGGGGAAGATCGCCACCGGTGAGGTTGTCGAGGTCGATGAAAAGCCATCGGCTGCTGCCGAGCTGGGGCGGAAGGGCGGGAAAGCGCGGGCTGAGAAAATGTCAGCCGAGCGGCGCTCTGAAATTGCGCGGAAAGCCGCCCAAAAACGCTGGAAATCATAATCCGGAATAATTCAGGGAATATTTTTCTTGCTTTTTGTCGTGATATGAGGCATCGTGATCCCAGAATCGGGGAGATGCCCATGCCCAATCGTTCCATTGGCGAAGTGATGGATGCGCTCGATGCGTATCTTGACGACTTTGATGCGATTACCCGCGCAGCGCTTACGCGGTATCAGTCATACGACCCCCTGATCTTGATCGAGTTGGATCGTCGGGCCCAGGCGGCTTGCACTCACTGCCATATGGTTACTGAGGCTGATAAGCGCCTATCGGAGCGCCCCAGCGTTCGACCCATCGAGATTAAGGGCGGCTCGGGTCTGAAGCTGTGGCTGCTTGAGGATGCCAATGCGGTCATCCGCTTTAAGAAGCAGGACGAGGACGGTCGGACGCGCAACTATCCGACAAAGCAAGCGCTCAAATTCGATGTAGGCAAGGAGTTGCCTGGCTTACCCATGCCGCCCGTGCGCCTTAACGTCGGATATTTTTTGGATGAAACTGGCAGCTTTGTTCGCTGCCAAGTAGCGAAGCCTGAGAGCAAGAAGCGTGTATTGTGGTGTGCATCGGTTGTTCCGCATGAAGAAAGAAGGGAAGGCGAACGCCGTTGGCGCGACGAGACTCGACAAGGCCGACTTTAGTCAAGCTTGAGAGCGCCGTCATGGATACGTTCAATCATCACATGATGATCCTCGCGCGCGAGTCGCGCGGTCTCACCCAAGCCGAACTTGCAGGGCAATTGAACCTTGGGCAGGGAACGGTTTCCAAATACGAAACGGGGTTTAAGACACCACCGAACGAGTTTGTTGACGAGCTTGCTTCAGCGCTCGGTTATCCGGTTACGTTCTTTTTTGAGCCAGCAAGGCTGTATGGGCTACCCCCGTTCCATTATCGGAAGCGAAAGAAGCTTTCTGTAAAAGCGCTTGCTCGTATCGTGGCAGAAATAAATCTGCGACGGCTTCACGTGTCAAAGCTATTGCTTTCGTTTAGCTGGCGCACAAACGCATTCATTCCCGAAATTGATGCCGATGAATACCGAGGCCGAGGAAGGAGGGCTCTGACTACAGAAGATGCGGCCCGAGCGATTCGGGAAGCATGGATGCTGCCGAGTGGTCCTATCGCGAACATGGTCGATTTGCTGGAAAGCAACGGCGCCATCATTATCCAGTGCGACTTCGGTACGGATCTCCTGGATGCAGTCAGCCAGCGAATTGAAGGAATGCCAGTCCTATTTTTCGTGAACGTCAACGTGCCCACTGATCGGTTGCGGCACACTTTGGCTCACGAGCTTGCTCACATGGTGCTGCACACCATTTCAGTAAAGAGCGATGAGGAAATGGAGAGCGAAGCCGACGAGTTCGCGGGGGCTTTCTTGTTGCCAGCGGATGAAATTCGCCCACAGCTTAGGCAATTTGACCTGCGGCAGCTTTCTAACCTGAAAAAATATTGGAAGGTGTCAATGGCATCTATCGCCGTCAGGGCAGAGCGTTTGAAGCTCATCACACCCTATCAAAGCAAAATGTTTTGGATTGAGATGAGCAAGCTTGGATACCGAAAGTGGGAACCTGGCGCGCCTCCAAAAGAGCATCCCAAGCTCCTTCGTCAGATGGTCTCGTTTCATATGAAAAAGCTTGGTTA
>JBOHJE010000185.1:0-68660 GCA_050728375.1 Methyloceanibacter sp.
CTTGGCGCGCGCGCGCGCCCGCCGGTGATGGCCATCATGTGCAGATCGAGCATGATCGCGGCGGGATCGTCCAGGGCGCACTCGGGAAGCAGCCGCTCCAAGAGGACAAGCCGCGATGCCGGCGCCATGGCTTTGCGACAATTCGCCAGCACCGTGCGCGCCGCCGCGTCGTCCCATTGCTGGAGACCGTGCTTCAAGAGATAAAGGTCGGCGCTCACGGCAATGTCGCTGAACATGTCTCCGGCCACGCGGCGCACGCGCTCCGCGACGCGAAAGCAGGGGCCGCGCCGCCTCGACCGTGTGCGCCTCGTCGAACAAGATGCCTTCGAGCTGCGGATAGGCCCACAGGAACGCGACGAGGTAGGCGCCATAGCCGCCGCCGAGGCTCGCCATGGTGCTGACCTCCGAAGCATCCAGCACCTCGAGCAGGGAGCTCGCTTGTGCGAGTTCCTCCTTCGCCAGGTAGCGCTCGAAGAAGGTGCCGCCGCCCTCGACATTCTCGCGGCGCCATTCCACGACCGGCATGTCGAAGATATTGGGGAAGGAGGGCTCGCCCGTCTGTAGGCAACGCAGAAGCTGGAGCCAAGGGAGCGAATATTGCTCGAGCACGATCAAAGCCTTTTCGCGCAAGCTCGAATCGGCGCCCGTGACCAGGCATCCTCCGGCGGCCGTCAGTCCGTAGCGCCCGTCGGGCAACTCCTCGCAAAGCCGAAGGATCACCAGCCCGCGCTGAAAGCGCCGGAGATGAGGCGCCGATAGGCCGAGCTCGCGCGCCAATTCCTCCACTTCTCGCGGACCCGGCTTCAGGCGGTCGGGGAGGTCGAGCGTAGCCGCGGTGAAGACCAGCGCCGCGTCGTGATACGCCTCGATCTGGCGCCGGAGATGGGCCTCTATCTCGGCCGGTTCAGCAGGATCGCTCGGTGGGACTGACATGGCAGCAGCAATGGCGGCGTTGTAGAACGAGAGTTGTCTCGCCCCTGAAGGGGGGGCCGGGGTGGGGGTCTGATTATAGGCGCATTCATTTAATGAATGCGCGGTCAGAGGAAGAGATTCCCGAGCAACCATTGCCGATTGGCCGGGGCTGCTATAACCACCGGCCATGAACGACGCCGAGGGAATCGGAACCGAAGCAGTTCCGGGCGACACGCTGGACCCCGCGCATGACGCGGCGCATGACCGCGTGCTCATCGTCGATTTCGGCAGCCAGGTCACCCAGCTGATCGCCCGGCGCGTGCGCGAGGCCGGTGTCTATTCGGAGATCGTGCCGTTCGACAAGGCCGAAGCAGCGCTTGGTCCAGTCGCGCCCAAGGCCGTCATCCTGTCCGGCGGACCCGCCAGCGTGCATGAGTCAGGCACGCCGCAAGCGCCGCACGCCATCTTCACCGCGGACGTGCCGGTGCTCGGCATCTGCTACGGCGAGCAGGCCATGGTCGCGGCGCTCGGCGGCCAGGTCGAAGGCGGGCACTCACGCGAGTTCGGCCGCGCCGAGCTTCAGATCATCGACGAGACGCCGCTGTTCCACGGCGTGTTCGAGGAGGGGGAGCGCGCGCCCGTGTGGATGAGCCACGGCGACCGCGTCACGCGTCTGCCTCCCGGCTTCCGCGCCGTCGGCATCTCGACCGGCGCGCCGTTCGCGGCCATCGCCGACGACTCTCGCCGCCTCTATGGCCTCCAGTTCCACCCCGAGGTGGTGCATACGCCGAAGGGCGCCGCGCTCATCGCCAATTTCGTGCGCGGGATCGCCGGCTGCGCGGGCGACTGGACCATGGCGCAGTTCCGCGAGGCGGAGGTCGCGCGCATCCAGGAGCAGGTCGGCCACGGAGAGGTGATCTGCGGGCTTTCGGGCGGCGTCGACTCGGCGGTCACCGCGCTCCTCATCCACGAGGCGATCGGCGACCAACTCACCTGCATCTTCGTCGACCACGGGCTGCTGCGCGAGGACGAGGCCGCGCAGGTCGTCGATCTGTTCCGCGGCCATTACAACATCCCGCTCGTCGCGGTCGACGCAGCGCAGCGCTTCCTTGAGGCGCTGAAGGGCGTCACCGACCCGGAGGAGAAGCGCAAGACCATTGGCCGGCATTTCGTCGCCATCTTCGAAGAGGTGGGGGAGAAGCTCGGCCAGGTCGACTTCCTCGCGCAAGGCACGCTCTATCCGGACGTGATCGAGAGCGTGTCGGCGACCGGCGGCCCCTCCGTCACCATCAAGTCGCATCACAATGTCGGCGGGCTGCCCGTGCGCATGAAGCTCAAGCTGATCGAGCCTTTGCGCGCGCTGTTTAAGGACGAGGTGCGGGCGCTCGGACGCGAGCTTGGGCTTCCAGCCGCCTTCGTCGACCGCCATCCGTTCCCTGGTCCGGGGCTTGCCATCCGCATTCCCGGCGAGACCACCGAGGAGAAGCTCGCGATCCTGCGCAAGGCCGACGCCATCTATCTCGACGAGATCAGGAAAGCCGGGCTCTACGACAAGATCTGGCAGGCCTTCGCCGTGCTACTGCCGGTTCGCACCGTCGGCGTGATGGGAGACGCGCGCACCTACGACTTCGTCTGCGCGCTGCGCGCCGTCACCTCGACCGACGGCATGACGGCCGACTATTACGACTTCTCCCACGACTTCCTCGGCCGCGCGGCGCGGCGCATCATCAACGAGGTGCGCGGCGTCAACCGCGTCGTCTACGACATCACCTCGAAGCCGCCCGGCACCATCGAGTGGGAATGATTTTCGCCCATCCCGCGGTATCCGGCAGTGTCCGGAAATACGACGTAACTAGCTGATATATACAACAAATATACTCTAAAACGTTCGGGGACTATCGGCCGGCAGAGATCGCGCATGACGGACCCGTTGACGGTGCGCTTCCCTATTTCGAAACCGTATTTCTCCCGATACCGTTAGGGTCCGAGCGGCCTCTGACGGGGGAAGAAAGTCGATCGGCGCCGTTGCTGCATAGGCGATCGAGGCGCAGCCGGCGTTCGGCCAGATCAGGCCATTGAAGAGGCCGGGTTGTGTGCGGTCGATCCGGCAGGGATCTCGCATGGAGAATGTGGCGACCAAAAGCGACCGTCAGGATACCGGCCGGGCCGTTCAGTGCACCGACATTCCTCTGTGGGGAGGCGGGCGCACCGAACATCCCCATCAGGCAACAGGCTGGAGGCTTTCGAGGGCTTCGGCGATCCGCTGCGGCCGCCTTGGGACGTGCGTACATCCGCTCAAGGTATGCTTTGAGATTTGGACGGCCGTCGCTCAGCCCATTTTCATCGCCCCAGTCCAGAACATAGGCAGTGACACAATCAGCGATGGTTATGTTGTCGCCGACGATGAACTCACGCCCATCCATGTGACGGTCAAGTATTGCTGCCACAAACTCCTCTCTGGCGAGAGCAATATCTTCTGGCAGACGCTTGTCTTCTGGATACACAAAGGTGTGCCTGGCTATCCGCCACAGCGGCTGTTCAAGTTCGGTGACCGCAAACATGGACCAGCGATACACCTGCGCCCGCTCCGTCAGGTCGGCGGGCATGAGTCCCTTGGCACCATACTTTTCTGCCAAATACATGACGATCGCGGCGGATTCTGTGAGTACAAGGTCACCGTCAACCAGCACCGGAATTTTTCCGGCGGGATTGAGGCGCAGGAAGTCGGGGTGACGGATTTCGCCAGCAAGGACGTCGACAGACACAAACTCGAATTCCGCATCAAGCTCTTGAAGGGCCCAAAGTACGCGAAGCGAGCGCGTCGGACCTGATCCATACAGTTTCATCATCTTTGTTTTCCCCAGTTTCAAACAGACAGCGGCGTCACGGTGTTGACAGATACATGGGGGGGGTGGGAAGCAGAACGCTTCCGCCGCCCTGTGCTGTCAGAACGGAGGCCCTGAGTGACTGCTACGGGTCAGCCGGCATTCCTAGAGCAGCAGATCGATCGATGGCGAAGTTATCTGCATAGCAAACAGGCTATCCACTCCATCGACATCGTCGAACTAGAGGACCATCTGCGCGAACAGATTGCGGCGCTGACCGGTGCAGGGCTCACCACCGAAGAGGCTTTCCTTGTAGCGGTCAAGCGCTTGGGCGATCTTGACGCGCTTTCGCGAGAGTTTGCTCGCGAGCACTCGGATCGCCTCTGGAAGCAACTGGTTGCGTCCCCGTCCGACGCGGGGGAGTCGCAAGCCCGCGCGCGAACGGACGCCTTCGTTGCATTCTGTCTCGCGTCCGCTGCTGCTGTGGCCATCAAGTTGCCCGCACTCTTCGGAATTCAGTTGGACGCGAACCCCGGTTTCTATGCCCGCAACCTGAGCCTCTTCGTCCTCCCCCTGCTGACCGGTTATTTCGCGTGGAAACGACGGTTCGACGCGCATACCATCGGTTGGCTCGGGGCAGCGTTCGTCACCGCGGCCATATTCGCCAACGCCTATCCTTTCGCGCCGCAGGGCGCAACTGAGGCGCTCACCGCGTTGCACCTGCCGATCGCGCTCTGGCTGTTAGTGGGTGTCGCGTATGCCGGCGGCCGCTGGAGCCAAGTCGCGGGCCGCATGGACTTCATTCGGTTCTCGGGAGAGCTGTTCATCTACTACGTCCTGATTGCCCTCGGCGGTGGTCTCCTCACGGCGTTCACGGCGATGATCTTCCGGACCGTCGGGATCGACATCGAACCCGTCTTCGAATCGTGGCTGCTGCCATGCGGAGCGGTCGGAGCCGTCCTGATCGGCGCCTGGCTGGTCGAGGCCAAGCAAAGCGTGATCGAGAACATGGCGCCCGTGTTGGCTCGCCTCTTCACACCGCTCTTTGCCGCCGTGCTTGTCGTGTTCCTGGGGACGCTGCTGTGGACCGGTCGCGGAGTTGACATCGAGCGGGATTTGCTGATCGGCTTCGACCTGCTGCTGGTGATGGTCCTCGGCCTGCTGCTCTATTCTATCACGGCACGTGATCCCCACTCGCCCCCCGGCGCCTTCGATGTGATGCAGGTCTTGCTGGTGGTCAGTGCGCTATTGGTCGACGCGGTCGCACTTTGTGCCATCGCCGCACGCATCACTGAATTCGGCTTCAGCCCGAACCGAGTTGCCGCCTTGGGCGAGAACGTGATCCTGCTTGTCAATCTGGCTTGGTCCGCGGTGCTCTATATCCGGTTCCTACGCAGGCGCGGCTCGTTCACGGAGCTGGAGCGGTGGCAGACGGACTACTTGCCGGTCTATGCAATGTGGGCGGCGATTGTCGTGATCGCCTTTCCACCTCTATTCCGAGGCATCTGATCGGGGTGCCGCTGGTCCAAGATTAGACAAGAAGGCTTCCTATCTGAATCGGACGGGGCCGTCTGAAGGCTGCGTTAGGCGGTTTGCAACCTCGCACCCGTTAAAACAGCTTCGACAGGAGGTTTTATCCGTTGCAGCTGAGATCGTTCCCTCTCGCTCTCGCCAGTATTCTCTGCTTCATCGCCGGCCTCGTCGCCGTTTGGTCGGGCTCGCACCGAGCTTTTGCGACGCAGTTGCCGTGGGCTGTTCCAGATTGGCTACAGGCTTATGTCGGCGAAGGCGATGGTCAGATCGCGCCCGTAGTCTTGCAGCGGGCGCGCGCCCTTTACTTGCAAAAGGTGAGCAAAGGCGTGGTGCAGAATCCCTGCTACTTCGCCGTGGACGCCACGCGCCCCGCTGGGTTGGGGCGCCGGTTTTACGTCATCTGCGAAGCAGATCGGACATTTGGCGCGTTGCCGACCGGGCACGGCAACGGCCGCAATCTGAAAGGCATCGCAAATTTCTCAAACGGCATCCGCTGTGCGAAGAACTTCAGCAATGCGATGGATTCCAAACTGACGACCGGCGGGCCTTACGTGACGGCCGAGATCAGAACCTCGTTCAAAGGTTATTATCGTGCTTCGGGGGGAAAGAGCGTGCCCCTGATGCGCTCGTTCGTGCAGTTCGACGGCGAGGGTGACACGGCCAACGCCAGGCCGCGCGCCATCGGCGGCCATCCGGCCGTGATCGTGTCGACGGTTTGTCGCATGAAAGCTCCGGGCAACCCCTTCGCGGACGATGAGGGTTATGTGCCGTTCGGCAAGCTGATCGATTACAGCGCCGGCCGCAGCAACGGGTGCACCAGCTGGTCTCCAGCGGACTCCGAGCGGATCTTGGCGTTGGTGGAGGACAAGCCGACGACGCTCTACATCTCCCGGAATCCACCGACATCGTCGCCGTCGCGCGAGCGGTGAAGGCAGGCCGGTCGCCGTCGAGCGCCGGATTGTATTGGAACGCATCCTGCCTGAAAGAAATCCGCTCGCCGAACTTTTGGCCGAGGGAAACCCTCGAACCGGCCCTCATGGAATACAGGAAGGATCACCCGCCGCCGCCGGAGCAGAAGCTGCCGAAGTGCAGGGGGCGGTGAGATTTGGTTCAATCGCTTGTCTATCGCTTCCCCTCGCTGAGGTTTATCCCCGCGCTCCAAACCTGCCTTATCATCGCATCACCTTGTCCGTTGAGGGGCGCTCGCGAGGCGTCGCATAAGCGGGACGAGCGGCGGTGCCTGCGGGGCTCGGCTTGACGTAAGCCGGCACTCGGGCGGCGCTGGGGCTCCGCCCGGGACCACTAGGAGTCCCTGCCAGGAGCTTGGCTGACGGATCGGCCATTCGCCGGACGAAGAGCGGCCGGCCGTTTAACAAACGTCCGCGACTGGCGCGCCGAGAGAAGCGCACGCAGATGAGAAAGCCTCGCACGAGCCTCACGATCCCCGCGAGACTGGTCTCGAGCGCCCATGTCCGCCATCGAGCAGGTGAAGCTCGGCGTCCGGCAAATCCGTAAGATAGGCACGCGCCGCGTCTTCCGGCATATAGCCGTCCTGCGGACCCCAGACGATCAGGGTCGGCGGACGATACTTGCGCAGGTAGGCTTGGTACCGCGGAAACCATTCGAGATTTTGGCGAAGGCCTTCCATGAGCCCCACCATGATCAAATGCGTCGCGAAAGCCCTCCTCGCTCACCGTTCGAACGACGAAGGACAACGAAGGAGAGAGAACGATGACGACACAGAAGACCGGAACACGTGAAGAGTGGCTCGCAGCGCGGCTCGAGCTGCTCGAGGCGGAGAAGGAGCTAACGCGGCGCGGCGACGAGCTGGCGCGGCGGCGGCAGGAGCTGCCGTGGGTCCGGGTCGCCAAGGAGTACCGGTTCGAGACCGACGAGGGGAACGTCTCGCTGGCGGACCTCTTCCGAGGGCGCTCGCAGCTCCTCGTCTACCATTTCATGTTCGGGCCCGCCTACACGGCCGGGTGTCCGGCCTGCTCGGCAATCGCGGATGGGTTCGAGGGCATCGCCGTCCACCTCGCCAACCATGACGTGATGCTTTGGGCGGTGTCGCGGGCGCCGCTCGCCAAGCTGCAAGCGTTCAAGGAGCGAATGGGCTGGACGTTTCCCTGGGCGTCCTCGCTCGGCAGCGACTTCAACGCCGACTTCAACGTCTGGTTCACCGAGGAGCAACAGCGCGAGGGGGGCATCGAATACAACTACCAGCGCGAGCCGGCGTTGCCGTTACGCGGCAACGAGGGGTCGGAGATATCCTCGCGCACGACACCCGAAGGGCCGGCTAAGGGCGCCGCCATGACCGGAACGGACGTGGCCACGTACACGCGCGAGCGGCCGGTTATGAGCGCGTTCGCGCTCGAGGACGGCGTCGTCTACCACACCTACTCCACCTATGCGCGCGGACTGGACGGCCTCTGGAGCATGTACCAGTGGCTCGACCGTGCCCCCAGGGGGCGCAACGAAACGGGCCACTGGTTGCGCCGCCACGACGAGTACGACAAGCGCTGAGCCAAGTCGTCAGGGTCGTTGGCGCAAGGCGCGTTCTGCCGCTCTCAATTTCGGCGATTGCTTTGCGTATGTCGTCGCGAAGGAACGCGGTTGTCGCCTGCTCTATGTTGGCGATGACTTCGCAAAAGACCGATATCGAAAGTATCCTATGACGGAGGACGGCGGCACGCGCGGCACCGACCGCGTGGCCTACGACGTTATCTCTAAGCCCCAGAACCCATCGATCTGAAACGCGCCGCGGCGGCGCGCATCACCCCCAGCGGGCGTAATATTTAGGAATTGACCTAAGTGTTATGGCGCCATATCACTGCCCCCGCAGCGGGGTATGACGCGGAGCGAAACCGGAAGGCAGATGCAGTGACACCGTGGACAGGCGGCAACCGGCAACAGGGCCGGCAATTTCCGGTGGCGAGGGTCGTAGACGGCATCTTTCGCGCCCTGTCCGATCCGACGCGGCGTCATGTCCTGGAGCGGCTTAGTTCACGGCCGGCCTCGGTGAGCGAGCTCGCCGCGCCCTACAAGATGGCGCTGCCCTCCTTCGTCGAGCACCTCAAAGTGCTTGAAAGAAGCGGTCTGGTGCGCTCGCGTAAGGTTGGCCGCGTGCGCACCTACCAGATCGCGCCCGAGCAGCTGAAGCTGGCGGAGGATTGGCTTGGGCGGCAGCGCACGCTTTGGGAGCGCCGACTCGACCAGCTCGACAGTTATCTCGTGAAGATTAAAGAGGAGAATTCCAAATGACGTCATCCGTGATCAGGATCGACCCAAAGCTCGACCTGGTGCTCGAGCGCGAAATTGACGTTCCAGTCGAGCTCGTGTGGAAAGCGTGGACGACGCCCGAGCACCTGCGCGAATGGTTCGTGCCGAAGCCATGGACAATCACCGCCTGCGAACTGGACCTGCGCCCGGGAGGGGTGTTCAGCACCGTCATGCGCTCGCCCGACGGTCAGGAATTCCCGAATTTCGGCTGCTATCTCGAGGTGACGCCGAACGAGCGGCTGATCTTCACGGACACACTCCTCGCCGGATATCGGCCCTCCGCGAAACCGTTCTTCACGGCTGTGCTCCAGCTTGCCAAGCACGGGTCTGGAACGCGATATACGGCCATCGCCATACATGGCGACGAGGACGCGCGTAAGCGCCACGAGGAAATGGGCTTCCACGACGGCTGGGGCACGGTGGTCGATCAGATGGTCGCACATATCAAGGCGCGTTCGACACGGGCCTAACGGAAATGGCGTCGTCGACGCGAAGGAACGCGGTTGTCGCCCGCTAGATGTTGGCGATTACTTTTGCAAAAGGCCCTTATCGAGAAGGCCTTATGAGGTAACTTGGCGGCACGCGCGATAGCCGCTTGGCCTACGACATCGCCTGCAAGCCGCCTTATCGGACGCCGTGCTCGCGCGCTTCCTTGATACCGTTCATCTGCCGTATCGTAATGTTTGGGTGATCGCCCGTTCGCGCCAGGAGTGAACTCAGGAGGGATGCCACGCGAGCAGCACGCATGCACGCTTACAACCAGCCTCTCGTTCTGGAGGATGTCCCGATCCCCGAGATCGAACCGAATGAGGTTCTTATCAGGATCGGTGCCGCGGGCATGTGCCGCACCGACGTTCAATCAGTGGACGGATACTTTCGCCGTTACAAGGAGGCAAACTTCCCGCTGACGCTAGGGCACGAGATCGCCGGCGAGGTTCACAAGATAGGCGCCGCCCTCGTATTAGCCCGTAGCGCTATTCCAAGCGGACGCGACTGAGGGTGTGATTAAGGTCCACATCTGACGCCCAAGCGGACGAATTATCCCCCTTCAAATCGCGAGTACGTGACAGGCGGCAACCGCGTGGTCTACGACACCGCCTCATGGCCCCCCAACACCATTGAGTGGGAGTGAGCCAATGGCGATCACAGGCGGCTGCATGTGCGGCAAGGTGCGCTACCGCATCGAGGCGGAGCCGGCCACGTCGCGGGTCTGCTGGTGCCGCGACTGTCAGTTCGTCGGCGCCGGCAGCGGGACGGTAAACGTAACGTTTCCGGCTGATGCGGTGACGATCGAGGGCACACTCGCCGACTATCCCAGCACGGCCGACAGCGGCAATCTGATGCATCGGGGTTTTTGTCCGTCCTGCGGCACGCCCGTGACCACGCAGTCGGAGGCGCGGCCCCATTTCCTTGCCGTGCGCGCGGGCACGCTCGACGATCCGGAGATCGGCAAGCCCGTCGTGACTATCTGGACGTCGAGCGCCCCGAGCTGGGCCTGCTTCGATGAGGACTTGCCCCAGGAGCGGAAGCAGCTGGCTCCTCCTGCGGCGAAGAGATGAGAGTTGCTGGCAGAACCGCAGGCCGGGGAAACACAGGAAGCGCAGCTGCAAAAAAGAGTGCTCCGCCTGACCAGTGCCTTCAGCGCAACTCGCTGTTTATCCACTGCCTTCAGCGCAACTCGCTGTTTATCCACAGGCGTAGGGCCGCGATCTTCTTCGAAGCCTCATGCGTTTCGGGGTAGACCAGGAAACAGCGATAACCCGGCAGCACCGGGCCGAAAGGCTGGAGGAGAGCGCCGCTCTCAAGTTCATCGGCGATAAGCATCAGGTCCAAGAGCGCAACGCCCTGACCGGCGATCGCGGCCTGAATGGCATGAGTCTCATCGGTGAACGTGAGCTCGGCCCTGGGTTCGAGGTCGTGCAGACCCGCACGCGCAAGCCAACGCGGCCAGACCGGCGTCTCGCGGTTTGTCCGGTGCCACTCGAAATGGATCAGCGTGTGCCGGCGCAGATCCGCAGGCTCCCGCAGATCAAGGCTCTGGCTTGCCACCGGCGCGAACTCATCGCGGAAAAGCTCTTCCGCCTTGAGGCCCTGAAAGTTACCCCGGCCGTAGCGGATCGCCGCATCCACCCCACCACGACCAAAGTCCACGGGCTCATCGGCAGTGTGTAGCCGGAGATCCATTCCGGGATTTGGCGGCAGCGAAGGACGCGGTGCGCGGTACGAGCCAGCGCGCCGTGAAGGCGCGTGGCCGACAGCGTGACGGCGGGGCGCGACCGTCGCGCCTCCAGGCTCGCAATCGCCTTAGCGAATGCGTCGAAGCCGTCGCGTAGAACGGGATAGAGACGCTGCCCCTCCGCGGTCAGGAGCAATCTGCGCGGGTGCCGTTCGAAGAGCCTGAGACCGATCCGATCCTCCAGCGACCGAATCTGATGGCTGATCGCCGTCGGTGTCACCGCGAGCTCGGCGGCGGCGCGCTTGAAGCTGAGGTGCCGCGCGGCGGCCTCGAAGGCGCGCAAGGCGGCGAGGGGCGGGAGGCGTCGCATGGCATCATGAGTGAATCTAGATCATCTACAGGGTGAGGAATTCGATTTTGTAGTCAAGACAAAGCAGGCCCATCTCCGGAATCAATAGCTGATATGGCCTCACCTTATGGAGATCGTAATGCCGACCCTGCTTCACATCGACGCGAGCGCCCGCGAAAACTCTCATACCCGGCGCTTGGGGCGCCTCTTCATTGAGCGGTGGAAAGCCCTGCGGCCCGAGGACCTGATCGTGGCGCGGCACGTCGGTCAGGCTCCGCCGTCACCGGTCACCAAATCCTGGATCGCGTCCGCTTTCACCAAGCCCGAGAGGCGCACGCCGGGCATGCGCATGGCTCTGGCCGAGAGCGACGCCCTGATCGAGGAGTTGGAGCGCGCCGAGGTCATCGTGGCCGACGTGCCCATGTATAATTTCGGCATTCCTTCTGCCATGAAGGCATATATCGACAACATCGTACGGGTCGGCCGCACGTTCGGCTTCGATCGGTCGAAGCCCGGTGATCCCTACTGGCCGATGTTGAGCGGCAAGCGGCTGGTGATCTTGAGCGCCCGAGGCGACTACGGCTACGCAGCCGGCGAGCGCATGGGGCATCTCAACTACGTCGATCGGCTTCATAGGCTTGGCGGAAACGCATTCGATTCCGGTGGAATACGATGAGTTTGCGGACGATCGGCTTAACCGCTCTCTGGCCGGGGCTCAGGCTGCGGTCGAGCGGCTGGTGCGCGAATTAGCCGGCGCACTCGGCAGCGAGGCGACACGCGCCGCTTAACTTTTCGGTTCTTGCGCATAGCGGAGTTGTCGTCCCGGGTGATGCCGCGAATCATGACTTGTCGCGCGAGGGCCCGGACGGCCGGTAACGGCCCGCCCCCAGGCTTTGATGCGCCTAGGCCCCGGATAGAAGGGGTGGCTTGATGCCCCTAAAACGCGCATAATTGGGCTAGGGTAAACCGCCAAATTTCGACCGGCTTTTCAGATTAGGCGTATGAGGCAGAGAGAGTCCTCGTGACCTCACGACCTGGACTGTCCGGGGGGAGCAGACTATGAGGGCAATCGCATTAGGGCTGGTTCTGGCGGCAACCTTCGGTCTTCCAGGACATGCGGCCGAGCCTGATGGACCCGCCGAGCTGATCGGCCGGATCGAAGCGGTCAGGATCGCCATTCAGGGCCGGATCGAGTCGAAATCCGGTTCGGACACGGCGGCGCAGGTTGCGCTCGCGGAATATTATTCGGTGCCCGATCGGCAGCCTCTCTGGGTCGACGAGAATGGCCTCACCGCGCGCGGCAAGGCCGTCATGGCCGAGATCGCCAAGGCCGATGAGTACGGGCTGCGCACCGCCGACTATACCCTCCCGAGTTCGGACGGCTTCGACGGCACCGGCTCCGGCGCCACCGACTGGCTCGCCGACGCCGAGGTCCAGATCAGCCGCGCGACACTCGGTTACGCCAAGGACGCGCGCGGCGGCCGGCTCAATCCGCAGCACTTGAGCAAGAATCTTGATCCGGTCCTCGCCTCGCCGAATCCCTCGGAGGTCCTGGGCTCCATCTCCTTCCGCGCGGACCCCGCCGCCTATCTGCGCAGCTTCCAGCCCGATCATCCGCAATTCGAGGCGCTCAGGCAGGCGCTGCTCGAGGCGCGGGGCGGCAAGGTCAAAGAGACCCCCAAGCCCGACGTCGTCGTGATCCCCGAAGGGCCGGCGCTCAAGTTCGGCGTCGAGGATCCGCAAGTCGCGCTCCTCAGGAAGCGTCTCGACGTTGCGGTCCAGTCCGGCGCCAATGAAAACCTGTTCGACAAGGACGTGCTCGAGGCCGTGAAGCGCTTCCAGCTCGCGCAAGGCGGTCGCGCCGACGGTGTGGTCGGTCCCGGCACGCGCCGCATGCTGAACGGTCAGGCGGCGCCCCAACAGATCGGAGGCCAGGCGAAGATCAACAGCCTCCTGGTTAACATGGAGCGTTGGCGCTGGCTCCCCCGCGACCTCGGCCCGTTTTACGTGACGGTCAACATTCCTGAGTTCATGCTGCGCGTGGTCGAGGACAGAAAGCCGATCCACGAGACGCGCGTCGTCACGGGCAAGCCCGACAAGCAAACGCCGGTGTTCTCCGACGAGATGGAGGAGATCGTCTTCAATCCTTATTGGAACGTGCCGAACTCCATCAAGACGGAGGAGATCGCGCCCTATCTCAGGGCCGGCGGCGGCTTCTTCGGCGGCGGGTGGGACACCTCCGTGCTCCGGCGTCACAATCTGCGCATCCGCGGCTATAACGGGCGCGACATCGATCCCGACATGGTCGATTGGGGTAGGACCGATATCCGCCGGTATGAGCTCTACCAGCCGCCAGGGCCCGGCAACGTGCTCGGGACCATGAAGTTCGTGTTCCCCAACAAGCACGACGTCTACATGCACGACACGACGCAGAAATATCTGTTTGCCCAGAACGTTCGGGCCGAGAGCCATGGCTGCATGCGCGTGCAGCATCCCGACCAGGTGGCGAGCATCCTGCTCAAGCACGACCAGGGCTGGTCTCTGGCGCGGGTCGCCTCGGCCATTCAGGGCCGTGACGACAACCACATCGCGCTGAACCAGCGCATCCCCGTCTACATCACCTATTTCACGGCCAAGGTGAACGACGACGGCTCGGTTTCGACATACAGGGATTTGTACGGCCATGACGCTCGGATGATCGCGGCGCTCAACGGAAACGCCCTGCCCTATGATTTGCCGGGCGAGGTCGTCGCGCAAAGCACACCGCGGCCGTCCTTCAGGCGCGGGCGGCAGAACGACGCGTTGAACGATTTCACCCGCGCTATTTTCGGCTTCTAGCGCGGGGACAGCCTCCAATAACTGATACGCGGTCAGGCAATGTCTGACCACATCCCCGCGCCGCTCCGCTCTGGGAATGACGCGTTTGTGGCGGCGTTATCCCTGCCTTATGCCCGGCCCTCAAAGCTCCCTTATCACCCGCTTACCTCGTCCGTTGAGGGGCGCTTCGCCAGGCGTCGTGACGGCGGGACGAGGTGCGAGTACCCTGCGGGTTGGTCTTCGCAAGACCTTCACCCGGGCGGCGCCGGGGCTCCGCCCGGGTCCACTACGAGGGCCTGCCAGGAGAGTGGCTGACGACCGTAAGGCCTATCTCAAACGGTGTGTGACGGACCAGGAGTGAAGAGACGTAATGAGTCTTCAACCCCCCGCCTATCCCTCCCCCGCAAGGGGGACACCGGAACACTCATCTACGCCATAACGGCGCCGCGAGCGGAGAGGCCAATGGACTGGATTGCCGGGCCTTCGCTCGCCGAAGGGCATCAAGGCACCGAAGCGGACTCGACGCTTCCGCCCGCAGGCGGGTCAAGTCCGGCAATGAGGGGAAGTAGGATAATGAAGGAGAATGATGCAGCCGAACACGTCCGGCCGGCCGCTACTTCAGCAAGACCCAAACCGGCGCGTGATCGCTTGCGCCTTCGAACCCGCGCACGTCGCGGTCGACGCCCGCCGCGACAAGGCGTGGCGCGAGCACCGGGCTCAACAGGATGTGGTCGAGGCGAAGCCCAGCATCGCGCGGCCAGCGGTTCCGCTTGTAGTCCCAGAAGCTATAGATGCGCTCTTCGGGGTGCAGCGCGCGCAGCCCGTCGGTCCAGCCCTGCTTGACAAGACACTTATAGGTGGCACGGCTCTCCGGCCGAATCAGGGCGTCGTCGTCCCACGACTTGGTCGGATAGATGTCGATCTCGGTCGGTGCGACATTGTAGTCGCCGGCGAGGACGACCGGGACCTCCTCGCGCAGCAGCTTCCGCGCATGCGCCGACAGCCGCTTGAACCAGGCGAGCTTGTAGTCGAAGCGCGGCCCGGGCTGCGGATTGCCGTTCGGCAGGTAGAGACAGCCGACCAGCATGCCGTCGATGGCGGCTTCGATATAGCGGCTCTGGCTGTCGGCGGGATCGCCGGGAAGGTCGGTACGCGTCACGACCGGCTCGCCGCGGCGGGAGAGGATGGCGACGCCGTTCCAGGTCTTTTGCCCGCGCCACACGGCATGATAGCCGGCGCGCGTGACGGCCTCGGCCGGGAAATCGGCGTCGGCCGCCTTCAGCTCCTGAAGGCAGACGATGTCGGGCTTCGCCGTCTTCAGCCAGCCCAGGAGATTTGGCAGCCGGCGGTTGATGTTGTTAATGTTGAAGGTGGCGATCCTCGTCCGCGCGGGCACTAGCTCAGCCCGTCCGCTTCTTCGCCTGAATGTCCGTCTCCCAGCCGAACACCGAGCGGCCGGCGTAAGCGGGGGAGGCGGCGCGCTCGTTCGCGATGTGGGCTTCGAGCGACGGGCCGGAGGAGGCGGCTTCGAGCCGGCGTGCCTGGGCGTCCAGCCGTTTCAGCGCCTGCATGGTCTCGTCGCGGCCGAGCTTCGCATTCTCGACGGCGGATTTGAGCACGCGGATGGTCTCGTCATAGACCTTGATGAGTACGGGATAGGGGTGGCGGTCCTTGCCGCCATGCGCGAGCGAGAAGCGGGCCGGATCGGCGAAGCGGTACGGCGCTCCGTGCACCACCTCAGCCACCATAGCGAGGGACTTGACAGTCCGCGCGCCGACGCCCGGCGTCAGCAGCAGATCCGGAAAGTCGGCGGGGCCGCGCTCGGCCGCCGCGGCGAGCGTGCCGTGCAGCCGGCGCGTGAACACATCGCTCGCGCGCACGTCGTGATGCGCCGGCATGACGAGATGGGGGAGCGTGGCCTGCGGCGAAGGCTTCGCCGTCAGCGCGGCATGTTCCGCCACAATGCGGTCTGGTCCGAGCGACGCAAGCAGCTCGAACTGCGCGTTACGCGATAGATCGGCCCGACGGTCGGTCAGGTTGACGATCTCGCCCTGGCGCGGCCCGTCGATTGCGGCGTGCGGCTCGTCGACGAAGCTTGTGAGCCCCTCGGAGATCCAGTGGTAGCGGCGGGCCTGGCGCTTGTCGCCGTTCATGCCTTGCTGCACGACAGTCCATTGCCCGTCGTCGGTGACAATGAAGCCATGCAGATAGAGATCGAAGCCGTCTTGCACGGCGGCGCTATCGACCTTGGCGACGAGACGGCTCGCGCGCGTCAATGCTTCGCCGTCGAAGCCGATTCGCTCGCCGAGCGCGGTCAGCTCGTCGGGGGTTCGACGCGAGTGTTTGCCACGGCCGCCGCAAACATGGATGCCGAGTTCGCCGGCAAGGGGAGCGAGGCCGCGCTTCAGCGCGCCGATGACGCTCGTCGTAATGCCCGAGGAATGCCAGTCCATCCCCATGACAGCGCCAAAGGACTGGAACCAGAAGGGATGGGCGAGCCTGCGCAGGAACTCCTCGCGACCGTAATGGTGCACGATCGCCCGGCAGATAACGGCGCCGAGCGCCGCCATGCGCCTCGCGAGCCAGGGCGGAACCCTGCCGCCATGCAGGGGCAAATCGGCGCTGCCGGTTCGGCTGACCATGTCTTCTCCGCGCGGTCCAAACGACTCTCGTCGACTATAACCCGAGCCCAGCGGCGCAACGAGTTTTCGCGAATTGGCACCGGTGTGGCCGGCCGGATACAGAGTTCGGCTCGCGCTCGTCGCATACTCGAGTTTCGCCACCTGGGGGAGGCGGTCCCATGCGGAAATTTGGTCTGGGTGCAGCCGCGCTGCTGGGGCTCGTCGCTCCGGCGCTGTCGGCCGACCTCGGTGACTCCAGCTACGGCGCGCCGCCGGCGACTGCGTCGGGCTGGAGTTGGACGGGCTGCTACGCGGGAGGCAGTGCGGGCGGTCTGTGGGCCAAAAGCGACAAGTGGATCGTGCGCACTCCGGGCGGCGCCTTCGAGGGCAAGTCGCTCGGCGGGCACGACCTAGACAGCTGGATCGGCGGCATGCAGGCCGGTTGCGACTATCAGTTCCCGAATGGCTTCGTGTTTGGCGTCCAAGGCGACTACGGTTGGACGGACGCGAAGGGCAGCCACGCCAGTGCGCGCGAGACCGGCGTTTTTATCACAGCGAGATCGAGTCTCTCGCCTCGGCGACGGCGCGGATCGGCTACGCGTGGGACCGGTTGCTCGCCTATGTCAAAGTCGGCGGCGCCTGGCAGCGCGAACCGGCCATCCGTGGTCGGGTGCACATCGAGCTCGACGATGTCGGCGCCGGAGTCGAAAGCCGCCTGCATCGAGCGGCTGGTATAATCGTGGGCTGGACGATCGATCCGGTTTACCGTGCAGGTGGCATTGTCGAGCCGGTCGCGGCGATAGGTCTGGTGGATACCGCGATGAGCGATGAGCTTGACCTGCGGATCCTTTGGTGGCGCCGCGCGCCAGGGCGCATTGGCGCATTCAAGACATAGACGGCGCAAGCGACGACGAGAGCCACAAGCCAGTTTATTCGCGATTTCCGCATTCGGGCAGGCTTGTATCGACCCGGCGCAAATAGGGGCGGGCTAGCGGTTGTTGTTGACGTGAGAGCTAGTCCGGAGTTCTGCTCTAGGTCTAGGTCAAAGGGGGGTGACTATGGATTTCCAACAATTCTATTTGTCGGCTCAGGGCCGGGTGAACCGCAAGCAGTGGTGGCTGTGGCTCTTTCTTCCAGTACTCGTGGTCAGCCTGATCCTGTCCTTGATCGACGCGGGCATGGACACGTTCAACGCGGAAGCGGGACTCGGGCTCCTCAGCGGAATTTGGGCTCTGATCGTACTGATTCCCTCCATTCTCGTGCACATCAAGCGCTTCCACGACAGGGACAAGTCCGGCTGGTGGGTGCTGATAGCTCTCATCCCCATCATTGGGGCGATTTGGCTGATTATCGAGCTCGGCTTCCTTGCCGGGACTCCGGAATCAAACCGCTACGGTCCGCCCGTTACTGATTGATCGCAGCGGCAGCAGGCTGAGGCCGAAAACATGGCGCTGCTCATCGTCGGCATCGTGGTTTTTCTTGGCATTCACCTGCTGCCGACCTTCCCGCATCTGCGCGGCGCGCTGATCGGCCGGTTCGGCGAGAACGGTTACAGGATTCTGTTTTCCGTTCTCTCGGTGGCCGGCTTCGTGCTGCTGGTGTGGGGATTCTTCCGCGCGCCCGTCATCCAGGTCTGGTCGCCGCCGGCATGGACGCGCTGGGTGGCGATCGTGCTCATGCTGCCGGCGTTCATCTTCCTGGTCGCCGCGTATGTGCCGGGCCGCATCAAGGCCAGGCTGAAACACCCCTTCCTGGTCGCCATCAAGACCTGGGCGCTGGCCCATCTCATCGCCAACGGCGATCTCGCCTCAATCGTCCTGTTCTCCTCTTTCCTGGCTTACGCAATCTATGACCGCATCGCGGTCAAGGGCAGGGCCGAGACCGGGATCGTCACAACGCCTAGAACAGGACCGGCCAGGAACGATATCATCGCCGTGGTTGTCGGAGCGGCCCTCTATCTCGTCTTCCTCATCTGGCTGCATCCGCTGCTGATGGGCAGGGCGGTGGTGCCGCATTAAGGGAACCAAACGCTGCGCCGCGTTTTTTGCACTGCAAAAACTCCTATATTCTGTCATAAGACCCGAGACCCGAACTATCGCTTGCTGAGGCCTAGGCCCGTGTCCTCTCAAGGAAATACCGCAAGACGCATTACCGCGCCGGACATCGCCAGCCGTAAGGGCGGACCGCCCATCGTCGCGCTCACGGCCTATCATGCCCATACGGCCCGGATCATTGATCCCTATGTAGACTTCCTGCTGGTCGGCGACTCACTCGGCATGGTGATGCACGGCTACGAGACGACCGTGCCGGTGCCGCTTGAGCTCATGATCATGCATGCGCAAGCCGTGGTGCGCGGCTCGTCGAGGGCGCTGGTCGTGGTCGACATGCCGTTCGGCTCCTATGAGGAAAGCCCGTCCATTGCCTTTCGCAATGCTTCGCGTGTGCTGAAGGAGACAGGCTGCGGCGCCGTCAAGCTCGAAGGCGGCGGGCACATGGCCGAGACCATCCGCTATCTCACCGACCGTGGCATTCCGGTGATGAGCCATATCGGCCTCACGCCGCAGGCCATCAACACGATCGGCAGCTTCCAGCCGCGCGGCCGCTTCCGCTCGGAATGGGCCAAGTTCGAGGAGGACGCCCGCGCCACCGCGGAGGCCGGCGCGTTCGCCGTCGTGCTGGAGGCGCTCGCGGAGCTGCTCGCCGCGCGCATCACCAAGCAGATTCCGATCCCGACCATCGGCATCGGCGCGTCGGCCGAATGCGACGGTCAGATCCTGGTCCTCGAGGATATGCTCGGCCTGTCACCGCGCGTCCCGAAATTCGTCAAGGAATATGCGCAGCTCGGCGCCGGCATCGAGACGGCCGTCAAGTCGTTCGCGACCGAGGTGCGAACCCGGGCCTTCCCGACAGCCGAGTATACCTATCCGATGTGCGACGGGAGCGACGAAGTCACGAAAAAGACCAAAATGACAGGCAGTTAGCCTCTCGGGGCTATCTCGTTTGCCAACTTCGGCAAATGTTGTCGGGGCGCTTTGCCTTGCGCGAACAAGTGGCCTTCACTATACGGCGGGCAGAGGGGCTCGCGTTCATGCGGCCCTCTTCTGCCGAACCTTCGCGATAGTAGAGCCAACGCCCATGACCGACCGTGATTCCTTTCTTCGCGAGGTGGACGAGGCGGTCCGTCGGGAGCAGTACCGGCGTCTATGGGACAAATACGGGCTCTATATCATCGCCCTCATTGGGCTCCTGATCGTGGGGGTCGCGGCCTACCGGGGCTGGTCCTATTGGAACGAGAAGAGGTCGCAGGAGGCAGGCGACGAGTTCACGCAGGCCTTGACGCTAACCGACGACGGTAAGACGGCGAAGGCTCGCGAAGCGTTCGAGAAGCTGTCGAAGGATGGGCCGGAAGGCTATCGCGTCCTCGCGCGTTTCCAGCTCGCGGCCGCCGATGCCAAGGTGGGCGAAACCGACGAGGCCATCGCCGCCTACGACGCGCTGTCGACCGATTCCGGCGTGGACCGGATTTTGCAGGACCTGGCGGTTATTCAGGGCTCCATGCTCCGTCTCGATAAGGCCGATTTCGCGGAGATGGAGCGCCGGGTGAAAGGACTCGTTGACTCGAAGAGTGCCTGGCGGTTCTCTGCGCGTGAGCTGCTCGGCTTTTCGGCTTACCGACAGAAGAACATGAACGAGGCCGAGCGCCAATTCAGTGCGCTGCTGGGCGATCCAGCAACGCCGCCGAATTTGCGGGAACGCGCCAATATGATGCTCGCGCTGATCGTGGGGGGTGACCCGCAGGCGCTCAGCACCACCGAGAAATAGCGCACAAGAGGGGTTGCGCGAGAGTGGGCCGGGGACGAAAACGGCAGACAGCCAGTCGCCTGATCGGGGCGGGGATCGCGGTGGCATTCGCCGCGGTGCTCGGCGGATGCGGCGGTCCTCTGTCCGCCGTCAAGAATCCCTTCTCCAAGGAGGAGGAGAAGCTTCCCGGAGAGCGCGTCGCGGTCATCACCGACCCGGGCCACGCCGCGATCAACGAGGCGATGGCGCCGAGGCCCATCGCGCTGCCGCCCGTTCAGGCCAATGCGTCATGGTCGCAACCGGGCGGGACCTCTTCAAATAATCTCGGTCACCTCGCCCTCAACGGCTCGGTGCGCAAAGTCTGGTCGGCCGATGCCGGCAGCGGGTCGTCGTCGAGCGGCAGGCTGAGCGCGGTGCCGCTCGTGGCCGAGGGCAAGGTCTTCACTCTTGATGCAGGTGGTACGGTGTCCGCCTTCGCGGCATCCAGCGGCGCCAAGGTCTGGACGGCCAGCGTCACGCCAGAGAACGAGAAAAGCAGCGAAGGTTTTGGCGGCGGCCTCGCGCTAGATGGCGGCCGCCTCTACGCGACGACGGGCTACGGCACCGTGGTCGCGTTCGACGCCGGCAACGGCTCCATTTTGTGGACCAAGGCACTGGGCGAGCCCATCCGCAATTCGCCGACCGTCTCAGGCGGCAACATCTATTTCGTGTCGACCGACAACACGCTGCATGCGTTGAGCGGGAGCGATGGCCGCGAGATCTGGAAGTCACGCGGGCTGCCGCAGACGGCCACGCTTCTCAGCAATGCGAGCCCGGCGGTGTCGGGCGGCATGGTCGTCGCGCCCTTCCCGGCGGGCGACATCGCGGCCTATCAGGCCGGCAGCGGCGAGGCCGCTTGGAGCGACTCGTTGAGCCGCACCACCGAGACCTCGGCCTCGGGCATCCTCGCCGATCCGGCGCGCCCCGTCATCGACCGCGGCGTGGTCTTTGCCGTGAGCCATGGAGGCAGGATGATCGCCACCTCTGCCTCGTCCGGCGCGCGAGTTTGGACGCGCAACATCGCCAGCACACAAATGCCGTGGGTCGCGGGCGAGGCGGTGTATGTCGTCGACACCTCCGGCAGGCTAATGGCGCTAGGGCGCGGCGACGGTGGCGTGCGTTGGGTCTCCGAGCTGCCTCACAGCGTACGCTGGAGCGGGCCGGTGCTTGCGGGCGGAAAGCTGTGGGTGATCTCCGGAGAGGGCCTGCTGGTAGGGGCCGATGCGCGCACCGGGCAGCTGATCGATCAGGTCGATCTCGATACGGACGTCTTCGTCACGCCCGTTGTGGCGGGCGGCCGCATGTATATCTTTGACGACGACGCCGAGCTGATCGCTCTCAACTAGTCGCGACCCTAGAGCGGCAGCATCCCACCCGAGTCCGCTTCGAACGCACCGATGTCCTTCACTGTCGCCATCGTCGGACGACCGAATGTCGGCAAGTCCACTCTGTTCAACCGCCTCGCGGGCAGACGCCTTGCGCTGGTGGACGGTCAGCCTGGCCTGACGCGCGACCGCCGGGAGGCGGAGATCACACTCGGCAATTGCACCGTGAGGCTGATCGACACCGCTGGGCTCGAGACGGGCGATGAAGGGCTCACGCTGCGCATGCGCCAACAGACCGAGGCCGCAATCGAGCAGTCCGATATCGTGCTGTTCCTGGTGGACGCGCGCGCCGGCATCGTGGGTGCCGACGAGATGTTCGCCGGGCTCGTGCGGCGGTCGGGAAAGCCGGTCATCCTGGCGGCCAACAAGTCCGAGGGACGCGCCGCCGAGAGCGGGTTCTACGAGGGCTTCGCGCTCGGCTTCGGCGAGCCTTTGCCGATATCGGCCGAGCATGGGCTGGGTATCGGCGATGTTTCCACGGTCATCGAGGAGGCCTGCGGGGCTCGGCTCGACACTGACGGCAGTTCCGAGGGCGCCGCGGAGGAAACGCCCCACGCCTTGCGCATCGCCATCGTTGGCCGGCCGAATGTCGGCAAGTCGACCCTGGTCAACGCTCTGCTGGGCGAGGAGCGCATGATCACGGGGCCCGAGGCGGGCATTACCCGCGACGCCATTGCCTCAGACGTGGAGTGGGACGGCAGGCGCCTACGTCTGTTCGACACCGCCGGCTTGCGACGCAAGATGCGCGTGGAGGGTCGCGCGGAAGAGCTCTCGATTGGCGACACGTTGAGAGCGATCCGTTTCGCCGAGGTCGTCGTGCTCCTGCTGGACGCCGAGCGGCCCTTCGAGAAGCAGGACCTTCAGATCGCTGAGTTGATTGCCGAGGAAGGCCGCGCTCTCGTCATCGCCGTCAACAAGTGGGACCTGGTCCGCGGTCGCGACAAGCGTCTCAAGGAGTTGCGCGAGACCTGCCAGAGGTTGTTGCCGCAGGTGAGGGGAGTGGCGCTTGTGCCGGTCACCGCGCTCAGCGGCAAGGGACTCGAGGAATTGATGGCCGCGGTGCTGAAGGCGGACGAGTTGTGGAACCGCCGGCTGCCGACCCATGCCTTGAACCGATGGCTGCTGGAAGCCGTCGATGCGCATCCGCCGCCTGCCGAATCGGGGCGGCGTATCAGGCTCCGCTACATCACCCAGGCCAATGCGCGGCCGCCGACCTTCATCGTGTTCTGCTCTCGGCCCAAGGCGGTGCCGGACTCGTACTCGCGCTATCTTGTGAACGGCTTGCGGGAGAGCTTCGATCTGCCGGGCGTGCCGATCAGGCTCAATCTGCGCAAAGGTGCCAACCCCTACGCCAAGGGGGAATGACTATGGCCGAGTCGCCGGAGATCTATTTCTATCATCTGGAGCACCGGACGCTGGAGCAGGTGCTGCCGACTCTGCTCGAGCGGTCGCTCGAGCGCGGCTGGCGGGCTGCCGTGCAGGCGGCGAACGAAGAGCGCATCGAGGCGCTCAACACGCTGCTGTGGACCTATCGCGAGGACAGCTTTCTGCCTCACGGCACCGCGCATGACGGCTCTCCCGACGCCCAACCGATCTATCTCACGAACACGGAGGACAATCCCAATGAAGCGGCGGTCCGCTTCCTGGTCGATGGGGCGGAACTCGGCGATGCCTCGCCCTATGTCCGTGTCGTCTACATGTTCGATGGACGCGACGAGGACGCCGTAGCCCAGGCGCGCGACGCGTGGACGGCTGCCAAGGCCAAGGGCTATGCGGTCAGCTATTGGCAGCAGGACGACGAGGGGCGCTGGCAGGAGAAGTCCTAGCGCTCAAACCGGCGCGTCGGCTTTCACAGCAGGTAAATCATCATGAAATACGCTGAAACCGTGAGCGCGAAGGAGATGGCAACGCTCGAGTAGAACTCGACGCCGTTACGCAGGAAAAGCGGCAAGGCCACGAACAACACCAGCGACGGCAGCACGAGCCAGAAAATTCTGGTGGCCAAGCGCGCTACCTTCTCCGCGTCCCCGGTATCGATATAGAGCCAGATCATCGCCGGCACGGAGGTGAGCGGGATGGAGGCGATGATCGATCCCACAAGCGTACTCCGCTTTGCGGCCTCGGACACGGCGACCACGAGAACGCTCGTCAGCGGGACTTTTAGCGTGGCATAGAGCATTTCTTACCTCGTCTGCCGAGGCCCGCTCGCCTCGGCTGTTCCACCCAGAACCGGTCAACTTGTGACTGTCATGGCCGGCAGCTATAAGCCCGGCTAATTCCAAGCATCAGAGGGACTCACCAATGGCCAGCGAACGCACGCTCTCGATCATCAAGCCCGACGCCACAGAGCGCAATATCACCGGGCCGATCATCGCTAGGCTTGAAGGCACGGGCTTGCGGGTGATCGCGCAGAAGCGCGTGTGGTGGAAGAAAAAGGACGCGCGGAAATTCTACGAAATCCACAAAGGTCAGCCCTTCTACAAGGGGTTGATAACCTTCATGACCTCCGGCCCGATCGTGCTCCAGGTGCTCGAAGGCGAGGACGCCATTGCCAAGAATCGCTCAGTCATGGGATCGACCAATCCGGTCGACGCGGAGGCCGGCACGATCCGCAAGGATTACGGGGTCAACATGCAGCGGAATTCCGTGCATGGCTCGGACAGCGTCGAGAATGCACGGCGCGAGATCCCGCTTTGCTTCAAAAAGGAGGAAATCGTCGGCTAGAGACACGTCCGCCGAGAACTCCAGCCTTGCACCAAACGCGTTCCATGCGTGTCGCGGCCGCGCGCTGTTCGGTCTCACCGAAGCGACGTCGGACGTCCCGCTCAAGCTCGACCTCTCGGCAGCCTTCCATTAAGCGCAATCAGCTCAGCGCGCGGATGCGGAAGGGCAGGCCGCCCTTCGGGCAGAGCGTCACGGTGGCGTGGATCTTGGCGGGCACCGGGCCGGCATATTCCGGCGTGAAGCGGCGCAACAGTTGCACCAGCGCCAGCGTATTCTCGATCTGCGAGAGTGCGCCGCCGATGCACGAGCGCTTACCCGCCGCGAACGGCAGGTAGCTGTACTTGACCCGCTTCTTGGCCCGCTCGGGCGCGAAGCGCTCGGGATCGAACTTCTCCGGGTCGTCCCAATATTTCGGATTATGATGGGCGATGTAGGTGAGGATCACCACCTTGTCGCCAGCCTTGATCTTGTGGCCGCCGATGTCGTCGTCGCCGGTGGCGATTCGGATCAACGCCCAGATCGGCGGGAACAGGCGCATGGTCTCCTGAATCACCATGCGCGTATAGACGAGCTGCTGCACCTCGTTCCATTGAGGATCGCGCTCGCCGCACACGGTACGGGCTTCCTCCCGGATGCGCTCGAGCGCCTGGGGGTGCCGCGACAGAAGGTAGAGCGACCAGGCGAGCGTGAGCGCCGTGGTTTCGGTTCCTGCCCACAGATATTGCTTCATCTCGTCGACCACCTGCTGGCGGTCGAACTCAGGAAAGCTCGGGTCGGCCTCTGCCGCCTCGAGCATCTTGAGAAGCGTCTTCTCGCGGTGGTCGATGACGTTGGCGCCGATGACCGTCTCGGGGATCGAGCCCCAGACTTCCATCGCTTTGGCCGTATCTTCGCCGGTGAACTCGATAAGCTCGCCGCGCACGTTCTTCAGGCGGATCGACTTGTGGTTCATCACGTCCGTGTAGGTCTTGACCTGGCTGAAGATGAAGTGCGGGTTGAACGGCATCTCGCGATCAAACAGCGCCTTGCACACCATCTCGGCGGCGAGCGTCCAGGTCTCCTCGACCATCTCGATGGTCTCGCCGCTCGCGGCGAACTTCGCCCAGCGGGCCATCTTGGAGTCGATGGCCGACATCAGATAGGGGAAGTACATCTCGAAGGTCTGGGGGTGGAAGGCGGGCTGCTGCGGCGCGCGAATCTTCTGCCACAGCGCGCCGTCGACGGTGATCATGCTGCGGCCAAAAATGGGGCGAAGGCCGTCGAAATATTTGGTGTAGCTGTCGGCGTTGCTCACAAGCACACGCTCGGCATGCGCCGGCTCGCTCAGCAGCACGATGCGCTGATTCTTCAGGTTGATCGGAATTACGCCGTTATATTTCTCGCTGAGCGCCATGAGAACCTGCATCGGGTTCTCCTGGTTCAGAAGCGGGGTCAGCTTGAACCAAATGCTCTGCTCTTCGCCGAGCCCGTGCGACGGAGAATAGGCGACCGTCATATCCGCCATTGTTACGCCTTCCCCCTAAGCTCCTTGGTTGTGGGCGTCATTGCTCGGACGCCTTCCGGGCAAGACCGCGGAGAAGTAGCCATTTGCGCTGCCTGGACCGCATGCGCTCCAAGTCGACAGCAACGCGCGAGGGTCGTCACATATAAGGCCAGTGTCTAACATCCGGCCCTCGGCATTGTCCATCACCGGTACGCCCCGCATCTTGCGGTGCGACATGCCGCCCGGTCCAGTCGCTGATCTTAGGGCCGTTAACAGTTTCGATCAAAGCGTGCCGTTCAGTGGGGGTGAAAACAGGGCTGTTTGCCCCATGTGCTGTGTCATTCCCACCACATGTTCCCCTTCCACGCGAACGGCATCCGAGGCCACGAGCCTCAGGGCATGTGGATAAAGCACGTGCTCGGCCTCGAGCACGCGGGCTGCAAGGCTGTCGGGCGTGTCGCCCGGATGCACCGGTACGGCCGCTTGGGCCACAATTGGGCCCTCGTCCATCGCCTCGCGAACGAAGTGAACGGTGCAGCCCGTGACCCTGACCCCTTCGGTAAGCACCCGCTCATGGGTGTGCAAGCCCCTGAACGCAGGCAGGAGTGACGGATGGATGTTGAGATGCCGGTTCCGCCAATTGGCCACGAAGCCCTCCGTGTGCAGGCGCAAGAAGCCGGCATTGCAGAGAAGTTCGACACCCGCTTCGTTGAGGGCCGCGTCCAGCGCCGCGTCGAACGCTTCGCGCGAATCGTAGCCTTTGTGATCGATGGTGCGGGTCGGGATGCTGGCCGCTCGTGCGCGGGCGAGACCTTTGACATCCGGCACGTTGGAGATGATGAGCACGATCTCGGCGGGATAGTCGGCAGCCTTGGCCACGTCGATCAGGGCTTGCAGATTGCTCCCACGGCCCGAGATGAGGACCCCGACGCGCTTCTTTCTCATGGGGCGCCCAGGCGGACTGCCTCGGCGCCGTCGCGGGCGACAAGCGTTCCGATCACAACGGCCTCGTCGCCGAGCGCGCGGAGCACCCCGTTAGCCTCCGCCGCGCCGGCGACGATCACCATGCCGATTCCGCAATTAAAGGTCCGCAGCATCTCGCGATCGCTCAAGCGCGTTGCGGCGTTGAGCCACTCGAACACGGGAAGCGACGGAAAAGTGCCCCGCTCGAATGAAGCCGCGAGGGCGTCTGGAAGAACACGCGGGACATTGTCGATGAGGCCGCCGCCGGTGATGTGGGCGAGCGCCTTGACGGCGCCGGTTGTTCGAATCGCTTCAAGGACCTGCCGCACATAGATGCGGGTTGGGGTGAGGAGGGCTTCGCCGAGAGTCTGGCTCGGCGCGAAGGGCGCGGGGTCGTCCCAGTCGAGTCCGCATTCGGAGACGACTCGCCTCACGATGGAGAAGCCGTTGGCGTGGACGCCGGAGGAGGGAAGGGCGATCAGCACATCGCCGACGGCGAGATCCCACCGCGGCAGAAGACTCGCGCGCTCGACGGCGCCGATGGCGAAGCCGGCGAGGTCATAGTCGCCGGTCGCATAGAGCCCAGGCATCTCGGCGGTCTCGCCGCCGATCAGGGCGCAGGCCGCCTCCTTGCAGCCATCGGCGATGCCGGCGATGACCCGCGCCGCAATGCCGAGGTCGAGTTTGCCGCAAGCGAAGTAGTCGAGGAAGAAGAGAGGCTCGGCCCCCTGAACAACCAGATCGTTGACGTTCATGGCCACGAGGTCGATGCCGATGCCGTCATGGAGGCCGGTGTCGATGGCGAGCTTGAGTTTGGTGCCGACCCCGTCGGTGGCGGCGACCAGCAACGGGTCGTTAAAGCCGCAAGGCTTGAGGTCGAACAGGCCGCCGAAACCCCCGATGCCGCCCATGACGCCGCGCCGCCGGGTCTGGGCGGCAAGGGGTCCGATTTGCTCAACGAGGGCATTGCCGGCATCGATATCGACGCCCGCGTCGCGATAGGTCAGAGGGGCTTTGTGCCGGGATCTGGAGGCCACCGAGTCACTCGGGGTGCAAGTTCCGAAGATTTCGCATAACAATCGTGCCGGGAGAGGTCCGTCAAGGCTCAAAGGCCGCAGGGGCGCCACATTCCAGAGGTTAACCGAAGGCGCCAGTCAGTTGCGGCGCGTAGCTCGATGCACGGCAGTTTCGTATGAGTTTCCGATCGCAAGCACGGTTCGCTGGCAAATCGATTCAATTTCTCGCTCTGGCCTGGATCGCCCTCCAGGCGGCCGCCACCACCTCAATGGCGGCCGAGAGCCTCTACGACGTCGGCAACATCTCGGTCGACACCACGGCCAACAACGCCGTCGCGGCAAGGGCCAGCGGCATGGCCGAGGCGCAGAGGAAGGCCTTCAAGGTCGTGCTCCAAAGGCTGGTGCCGGCGAGCGTTCTGAACCAGCTCCCCGAGTTCGGCCAACAGCAGGTCGAGGGCATGGTCAGCGGCCTCTCCATTCGCAAGGAGCAGAACTCGACGACGCGGTACATCGCCACGCTCGACGTGAGCTTCAGCCCGCAGGCGGTCCAGCAGCTCCTCGTCAATCAGGGCATTCCCTACAGCGAGAACCGCGCGCCATCGATATCCATCCTGCCGGTCGTTCTCGCCGGGGGCAGCCTTCAGGATAGCTGGCGCCAGGCTTGGGAGACAATCGACGTCTCCCATAGCGTCACGCCCGCGAGGGTGCTGCGGCCGCGACAAGATGTCGACGCCAACACCTTGAAGGGGGCTCTCGCCGGCGATAGCCAGGCCTTGGGCGCCATGCAGGAAGCTTACGGCTACGGTCCGCTCGTCATCGCGGTGGGCGAGGTTGCGGGGGGAAACTTCGTGACCCGGCTCGTGGGGACCGATGGCATCGGCGAGGTCAATGTCAATCGCAGCGATCCGATCGGCGGCGGCGGCGCCAGGAAGGCGGCCCAGGATGCGGCGGCGGCGGCGTTCGTTGTCCTGGAAAGCCGGTGGATGGAGCTGCAATCGGGGGGCGTGCCCCCGGTCGATGCCAACTATCAGGAAGGACTGCCTCCCGAGGGCGGGCAGCCGCCAGCCGACGGTCAGTCGGAGGTGCCCCGCAACGTTGCGGCGATGGTTGAATTCTCGGGGCTAAAGGATTGGCAACAGATTCGATCTAGGCTAACCCGGGTGGCCGGTCTCCAGGCCCTCGAGGTCAATTCGCTGTCCGCGCGGACGGCCTCGATCACCTTCGATTTCGCGGGCTCGCTCGATCGCCTCCAGGCCGAACTCGGCCAGAATGGATTCGCCCTCGACGAGAAAGATGGTGTCTTCGTGCTGCGGTCCCGCTAGGACCGCGAATGGACCACGCGCTTGGGGCCGAAATCTGCTAAATTCGGTTGCTGAGAAATTGTGCAGCGGCCAGGCGAAAAGGATCGCTTCAGGAACGTGTTAGTGAACATCCCCAACAGTCTGACGCTCGGGCGGATCGTGGCGGTCCCCCTCATCGTCTGGCTGATCATCGACCACCAGATGTTTGCCGCCTTCCTGCTCTTCCTGCTCGCGGGCCTTTCCGACGCGGCTGACGGCTATCTCGCCAAGCGGTTCGGCTGGCACACCGAGCTCGGCGCCTATCTCGATCCGATTGCCGACAAGGCTCTTCTGGTCAGCATCTATGTGACGCTCGGGCTCGCTGGACATCTGCCTGTCTGGCTGGTCATCGCCGTCGTCAGCCGCGACATCCTCATCGTCGGCGCGGTGGTCCTGTCGTGGATGCTGTCGCGACCGATCACCGTGCAGCCGCTCCTCATCAGCAAGGCCAATACCCTGTCGCAGATCGTCCTCGCCGGCCTGGTTCTCGCCGAACTGGGGCTTGGCCCTGGGCTGGACTGGATCATCTGGATTCTTGTCTGGATCACCGGGACGCTGACCATCCTCTCGGCCGCGGCTTATTTCTGGGGGTGGCTCAAGCACATGGCGCGTTACGAGACACCGACTCCGCTACCGCGTGCCACGGGCAAGACGGTCGGACTCGAGAGCCGGGCGTCACGGGTCAGGGCTTCGTGAGGGTTACGCAGCTCACTCTGAATCTGCCTCATCGCGCGGCTCTCGGCGCGGAGGATTTTCTCGTCAGCGATTGCAATCTCGCCGCCGTCAGGTTGATCGATGCCTGGCCTGATTGGCCCGATCAGGTGCAATTGCTGGCAGGCCCCTCAGCCAGCGGCAAAACCCATCTGGTGCGCGTGTGGCAGGCCTTGTCGGGGGCGGGAGCGCTCGACCCGGCAGGTCTCGATATCCGGCTCATCGATTCGCTGCCTGAAGGCACGCCGCTCGTTGTGGAGGACGCCGATCGCGCGGGCTACGACGAAAAGGCTCTCTTCCATCTTCTCAATCTCGCACGCGAGAAGCGCCTGTTCGTTTTGCTGACGGCGCGGACGGCACCGAGCCGCTGGGGCTGCGGGCTGCCCGACCTTCTATCGCGACTGAATGGCGTGCCGGGGGTCGAGATCGGGCCTCCCGACGAAGCGCTGCTTCGCACCGTCATGCTGAAGCAGTTCGCCGACCGGCAGCTCGACATCGATCCCATGGTGCTCGAGTTCCTTGCGCTTCGGATCGACCGCTCGCTCGAGGCGGCCGCCGCGGCAGTTGAGGCGGTCGACAGGGCGGCGCTTGCGACAGGGCGGAAGATCAGCCGGCAGCTCGTCATTGACGCAATGGCGGCCAACGCGCGCGCGGATTAGCTCCGGCCATTGGCTTTCGCCGTAACGCTAGTGATACATTTGCTCGGGTAAAATGTCGGAATAAGTCTAAAGAATCGTGAGGAATTTATGAGTTTGCCAAAACAGGTTGAGCCAGCGGAAGCCTCCGAGCGGATGGCCGCTTTCGGGCCGAGTCGCTTCTTCAACCGCGAGCTCTCCTGGCTCAATTTCAACAAGAGGGTGCTGGAGGAGGCCGAGAACAAGCGCCATCCGCTGCTCGAACGCCTGCGCTTCCTCTCCATCTCCGCCACCAATCTCGACGAATTCTACATGGTCCGCGTGGCCGGTCTGCGCGGCCAGGTCGTTGCGGGCATCGACTCGCCGAGCCAAGACGGGATGACGCCCGCGGCTCAGCTCGATCGCATCAACCAGTCGGTCGACGAGCTTACCGCACAGCAGCAGGAAAATTGGGTGACGCTGGAAGCTCTTCTGGCGGAGGCGGGCATCCACGTCCTGCACGCCGACCAGCTCACCGACCAGGAGCGCAGCTGGCTCGAGGAGCATTTCCTCAGCCAAATCTTTCCAGTGCTGACGCCGATCGCCGTCGATCCGGCGCATCCATTTCCGTTCATTCCCAATTTCGGCTTCACGCTCGGGCTCGAGCTGGTGCGCGAAGGCTCGTTACGCCCCATGCACGCGCTCTTGCCGATCCCCTCTCAGCTCGCCCGCTTCATCCGGCTGCCCGGCGAAGCCGGGGCCAAAGAGGTCATCCGCTTCATCCGGCTGGAAACCGTGGTCGCGATCTTCGTGTCGAGGGTTTTCCCAGGCTATCGCGTCAGGAGCCAGGGCGCGTTTCGCGTCGTTCGGGACAGCGACATCGAGGTGCAGGAAGAGGCCGAAGATCTCGTGCGTCTCTTCGAGTCGGCGTTGAAGCGGAGAAAGCGCGGCTCGGTCATCAGGCTGGAAATGGAGGCGACGATGCCGTCGCGTCTCCAGCGTTTCGTGATGAAGGAGCTCAACGTCACCGAGCGTGAGAGCTTCGTGCAGAAGGGCCTGATCGGACTCGCCGACACCACTCAACTCATCGTCGGCGACCGGCCAGACCTCAAATTCCAGCCTTTCGTCAGCCGCTTCCCGGAGCGTATTCGCGAGCATCATGGCGATTGCTTCGCCGCGATCGCCAAGAAGGACATCGTAGTCCACCACCCATACGAATCTTTCGATGTGGTTCTCCAGTTCCTGAAGCAGGCGGCAGCGGATCCCGACGTGGTGGCGATCAAATGGACGCTCTACCGCACAGCCAAGACCTCGCCCATCATCGAGGTTCTCAAGGAGGCCGCCGAGGCCGGCAAGTCGGTGACTGCCGTGATCGAGCTCAAGGCGCGCTTCGACGAAGAGGCCAATATCAAATGGGCCCGCGATCTGGAAAGCGCGGGCGTCCAGGTGGTTTACGGGTTCCTCGAGCTGAAAACGCACGCCAAGCTCAGCCTCATCGTGCGGCGCGAGCGGGGCGAGCTCGCCACCTACTGCCATGTCGGCACCGGCAACTACCACCAGGTCACGGCGAAGATTTACACCGACCTGTCGTTCTTCACCGCCAGTACGGTCATCGGCCACGACCTGTCCCGCATCTTCAACTATGTCACGGGCTATGCCGAGCCGGCCGAGCTCGAGCTCATGGCGGTCTCGCCACATGGCATCAGGGCGCGCATCCTCGACCACATTCGCGAGGAGATGTACCACGCCAGGGCGGGTCGTCCGGCCGCGATCTGGATGAAAATGAATTCGCTCGTGGACGCCGAGATCATTGATGCGCTCTACGAGGCAGGCCAGGCGGGAGTCGAGATCGATCTCGTCGTGCGTGGGATTTGCTGCCTCCGGCCCGGCGTTCCGGGCCTGTCCGAGAATATCGACGTGAAAAGCATCGTCGGGCGCTTCCTGGAGCACGCCCGCATCTATTGCTTCGGCAGCGGCCACGGGCTTCCGCATCGCAAGGCAGTGGTTTATATCAGCTCCGCCGACATGATGCCGCGCAACCTGGACCGCCGTGTGGAAGTTATGACCCCGATCAAGAACCCCACGGTGCACGAGCAGATTCTCGACCAGATCATGGTGGCGAACCTCAAGGACAATCTACAGAGCTGGCGGGTCTGTCCGGACGGAAGCTCCGTTCGAATCCAGCCGGCAGAGGGACAGGAACCCTTCAGCGCTCAGGATTATTTCATGACCAATCCGAGCCTGTCCGGGCGCGGTACGGCTCTGACCGAAAGCATGCCCACGCGCTTTACGCGCTTGGTCGAAACCGGCTGATACCGCTCTCGCTATGGCCTTCAGCAACGCTTCAGTCCCTGTCGCTGTCGTCGATATCGGGTCCAACTCGGTGCGCCTCATCGTCTACGAGAGCGCGGGGCGGGCACCCGCTCCCGTGTTCAACGAAAAGGTGTTGTGCGGGCTCGGCCGAACGCTGGCTTCGACCGGCAGGCTCGCCGCCGACGCCGTGGCGCGCGCGCTCAGGGCGCTCCGGCGGTTCCGCGCTCTCCTGGAGCAACTCGAAGTCCACCATGTCGAGGTCATCGCCACTGCGGCGGCGCGCGAGGCCGAGAATGGCCCCGAATTCATCGCGCAGGCCGAGCGCATCCTCGGCCGGGAGGTTACCGTTCTCACGGGGACCAGAGAGGCCAAACTCGCCGCGCTCGGCGTCGTCTCCGGCATCCACGCGGCGGACGGCTTTGCCGGCGATCTCGGCGGCGGCAGCCTGGAGCTGATCGACGTCAGGGGGGGCAGGCTCTCGGACGCCGTCACTCTGCCGCTCGGCGGCTTGCGGCTGATCGATGCCTCCGGCGGCAACCTCAAGAAGGCGCGCGGCATCGTCGATGCCGAGTTCGAGAAGGTCGACTGGCTGGAGAAGGGAAGGGGCCGCGACTTCTACGCGATCGGCGGCACGTGGCGGGCGTTGGCGCGGCTCCATATGACGCAGACCCACTATCCCTTGAGCGTCATGCACAATTACAAGATCAACGCCGACGACGCGCTGAAATTCGCGGCGCTGCTCGATCTCCAATCGCAAAGCTCCCTCGCCGGCATCCGCGACATCTCGAGCGCGAGACGCGAGACGGTCCCTTACGGGGCTCTCGTGCTCGAACGCTTGATCAAGCAGATAAAGCCGCGGTCTGTTGTCGTCTCGGTTCTCGGCATTCGCGAAGGGCTGCTGTACAGCCTTCTCAGCGATGAGGAGCGGGTGAAGGACCCGTTGCTGGAAGCCTGCTCCGACCTTGCACGGCAGCGCTCCCGCTCGCTCGAGAACGCCTATGAGCTTTGCGACTGGACCGATGCGCTGTTCCGCGCGCCAGGCCCCGTGGAGACGCCCGAGCAGAGGAGGCTCCGCCACGCCGCCTGCCTCCTGTCCGACATCGGCTGGCGCGCGCATCCCGACTACCGCGGCATTCAGAGCTTGAACCTCGTAGCCCACGGCGATTTCGTCGGCGTCGATCATCCGGGACGCGCCTTCCTCGCGCTCACCGTCTATTACCGTAATGAGGGACTCGTCAAAGACGAGCTCAGTAAGAAGCTGATCGAGTTGGTCGACAAGGACTCGCTGAGGCGGGCGCGGATACTGGGCGCGGCCTTCCGCGCGGCCCACATGGTGTCTGCGGCGATGCCCGGCGTGCTGCCCAAAACGCCGCTCTCCTATGAAGGCAATCGGCTCGTCTGGACGCTGCCGGACCCGTATTCAAATCTGGAAGGCGAGCGGGTAGAACGCCGCTTTAAGGACCTCGCGAACCTGCTCGACCGCGAGCCCGAGATCCGCGTCGGCTTAGCCTTCGTGCTCGCGGCGAGCTGAGCCCGTAACTTGCTGGACGAGCGTCCCATTCCCAATTCATTGCGTCGTACCGGCGCAAGCCGGTATCCAGCAGAAGATAGTCGGTGATTCTCGATTGGATTCCGCTTCCGCCGGAATGACGAAGTGTGGCAAACCGGAGACTCCAGAGCCTCGATCCTAAATGGCAGAAGATCTTTATTCCCTCCTTGGCGTGTCGCGCACCGCAAGCGCAAACGACATCGCCAAGGCCTACCGTAAGCTGGCCAAGAAGCTGCATCCGGATCTCAATCCCGGGGACAAGGCGGCAGAGGAGAAGTTCAAACAGATCTCGCACGCCTATTCGATCCTCAACGACGAGGAGAAGCGCGGGCAATATGACCGCGGCGAGATCGATGCGAGCGGTCAGGAGCGGCCTCAGCAGCATTATTATCGGGAATATGCCGGCGGGCAGGACGGTGCCCGCTATCATTCGGCCTCGGGCTTCGAGGACATCGGCGCGTTCAGCGACTTGTTCGGCGATTTGTTCGGTGAGGGCGGCGCCAAGCGCGGTGGCCGCGGCGGTCGCTTCTCCATGCGGGGTCAGGATACCCAATACCGCCTCGACATCCCATTTCTCGATGCGGTGAACGGGACCAAACAGCGCATCACGCTCCCGGACGGCGGCACCTTGGACGTGACCATTCCATCCGGGGTCACCGAGGGGCAGGTTCTGCGCCTCAAAGGCAAAGGCATGCCGGGCATGGGGGAGGCACCTCCCGGAGACGCGCTGGTCGAGATCGGCGTGCGGCCTCATCCCGTGTTCAAGCGCGAAGGGAACGACATCGTCGTCGAGTTGCCCATCACCCTCGACGAGGCGGTGCTCGGCGGGAAGGTGGAGGTGCCGACCGTGGGCGGCCGTGTGTCGGCCACCGTGCCGCCAGGGTCGAATACGGGACAGACGCTGAGGCTGAAGGGCAGGGGCGTTAAGACGGCGAGCGGCGCCGGCGATCAGCTCGTCAGGCTCAACGTGGTGCTCCCCGATAAGATCGACGACGACCTCAAGGCCTTTGCCGAAACGTGGCGGGCGAGCCACGGCTACGATCCGAGGCGGAAGCTCAAGGAGCAGGCTTGATGTTGAGCGAGCGCGACGTCGTTGCCCGCGTGCAGCACCTGACGGTCACGCGGCTTAGGGTGTGGGTCAGCCAGGGCTGGATCAAGCCGGCCGACGCACGGGCCCAAGCCTTTTCCGAGGCGGACCTCGCGCGCGCTTTGCTCATTTGCAATCTCGAGGACGAGCTCGGCTTTGCCGAGGAGGACGTGCCGGTCCTGCTTAATCTCATCGACCAGATCCATGGACTGCGATCGGAATTGAGGGGCTTGCTGGAAGTGCTGGACGAGCTTCCGGAGGACGTTCGGGCAACGGTCAGAATGCGCATCACCAAGCGGCGCGAGAGCGGCCCGTGAGTCGCAGTCTCTGCTGTTAAGCCTCGCCCTTTGGCTCTCCGGCCGGTAGCTGCTCCGGGGGAAGCACCGTCACCTCACCCTCTCTGATGATCAGCGCAAGTTCGCCACGCTTCAGCGCGAGAGCGTCGTCGCCGAACAGCTTCTTGCGCCACCCGCGCAAGACAGGCGTGTCCTCACCATTGGAACGGGCGATCTCTTCGAGCTCGTCGCTGGTGGCGATCAATTTTGGCGCGACGCCATGCTTGACGGCGGTCGCCTTCAAGAGGACGCGGAGCAAATCGACGACTGCTTGCGCCTCCGGTGGCATGGGCTGACCGCGTTCGATCGGCGGAACGGTCTTGAGATCGCGCTCCAGGCCGCGGGCCACGGCTTCCAGCACGGCGCGCCCCCGCACGGAGCGGGCGAAGCCGTTATGCAGGCTGCGGAGCGAGCCGAGATCCTCAATCGACCGTGGCGTCTGGCCGGCGATGTCGTAAAGCGCCTCGTCCTTGAGGATGCGGCCGCGCGGCACGTCCTGGGCCTGCGCCTCACGCTCGCGCCAGGCCGCAAGCTCCATCAGGACGGCAAGCGCCTTCGGTGTCTTGATGCGCATCTTGAGGCGCTTCCACGCATGCTCGGGGTGGAGCTCGTAAGTGGCGGGGTCGGTGAGCACACCCATCTCCTCGTTGAGCCAGCTCGCCCGCTCGGACTGGTCGAGCTGGGTCTTCAGCTTCGGATAGAGGTCCCGAAGATGGGTGACGTCGCCGAGCGCGTAGGTGAGTTGCCGCTCAGATAGAGGACGCCGACTCCAATCGGTGAAGCGGGAGGTCTTGTCGAGATTGCTGTTCAAGAGCCGCTTCACCAGCATCGAGTAGCTCACGGCCTCGCCGAAGCCGCAGACCATGGCCGCGACCTGGGTGTCGAAGATCGGGTAGGGAATGACGCGAGCCAGATGATGCACGATCTCAATATCTTGGCGGGCTGAGTGAAAGACCTTCATCACGCGCTCATCGACCATCAGGTCGAAGAAGGGCGTGAGATCGAGGCCGGGAGCCTGGCTGTCGATCAGCACCTCGGTACCTTCTGCCGCGATCTGGATGAGGCACAGGCGCGGCCAGAAGGTCTGCTCGCGCATGAACTCGGTATCGACCGCGACGAAGGGCGCGGCGGAGAGCCGAGCGCAGACGGCGGCGAGTTCCTCGTTACGGGCGATGAGATTCATGTGGGCGGATATAGCCCAACGTTTGCCGCGGGGCCAAGAGCGTGAAAGTAACAAACACAAGGAATTGGGGGTTTGATCGCCCTATACGCGAAACGGAACGGGAGAACACCCTACATCCTTCGGGCTACCGGCGGTGAAACGCGCGGTCCGCGACACCCAAGTCTCGAATCGATCTCACCAAATCCTGAGAACCAGCCCATGGCCGCCCGAGGAGAGCGCCTGCGCTATACCCGGCGCCGCATCGTCGGAGGTGAGATGACCGTGGGTCAGAGTCGATACCAAGGAAAACAACGTCACGATCGCTGACAGTGTCCACACCTGAAGTGGAACACGGGTCTTGATTGGGATCTTCGTCAATTCAGGACTCCCTCGTTAGTGCTCGATCGAAAAACGCGCCCACGACTCGCGAGTTCCTAGACGCTCCTTTAAAACCCGGCAAAATGTCTGCGAGGTTCCGGGAAAATGCAGTGCGGGTCAGTCCGTTACCGGCCGGCAGGCAATCCTGTCGCAGGGTTTATTTCGGCTGAACGCTCTGGTCACCGCCCGGGGTTCCCGGCGGCGGAATGACCGGGGTCGTTCCGGGCTCGGGCTCGGGAGCGGTCGTGTGAATGCCCTCGTCGCCGATTGGCGGAGGATCGATCACCCCTTGGTTTTTCCTCAACTGCTCGCTCAAGGTCTCGTCCTGATTCACACCCGGGACCGGCTTGTTGGCATCGCTATCGGCGGGCGCGCCTTCATCGGCCGCGAGTGTCGGCGGAACAGCAAACGTGCAGAGTATTCCGGTGGCGATGGACGTAATCCATAGACTTCGGTGCATTCGACTAAGCGTTGCTTTCATGGACATGGCTACGCTGTCCTCTCTGCGCATTGGGCTCTTGCAGGGAAAACCCCTCTAAGGCACGGCTCGTTCCCGGCGCGGACGCCTTCGCGGGGGCGCTTGCCTTGACAAAAGCGGACTTCCCGTGCGCTTTTCCGCGGCACTTGGACCAGCCTTCCCCTTTCAATCGAGCAGCGTTTTCAAGCCATGCACGCTTATCGCACCCACACTTGCGGCACACTCCGCAGCGAGGATGTAGGCAAGACCGTCCGACTCTCGGGCTGGGTGCATCGCGTGCGCGATCATGGCGGGCTTCTGTTCATCGACCTCCGCGACCATTACGGCATCACCCAGATCGTCGGCGATCCCAAGTCGCCGGTCTTCGCCGCGGCTGAGAGGCTGAAGCCCGAATGTGTCGTCCGCATCGACGGCGAGGTCGTGGCGCGCACGGCGGAGACCATCAATTCCAACTTGCCGACGGGTCAGGTTGAGGTCCGGGCAGTGGACCTGGAGGTGCTGTCGGAATCCGCGGAGCTGCCGCTGCCGGTGTTCGGCGAGCCGGACTATCCGGAGGAGACGAGGCTCAAATACCGCTTCCTGGATCTGCGGCGCCAGACGCTGCACGACAACATCATAAAGCGTCAGGCGATCATCGGTTCCTTGCGCAACCGCATGCGTGAGGCAGGCTTCTTCGAATTCCAGACGCCGATCCTGACTGCTTCGTCGCCCGAAGGCGCGCGCGATTATTTGGTTCCTAGCCGAGTGCATCCCGGCAAGTTCTACGCGCTGCCGCAGGCACCGCAGCAGTTCAAGCAGCTGATCATGGTGGCGGGCTTCGACCGTTATTTCCAGATCGCGCCCTGCTTCCGCGACGAGGATGCCCGCGCCGACCGCTCCCCGGGCGAGTTCTATCAGCTCGATCTGGAGATGAGCTTCGTCACGCAAGAAGACGTGTTCGACACGGTTGAACCGATCCTGCGCGGCTTGTTCGAGGAGTTCGGCGGCGGCAAGCCGGTCACGCAGAGATTCCCGCGCATTCCTTATGCGGAGGCCATGCGCAAATACGGCACCGACAAGCCTGATCTTCGCAATCCGATCGAGATGCAGGACGTGACCGACCAGTTCCGCGGCTCGGGCTTCAAGGTCTTCGCCGGCATGATTGAGATGGACGTGAACACGCGCGTCTGGGCGATCCCAGGCAAGCGCGGCGGCTCGCGCGCTGTGTGCGACCGCCTGAACGCGTGGGCGCAAGGGGAGGGGCAGCCGGGCCTCGGTTACATCTTCTTCCGTCGTGAAGGCACCGCCGTCGATGACAAATTGCTGTCGGAGGATGAGATAAAGGAGCGCCCGCGCGCATCAGGGAAACCAATAGTAGGCGCCGGACCCATCGCCAAGAATATCGGGCCCGAGCGCACCGAGGCTATCCGCAAACAGTTTGGGCTCGGCGACGGCGACGCCGTATTCTTCGTTGCCGGGCTGCCTGGAGAGTTCGCCGATTTCGCCGCCCAGGCCCGGCTCAAGATCGGCAATGAGCTCGGGCTAACGCAGAAGGACCGCTTCGACTTTTGCTGGATCGTCGATTTTCCGATGTATGAGTGGAACGAGGACGAGGAGAATATCGACTTCTCCCACAATCCCTTCTCAATGCCCCAATGCGATGTAGACACTCTGGAATTAGCGCTGCATGGACAGATCGATCCGCTTTCATTGCTCGCCTACCAGTACGACGTCGTGTGCAACGGCGTCGAGCTTTCCTCGGGCGCCATCCGGAACCACAAGCCCGAGATCATGGAGAAGGCCTTCGCAATCGCGGGCTATCCGAAGGAGGAGCTGGAGAAGCGCTTCGGCGGCATGTTGCGCGCGCTGCAATACGGTGCGCCGCCGCATGGCGGCATCGCGCCGGGCATCGACCGCATGGTGATGCTGCTCTGCGGCGAAGAGAATCTGCGCGAGGTCGTCATGTTCCCCATGAATCAGCAGGCGGAAGACCTGCTGATGGGGGCGCCCTCTGAAGTCTCCCTTAAGCAGCTCCAGGATCTGCATATCCGGCTCGCCCTGCCGAAGGCCAAAAGCTGAGCCTAACGGACGGAGGGGCTCTGCCCCCGCGCATCAGGTCGCATTGCATTTTTTCCGCCGCTATGGCTCTGTTGGTGGTGGCCCGGCGCGCGGCGAAAGTCCGATTCATTTCTGCCGCTTGGCCGGGCGCCTTGCCACGGCATTGCAGGATCACAGGTATGCCTAAGCCGTCTCTGCGCCTCGTTCTCGTCTCTACCTTTCCCGCTTTGGTTGCTGGGGCCGGAAGCGCCCCAGCCGCACTCGACACCACCTATTTCGTCGACGCTTGCGCCGAAGATCCTTTCGTCGCAAACGACGAGGCCCTGCAAGGCGGGAAGGTCGTCCCCAAGGACTACTGCCGCTGTGTCGCCCGCAAGCTTGAGGCCAGCAAGGCGAGCCAGACCGATTTCGACCTGCTCACCATGATCCATGATGGCGACATCGCCGGAGCCTCCAGCGAGGCCCCAAGCTATCCGACGCTCGAGGATCTGATGATCGTCAACGAAGGCTACGAGGACGCCTGCAAGGAGAGCCTTGGCCTTACCGTCGGTGACGGCCCGGATAAAGAGTGAGCGGCCAGTGAAACCGATAGGGTGCCCAAGCGCGTTATAGCAGAGTGGGAGACGGGCGGCCGCGAAGCATTTCTGTCATTTTTACGACAGCCCCATCCTCGGACCCGTTTCTCACTAGAACCAGGCGGACCTTTATGCCGGTGGGATGCTTCAATTCACACGAACGCACCGGCCGAACGGATTGACCGTTGGCGGGGAGAGGGGCTCTATCCTGAGTTAGGGGTCGAAAGGACAGAGGGACCATGACATTCGGAGAGCACGTCTTCCTCTATTGCGAGCGGGGAAGCAACGCGGCGCTTCTCGCCGAGCCGGGCAACCTCCTCAGCAATGTGGGCTTTCTCCTCGCCGCGCTGGTCGCGCTTCAGCTTGTGTTGTGGCGCCCGCGAGAAGAGCAGAGCGCCGACCATTTCCTGCTGGCCGGGCTCGTGTTTCTGATCGGCCTCGGCAGCATCGCCTTCCATCTCTACGCGGACGAAAGCACGGCGCTCGCCGATGTCGTGCCGATCGGCGTGTTCATGCTCGTCTATCTTGGCTTTGCGCTCAATCGCTTCCTCGCCGTGCCGCCTGGATTGACGGTGCTGTTGGTGATCGGCATGGCCGCCCTCGTGATGATCGCGGGCCAAGTCCATTGCGGCGAAGGCGCCGTCGGGTTCGCCGGCCTCGGCCTGGAGGGCGCAAAGCCCTGCCTTAATGGCAGCGCACCCTATTTGCCCGCGCTCGGGGCGCTGATCGTGGTCGGACTGCTGTTGTTCGAGCGGGGACACAAGGCCGCGCCCTATGTCCTTTGGGCGGCAGCCATCTTCACCGTCTCAGTCATGCTCAGATCCCTCGACATGGCACTGTGCGAGACCGTGGTGATTGACGGGCGCAAGGTCGGCACCCATTTCCTCTGGCATCTCCTGAACGCCCTGACGCTGTTGCTGCTCTTGCTGGCAAGCCTCAAGACAGGGGCCACGGTGACCGTCCAGGCCGGGACTGGCACAAAGACGGAGACTGCGGCGGAGGCTTTACCCGTGGCGACGCCGGTGGCGCCGGCGCCGGGCGAGGCCAAAGCGGGATCCTTGGCCGCGGCCTTGAAGGCGTCGACTGCCGACGAGGCAGCCGGGAAGACCGCAGCGAAACGGGATGATGGGGCGTTAGCGGAAGCCGAGGAGGAAGAGCACGAGGCGTCCGAGGAGGAACCCGAGCCTGAGGCGTCGGAAGAGGAAGCCGAGGATGAGGCCTCGGAAGAGGAGCCAGAGCCGGCTCCCAAGGAGAAGCCCGAAGGCAAATCCAAGTCGAAACCATTCTACCCGCCCGCCTAACGGCGCTATGAATGCTCTCGCATTGGCCTGGCCGACCTTTGGGCGGGCGTAGGAGAGCGCACGCGCTCAGAGCGGACGTGGTGGAACTGGTAGACACACAGGACTTAAAATCCTGAGGCCCAAAGGCCGTGAGGGTTCAAATCCCTCCGTCCGCACCAGCACTTAGCAGCTTCGACGTTTGGGCGCCCTTCGTGCCAGACCCCTCACAGACCCAGGGCTGGCCTGTCACGGGCCGCAGGCCGCGTGTTGCGAGCAGCTGGAAACTTGAGCGCGTTAAGTTTGGGGCCGTCGACTTCCCCCCTTGGGGCCCCCGGCAGGGGGGCGGAGGCAGGGCCCCGCCACAACACGCGAGCTAGTCAATCCGGGAAAGCACTGTAAAGCACTGTAATGGGATTTGCAGCCCTAGCTGGGGAGCGCCCCGGCCGCAGCCCCGGCGTCGGCCATTCTCAAGGCTTACGGGGACCCGCGTTAGGGGCCCTCAAGGGCTGGGATAGATAGGGGCCCGGCGTATGGGGGACCCACAACACCCGGCCCCTACCTCCCCTACCTACCTAAGGCGCCGGAACGACCGTATGGTAGCCGCACCAGTGCCGTGCAGCGAACGCGGTCAACTCAACTTAGGTTCCACCGAAAGTAGAGAGCCTGGTAAGGGCTACCAGGCTCTCCAATACGGGGGTGATCTGTTGCAGCAGCATCGGCTGTACGCTTGCTGGGCGCCAGGTTGGGGGGGAACCCGCCGACGCTCGCTGTTGGGCTAAAACACCGTGTACTGAGGGATGTTCCACGCCCGCGTGCGAGGCCTTCAGGGCCGCAGGGAAGCAGGTCGGCAGTGCCGCAGGTCCGAGTGGGCAGCGCTTGTAGGGGTCACCCGCCCCTAACTTCAGGGCATGGGTTTCCTATATGTATGCGGCCGAGGTGGAGAAAGAGCAGATGCTTCGGAAGTTCTCATAGCCGCACTCATGGCGGCTGTAATGCTCCCGGTCGGGGTAACACTATCAACGCTATCCATGCTGCCGACAGAGGCCGTAGCCAAAAAGGGTGGCGGCAAGGGCCATCATGGCAAGGGTGGCGGCAAGGGCCATCATGGCAAAGGCCACCACGGCAAGAAGGGTCACCACGCCCGCAGGGGCCACGGGAAGGGTCACCAAGCCCGCAGGGGCCACCACGGCAAGCATTACGGCCATCACCGGTACGGCCACCGGCCACCACCGGTACGGCCATCACCGGTATGGTCACCGTCCCCATGGGTATGGTCGCGGATATGCCTATTGGGGCAATCCCTGCTATCTCCGGACGCCGATTGGTTGGGTTTGGATTTGCGGCTAAGGGCGTCGGGCTGGATCGCTAGGCCGTGGCGTAGAGACACGCGCCGATGGCGATGCAGATGGCTGACAGCAGCAGGAAGTCGATCAGCACTGCGCTACTCCGCTGCTGCTGGCGCATGGCTTTGAGAGCCATACCTGGCTCCGCACGCTGAGGCTGGATCGGCGGGCCCCGGCTTGATCCTGACCCTGACGTTCAGGCGACTGTGGAAGGGGTTAAAGACCTCAGCAGGGAAGACCAACTCCAACTTGGGGAGGCGCTCATAGACCTCTACCGAACTTTTCCTGACTTTCCGGGTATGGGCGCCGGCGCGCCCTCCGATTAGGTTCGGAGCGTAGCAGAAGGGGCGCCAACGCGGGGCCCTCTGTGGCCGTCGCTTTCTGCTTCTGCTAGGTTGTGGCCAGACGGAGGGGCAACTGAAACCGAAAGTCACTCTCGAAGAATTGCGCACGTATGCCGCCTCTGGTCACTCGATCAAAGAGACGGCAGCGGAGTTTGGCCTCGCCTACGCTACCGTGTTCGTTCGCGCCAAGCGTGCGGGGATCAAGTTCAAACGGCCACGCTCAACGCTCGCAAAGGTTAGCGACCCCTCCAGGGAAGAGATGCTGGGCCTCTACCGCAACGGGGCGACGCTGCAACAAATCGGCGACCGTTTCGGCGTCACGCGAGAGCGCGTCCGACAGATATTGAAGAGGCTCTACGGTATAAATGCACTACATGGCGGCGCTCGTCTAATCGCCCGGCCTAAGGCAATCTCTAACGCCGCTAGGAAGGACGCCAAGTACCTTGCCAAATACGGCTGCTCGTATGCGCAGGTCAAAGAGCTTCTCGAAATGGGGCGAACGTCAGGCGTGAAACGGGACCGAACTCCGATTGGAGCATTTCGGGTGCAGCGGCGTAACGCCCGGCGCGACGGTTGTGAGTGGAAGCTTACACTCTGGGAATGGTGGACCATTTGGCAGAGGTCCGGTCACTGGAACGAGCGCGGACGCGGCAAGGGATACTGGCTAGCGCGCCGCGACAAGAGCGGGCCCTTCAGCGTTGACAACGTGTTCACCGCCAGCGGGGCGGATAGCTGGTCGGAGATACCCGAGGGGTTTCACAGGAAGTCCAAGGGCACGCCGGGATGACTGCTCCGCGGCTGCGCTGGCTGCCACGTCGTTGCCGTCGATCATCTCGTGTAGGCCTCATCCCACTGCATTAGGCCCGCTTCGTTAATTAGGGCGTTGGCCTTCGCCAAGAGCGCTAGGGGTACCCTCGCGCGTCGAAGCTCGGCGGCGATTCGGTGTGGCTAAGGGCCGTGATTCCGGGCCCAGCGCTTGGACAAGAAGGTGACAGAGGCCGGTATGGAGTGGGGTAAGGTGTTGTTAACCATACGTGAAACCCTTCTGGGGCCATTACGGATAATTAGCCCTTTTGGCATGGAAATACGGCCCGTTGCCGTTCACCACATTTTGCCCTAAATTGTCGGGCAGCGTGGGGGCAATGAGACGGGAATCCGGGCCAGAACCGGTGGGGGACTATTAAGCTAAACTACTGATTTTTCCCACCATTTTGCCTGGTTTCATGGGGACGCTCTAGGCGCGTCAGCCTTAATGGCGGCACGGTTAGGGGTAAATGTGGGGGGACCTTCCAAAATAGGGAGAGTCCACCCCCACAGGCTTCGGACCTGGAGGGAAAATGGGCCGACGCGTATTTCGTCGGGTATGGCGCACCGCCGCTTCGCTGGTGCCGCTTCCCTTGCTTGGCCTGACCTGTGCCGCCTTTATTCCCGGCAATCCCATCGCTTTCGAAGTCGAGCTTTACCTTTCAAGCGGTGGCTCGGCCCATAGCGTGCTTCGAACCGCCGACGCCTCCACATCCCATCACAGCCTGCCGCGCGCGGCCGCGAAGCTTTTCAGCGCCGGGGGCAAGGGCCCCCGTGCCGATCACTACTTCGCAGCCCAGGCCGTCACCGATGCGGGAAAGCGGCTGATCACAGCAAGCCTCACCAGCGGACCGAATTTGACGCCTGCCTTCGCCCACAGCGCCGTCAGCCGCGACGGCAAGGCCGATAGACTCAAGCCGACCACCACGGACGTGGCGCTCAAAGGACCGATCGGCGGACGCGCCGATAATCCCATGCTGTTCAATGCCAGCTACGGTGCGGCCTTCAGCCCCGACTTCAATGTCGATGCCTTCCGCCCGGATCCGAAGGACATCGCCTATCAGGTCTCTCCCGACGCTCTGAACTTCCGCTATCAAGGCGAGAGCCAAGCGGAATTCCAGGAGCGCGAGCGCCGCTGTCTGGCAACCGCCATTTATTTCGAGGCGCGTGGCGAGCCGCTGCGTGGGCAGATCGCCGTCGGCCAGGTCATCCTAAATCGGGTGAGAAGCCCGATGTTCCCGGAGACGATCTGCGGCGTTGTCTATCAGGGCCAGATGCAGAAGGGCTGTCAGTTCTCCTTCACTTGCGACGGCCACACCGACAACCCGCGCGACAAGACGCAGTGGGCGCTTTCCCAGGAACTCGCCAAGGAGATCATGTCGGGCAAGCATTGGTTGCCCGACGTCGGATACTCGACCTACTATCATGCCAATTATGTGAGCCCGGGCTGGGCCCGCGGAATGAGCAAGATCGACAAGATCGGCCGCCACATCTTCTATAAGAAGCGCAACGAGGAGCCCTATGTGGTGGAAGCCTCGGCCGATCCGGAAAACGGCTCAGATGCCGAGGACGATTCGTTGCTGCTGACCCCGACGCTGTCGGTTGTGTCGGCTGTCAGCGCCGTCGCCGGCTCTAGCGCGCCAGCCACTCCAGCGATGAGTCTAGGCTACGCGGGGAGTGAGTAAGCGCTCCGACCGAGATCAGGTCGACTCCGGTCGCGGCAATCTCTCCCACATTCTCTAACGTCACGCCGCCGGAAGCCTCGGTCACGACGCGCCCCTTCACCAGAGCCACTGCCTTTTTGAGCATCTCCGCATTCATATTGTCGAGCAGCACGGCATCGATGTGGAAGCGCAAGGCCTCCTCGAGCTGGTCGAGCGTGTCCACCTCGACCTCGATCTTGACCAGATGTCCCACCCGCTGGCGCAGCCGGTCGAGCGCGGGTTCGAGTCCTCCGGCGGCGGCGATGTGATTGTCCTTCACCAGCACCGCATCGTAGAGGCCGAACCGGTGATTGACGCCGCCTCCGCAGCGCACCGCGTATTTCTCTAGCGCGCGCAAGCCCGGCGTCGTCTTTCGCGTGCAGGCGATGCGCGCTTTCGTTCCGGCAATGGCGGCGACATAAGCCGCGGTCAGCGTCGCGATGCCGCCCAGGCGGGAGAAGAAGTTGAGCGCGGTCCGCTCGCCGGTGAGGATCGCCCGCGTCGCTCCGGCCACCCGTGCGGCGGTCGCGCCCATGTCGGTCCTGGACCCGTCCTGCATGAGCCGGGTGAAGCTCGCGCCGGGGTCGAGCGCCGCGAAGGCGGCTTGGGCCAGATCGAGGCCCGCGATGACGCCCGGCTGCCGTACCACGATGGCTGCCTCGCCCTTTGCATCGCGGGAAACGATAGCGTCGGTCGTGATATCGCCGCCGGTGCCGAGATCCTCGGTGAGACTCGCGGCGACCGCCTGCTCGACGAGGCGCTTTGGAAGGGAAGGCTGCAAGTGGACGCGTTGCGTCATGCACGGAGAGCGGCGAACCGCCGCCGGGGTCCGGTATCGCTCGCTTCGGCTGCCTCAGTTGCGATGGCCTCAGCTTGAGTCAGGGTGAGGACGCTCCGGCGCGCAAGGCTCGGATCGACGGCAGGATAGTCGCTGCGGAAATGGACGCCGCGGCTTTCTGTGCGTAGCAGCGCGGCGGCCGTTACCAGCTTGGCGGTCGTGAGCATGTTCGTCAGTTGCCGGGAGCCGGTCGCCTCTTCGGCGATCGCCTTCATGACGACAAAAGCCTTGGTCAGCGAGGTAGCATCGCGCACGACGCCGACTTCCGTCGACATGGTGTTGCGGAGAAGCTGCTCGAGCCGCGCGTCATGCGTGGGGACTGGGGCAGGTCCCTCGGAAACCTTCGGCCTGATCGCATCGACGCGCGCCGGCAATAGCGTCTCCGCGATATCGCTGGCGACTCGCGCGCCGAACACGGCCGCTTCGAGCAGCGAGTTGGACGCGAGGCGGTTGGCTCCATGAGCGCCCGTCGAGGCCACCTCGCCGCAGGCCCATAGTCCGTCGATGGAAGTTCTGCCGCGCGCGTCGGCGAGAATGCCGCCCATGTGATAGTGCGCCGCAGGCGCAATCGGGATCGGCTCGCGAGTGGGATCGATGGCGGCGACCCTGCATGAGGCGAACACCGTGGGGAAGCTCTTGGCGAGGTCGGGCCCAACGGGTTGGCAATCGAGAAATGCCCCTCGTCCGGCCATGACCTCGCGATAAACCGCGCGCGCGACCACGTCGCGTGGTGCCAGCTCCGCGTCGGCGTGGACCGCGCGCATGAAACGCTCGCCCTTCGCGTTGATGAGCAAGGCTCCTTCGCCGCGCAACGCCTCGGTCGCCAGCGGCGCCGGGTCGCGGCCGATATTGATGGCAGTGGGGTGGAACTGCACGAACTCGGCGTCGGCGGTGACGGCGCCGGCGCGCACGGCAAGGGCCACGCCTTCGCCGCGTGCTTCACGCGGATTCGTGGTGATGGCGTAGATCTGCCCGGCGCCGCCCGTGGCCAGAACCAAGGCGCTAGCGGCAAGGATCAGCCGCCGCGACGACGGGCTCCCGTCGGCCGGTGTCAGCTCTATACCCACGACGTGGCCGTCCCGCACCAGCAACTCGCTCGCGGCGAAGCCTTCGATCACCTTGATCGAGAGCGTGTGCCGCGCCGTCTCGGTCATCGCAAGCATGATGGCGCGCCCCGCCGTGTCACCCTTGACGTGAAGGATGCGGCGGCTGCCATGCGCGGCCTCACGCCCAAGGCTCAAATGACCTTCGAGGTCCTTGTCGAAGGGCACGCCGTAGCGGAGCAGGTCCTCGATCCGCGCCCGTGCCTCGCGCGCCATAAGCAGGGCAATCTTCTCATCGACGATGCCCGCGCCGGCGAGGATCGTGTCCGCGGCATGGGCCTCGGGGCTGTCGCCCTCGGCGAGCGCCGCCGCGACTCCCGCCTGCGCCCATAGGCTCGATGCGCCTTCGCCCAGGCGTGCCGGCGAGACGACCGTGACCGGCAACGGCGCGAGCTTGAGGGCGGTGAACAGGCCGGCAAAGCCGGCGCCCACCACGACCACGCCGCCGTCCGGGCTGAACGCTCGCGATCGAGGCTGAAGCTTGCTGGTCTTGCTCACTTGTCGCGTCGGGGCCGAAGGCCTGCCTCATCAATGATTGAGATTGATCATGCGCTCGACGGAGGCGCGCGCCCGCTCGGCAACGGCCGGATCGATGGTCACCTCCTCCTTGAGGAAGACGAGGCTATCCAGGATCTTCGGCAGCGTGATGCGCTTCATGTGCGGGCACAGATTGCAGGGGCGCACGAACTGGGTGTTCGGCGCCTCGACCGCCACGTTGTCGCTCATCGAGCATTCGGTGACGAGCAGCACCTTGGACGGCTGGTTATCGGTCACCCATTTGATCATGCCGCTGGTCGAGCCGGTGAAATCGGCTTCGTCGATCACGTCGGGCGGACACTCGGGATGCGCGATGATCTTCATACCGGGATCGTTCTCTCGATAGGCGCGGAGCTCTTCCGCCGTGAAACGTTCATGCACCTCGCAATGGCCTTTCCAGGCGATGATCTCGACCTGCGTCTGGGTCTGCACCCATTTGGCGAGATACTCGTCGGGGATGAGGATCACCCGCTTCGCACCGAGCGACTCGACGACGCGCACGGCATTCGACGACGTGCAGCAGATGTCCGACTCGGCCTTAACCTCGGCCGAGGTGTTCACATAGGTGACCACCGGCACGCCCGGATAGGCCTCGCGCAGCGCCCGCACATCGGCGCCGGTGATGGACGAGGCGAGCGAGCAGCCGGCCCGGGAATCCGGAATCAGCACCGTCTTGTCGGGGTTGAGAAGCTTCGCGGTCTCGGCCATGAAGTGGACGCCACCTTGGACGATCACCTCGGCGTCGGCCTTCGCGGCCTCGCGGGCGAGCTGGAGGGAGTCGCCGATCACGTCGGCGACGCAGTGGAAGATCTCGGGCGTCATGTAGTTGTGGGCGAGCACCACCGCGTTTCGGGCCCGCTTGAGGTCGTTGATGGCCTTGATATAGGGCGCGAAGCCCGGCCATTCGATCGGCGGGATCACCCGGGAGACGCGCTCGTAGAGATGCGCGGTCTCGCGCGCCACTTCCGGCGTGTAGGCGAGGTCGGCCAAAAAGGCCGGCACAGGTGCCAACCCTTTCGATCTCAGAAGCGATGCGTCGCTATGAACGGTTGCCATCTGATCGGGCCTCTCATAACCAGTAATACTCACAGTGAGTATATATTGGTCGTAAAAATGTCCGGCACAAGGCCGGCGCTGCTTCCATCCCTATCCTCACTATGAGTATAGGCGATCGGGCGCCCGGTTCAAAGGGCGGCGCTCCACATTCCGAGGGCGACCCCGCATGGAGCCACGGCAGGCAGCCTAACCAACGGGCAATTCGGGGTGGTCGTGAACGCCATCTGCGACTAATCTACGCTCCACGAGGGGTTGTGGATGCGTGGAAGGCCCTTAGTCGCGATCCTCGGTGCGACGGGAACTTGCGTGGTTGCGGCCGCGCTTTCCGTATGGCTCCTCGTTGGCCAATCGCCTACCACCGAAACGGCGGTTACCAGCGTCGTCATCCCCATTCCCGACAACCCGGCCACGCTTGCCGCGACCGAAGCCCAAGAGGCGGAGCGCGTCGCGGCGCTGCCGAGTGCAGTCAAGGAGCCGCCTGCGCCTGCCGCGCCCGAGCCGGCTGTAGAAGCGCCTCCGGCGGAGCTGTTCATCTCGGACGCGATCCGGCAGAAGCTGCAAGACCCCGAGCTCCGTAAGAATGTAGCTCCGGCCGACCTTGCCGCTGTCGAAGCTTTCTATGCGGGGCGGACCGGCCCCTCGCTATGGCTGACGGGTACCGGCCTCAAGCCTGAGGCACAGCGCGCGATCGAGGAGATCGGAAAGGCCGACGAATGGGGACTCGAGAGCGCCGTCTTCGCCCCGCCCAATCCGGGCGACGCCCCCTCGACACCCGAGGAACAGGCGGCCACCGAGATCAAGCTCGACCTCGCCATCCTGCAATATGCCCGGTTTGCGCGCGGCGGCCGCACCAATCCCACATCGCTCAGCAAGGTCATCGACCAGACACCGTCTTTGCGCGATCCGAAGCTCGTGCTGACGGAAATCGCCGTGTCCAGCGAGCCCGATGCCTATCTCAGGTCGCTACATCCGAAGCACGAGCAGTTCGAGCGCCTGCGACAAGCGCTGATCAAGATTCGCGCCGAGGCCGATCCCGGCATCGAGCCCAAGGGCGCCAAGCAGGTCCTAATCAACATGGAGCGCTGGCGCTGGATGCCTGACGATCTCGGTGGCACTTACGTCTGGCTCAACGTGCCCGAGTTCATGGGTTACGTCGTCAAAGACGGCAAGAGGATCCACGCGGATAAGATTGTGGTCGGTAAGCCGGTCTATGCCACGCCCACTTTCTCGGCCAACATGCAGACCATCGTGTTCAACCCGGAATGGACGGTGCCTCCCACCATCGTGCGCGAGGACCTGCTGCCCAAATTGCGGGGCGGCGGGAGCGGGTGGTTCGGCGGCGGCAACACCGCGATCCTGAAGCAGCACAAGCTGAAGGTGCGCTACAAAGGACGCGAAGTGGATCCCGATAAGATCGACTGGAAGAACGTGAACATGGGCGCGATCAGCTTCACCCAGGCGCCGGGGCCGACTAATGTTCTGGGCAAAGTTAAGTTTCTTTATCCGAACAAACACATCGTCTACATGCACGACACCATCAAGCGTGATCTCCTAAAGCTTGAGGTTCGTGCAGAGGGCCATCATTGCCCGCGCGTGGCGAATCCCGGGAAGTTCGCCGCGGTGATCCTGGCCCAGGACAAGGGCTGGCCGGCGGCCAAGGTCGATGAGCTGATGGCCAAGGGCTACAACAGCGCGGTCGACCTCTCCAAGCCCGTGCCGGTTCACACGACCTATTTCACCGCGGTGGTCGACGACGAAGGCAAGCTGAGGACCTTCGGCGACGTCTACAAGCTCGATGCCGTCGTCGCCTCGGCAGTTGTCGGGAGGCGCGCAGCGCCTCCGGCTGTGGCAAATTCGGGCCCGGACAGGGCCGACAGCGTCGCCGACTCGACGCCCTGAGCCGAGCATTCTCCCTCCGTGCGCTCTTGGAGCCCGGCGTCTCCTGCGCCTTCGCGCGGCGTAAAACGCGGTTCATGCACCGTATGCAATAATCATGATGCCGAAAGCCGTGGTTTTGGTTAGGCTTGGGGCCGTTAGGAGGTCGCGCCCATGCAGTCGCAATTCACCGTCGGAATTACGCTCGAGGGCAGGGGCGACCGCATCGTCGTCAAAGCCGAGGACGCGCTGATCGCGGCGCTGAAGGTCAAGGCCGAGCGGCCCGACGCGACCATCACCTATGTGCGCCGTCTGAACCGGCGCGGCGATGCGCGCCATCCTCCGCACAGCCTCGGCGAGAACGGAAACTAATTGGCGTCAATCTCGTCGCCGGCGCGCGGCGCCTTACGAAACATCGAGACGTAGATCGCGCCACAGCCGAGGAGAAGCCCGCCGGCGATGGCAGGAGCCTGCCAGTCGCCCGTCGCGACGCGCACGACGATGAGACTCAAGCAAACAACCGCGCCGAGCGCCGGCACGAATAGTGGGACTTCGAACCGACCCTTGGGCTCGCTCTTGCGCTGCTTGAGGACGAATAGCGCCCCGTTCACCACCGTGAACACGGCGAGCAGCATGAGCACGGTCGCCGCGGCGAGTTCGGCAATCGTGCCGGTGAGCGCGAGCGGCACTAGCACCAGGAAAAGCAGGACAATGGCGATGTGAGGCGTGCGCCTTGAGGCATGCACATTGCCGACCATCTGCGGCAGCAACCCCTGCCGGCCCATGCCGTAGAGCAGGCGGGAGGCTGTGACGTAATTGACAAGGCCCGTATTGGCGACGGCGAACAGGGTGATGCCCGGGAACACGACCGGCGGGATGAAGGGCGCCGCGTGGGTCACGACTTCGGTAATGGGGCCAGGGGCTTCGGCCAGGTCCTTCCAGGGAACGACCGAGACGGCCGTGACCGCGACCCCGATATAGAGAAGTGCGGCGGCAGCCATGGCGAGGATCAGGCCAAGCGGGATCGTGCGTTCAGGCTCGCGCACTTCTTCCGCGACGTTGTACATGTCCTCGAAGCCGATGAAGGCGAAGAAGGCGAGCACCGCGCCTTGCACCACGAGCAGCCAGGCATGCTCGCCGACAAGCTCGGCCGGCGTCTCGAAATAGTCGACCGAGCCCCAGAACGACATGCCGACCGCTATAACGAGGATTAGACCTCCCGCCTCGACCAACGTGCAGAGCACGTTCACCCATATCGATTCCCGGATGCCGCGGAAGACGATCCCCGTCATAACTAAAAGAAAGCCGAGCGCGAGACTCCACATGGGGATGTTTTCCAGGCCGAACAGCTCGACCAGATTTGCTGCGAACACCCGCGATTGCGTGGCGATGGAGGTGAGCCCCGAGCACACGAGAGCCATTCCCACGATGAAGCTGAGAAGCGGGAAGCCGTAGGCGCATTGGGTGACATAGGCGGCCCCGGCGGCGCGAGGATAGCGCGAGCCGAGCGAGGCATAGGAGAGGGCGGTCAAGAGCGCCGCGACCAGCGCGACGAGGAAGGCAAGCCACACGGCGTTACCGACCTGGCCCGCGGCCTTACCTATCAGCCCATAGATACCGGCGCCCAGCATGCTACCGAGCCCGTACAGGGCCATCTGCGTCGGCCCGATCGAGCGGTGCAGCTTCGGCTCCCCGCCAGAGTCCGACGGAGGATCGTCCCTCGCATCCCTCATCGGCGGTCACTACCACGTGATGGACAAGATGCCTACCGTTGCCGAATCGTAAGTTGTGCAAGACAAAGACTTCCGGCATCTCGCCGGATCACCGAGACTGCTGCCTGAAGGATTTCGTCAAGAAGTGCCCATCGAAGGGCGAGCCCGGCTGTCAGGGTCATATCGAGGAAAATCGAGGCTTTGGACTACCAGACGGCTAGACGGATGGATCGCTCTTAGCTCTTCAGCCGGTAGCCTGTCTTGAAGATCCACCACACGATCACGAGGCAGGCGGCGAGGAATAGCGCGATCATGGCGAGACTCACGCCTACGCCCACATCCGCAACCTCATAGAAGCTCCAGCGGAATCCGCTGACGAGGTAGACGACAGGATTGAACAGTGTGACGGTCTGCCAGAACGGCGGCAGGACATTGATCGAGTAGAACGTGCCACCGAGGAATGTCAGCGGCGTGATGATCAGCAACGGCACGAGTTGGAGCTTCTCGAAGCCGTCCGCCCAGATGCCGATGATGAAGCCGAGCATGCTGAAGGTCACCCCCGTCAGCACTAAGAAGGCAATCATCCAGAACGGATGGGCGATCTGAAGCGGCACGAACAGCGCCGCCGTGACGAGGATGATCAAGCCGAGAATGATGGATTTGGTCGCCGCCGCGCCGACATAGCCGAGAACGACCTCGAAGGGGGAGAGCGGCGCCGAGAGAAGCTCATAGATCGTGCCGGTGAAGCGCGGGAAGTAGATGCCGAACGAAGCATTGGCTACGCTCTGCGTGAGCAGCGTTAGCATGATGAGACCCGGCACGATGAAGGCGCCGTAGCTCACGCCTTCGATCTCCGTGATGCGCGAGCCGATCGCCGCGCCGAACACCACGAAATAGAGCGAGGTCGCGATCACCGGCGAGACGATGCTTTGCAGGAACGTGCGTCCCCAGCGTGCCATCTCGAATTTGTAGATTGCCCTGACCGCAGGAAAATTCATCGCCCGCGTCTCACGAGATCGACGAAGATGTCCTCGAGCGAGCTCTGGCTCGTGTCGAGGTCCTTGAACCTGATGCCTGCCTCGGACAGGTCCGAAAGCAGCCCGGTGATTCCCGTGCGCGGCCCCTGACTGTCATAGGTGTAGAGTAGCTCGCTGCCGCCATTAGCGAGCGTCAAATGATGCCCATCGAGCTCGGGCGGTATGGTGTCGATCGCGTCATGCAGTTGAAGCGTCAATTGCTTCTGGCCAAGCTTGTGCATCAACTCGGCCTTTTCCTCGACGAGGATAAGCTCGCCATGATTGATGACGCCGATGCGGTCGGCCATGTCCTCCGCTTCGTGGATGTAATGTGTTGTGAGGATGATGGTCACGCCGGAGTCGCGAAGTGAACGGACCACCTGCCACATGTCCTGTCGCAATTCGACGTCGACGCCGGCGGTTGGTTCGTCGAGAAAGAGAACGGTTGGCTGGTGTGACAGCGCCTTGGCGATCAAGACGCGCCGCTTCATGCCCCCTGACAGCGTCATCAATTTGTCGTTCCTCTTGTCCCAGAGCGTCAGGTCCTTGAGCAGCTTCTCGATATAGGCCGGGTCTTCCCACTTGCCCCAAAGCCCGCGGCTGAACAAGACCGTGGACCACACCGATTCGAACATGTCGGCCGTCAGTTCCTGAGGCACGAGGCCGATCATCGAGCGGGCCGCTCGGTAGTCGGCGACGACGTCGTGGCCGTCGACGGTCACCGAGCCCGTGGAGGCGGTGACGATGCCGCAGATGATGCTGATCAGAGTGGTCTTGCCAGCGCCATTCGGCCCAAGCAGTGCAAAGATCTCGCCTTTCCGGATGTCGAGATCGATGTTCCTGAGCGCCCGGAATCCCGTCTTGTAGGTCTTCGACAGGTTCTTGACCGAGATGATTGGCGGCATGGCATGGCGTCGCGAAAAGGCAGGGACAAGAGGGATTGAGGGGGTCTTCAATCGGCTGCCAGTACGGCAACAATAGGGAGCGCCCCGAACTCATTCGGAGGCGCTTTCTAGCCCAAATTGATCCCCCACGCTCGGCTGAATCACCTTGGCGTGAAGCATGAGCAGCACGAGCTTGGCATCGAGGCTGTTCCCCGCCTCGAGCGCTGCCTCGATCCGCTCCCCCACGGCCGAGACGAGGCGGTCTCCGTTCGCCCCCCCAAAGCCTTCAGTCCCGAGTATGCAGAAAGCGATGAGTTCCGCCGCCGATTGGTAAGCCTGCGGCGTCGGATCCCTGTCTCCGGCTTCCTCCATGAGGAGCTTGACCGCCGTGAGCTTGACCGCCTCGGGCACGAGATTTGGATGGAGGTCGGCCGCCCGCAGAGCCTTGTCGAGCTCGCGCAATTCCGGCGAGCGCCCGAATAGGCCGAAGAAGCCGAGTGAGAGTCCGCGCGGCGCCATGAGCCGATCTTAGCAGGATCCCGCCTCAGCTTCGCGGCGCGCCCGTAAGCCGTAGGATCTTGCCGTTGCCAGCGTCGGTCAGGGCGTAGAGCGCGCCGTCAGGACCTTGCACCACATCGCGGATGCGTGCGCCCAAGGGGATGCGTTCCTCGCCTGTCACCTTCTCCCCGTTCAGCGTGAGCCGCACGATGCCCTGCGAGGACAGGCCGCCGATCAGGAGGTTGCCCTTCCAGCCCGGTAACGAATCTGCCGCGTAGAAGGTAATGCCGGAGGGAGAAATCACTGGCGTCCAGTGCTTGATGGCGTCGGCAAGCTCGGGATGCGTCGGCGGCTTCGGAATGCCCTTGCCGTCGTAATGCTTGCCCCAGCTCACCAAGGGCCAGCCGTAATTCGCACCGGCGGCGGGAATGTTCAGCTCATCGCCGCCGAGCGGGCCGAACTCGGTTTCCCACAATTTGCCCGTCTCCGGATGGATGGCGATGCCTTGAGGATTGCGATGTCCGTAGGACCAGATCTCGGGCTGCGCGTCCTTCTGCCCTATGAAGGGATTGTCCTCCGGCACGGAACCGTCTGGGTTGATGCGCACGATCTTGCCGAGGTGACCCGCAAGGTCCTGCGCGGGATCGAACTTGAAGCGCTCGCCAAGCGTGACGAACAGCTTGCCGTCCTTGGTGAAGGCGAGCCGCCCGCCGAAATGATTGCCGCCGTCGACCTTCGGCTGCTGACGGAAGATGACTTGCACGTCATCGAGGCCGGCTTCGTCGAGCTTGCCGCGCGCCACCGCCGTTCCGGCGCCGCCTTCGCCCGGCTCGGCATAGGAGAGATAGACGAGGCCGTTCGACTCGAACCCGGGATCGAGAGCCACGTCGAGCAGACCGCCCTGACTCTCGGCGACCACTTTGGGCACGCCCTTGAGGGGATCCGACTTCGTGCCATCCTTGGTCACGATGCGAAGTTGCCCCGATCTCTGGGTGACGAGCATGCGCTCATCGGACAGAAAGGCGAGGCCCCAAGGACGGTCTAGTCCATCTGCGACGGTTTCGACCTTGATCTTGCCCGCCTCGGTTTCGATCACCGCATCCTCCGCAAGACCGGGCATCGGCGTAAGAAGCGCCGCGGCAATCGCCGTTCCGCATGCGGCGCGCCACACCATCGCGACAACCTGGCCTCGGAGCGCCAACATGTTACGGATTCTGTTACGCATGCTGGTCTCCTCGAGGATGGGTCGCATGTAGCGAGAACGCGGATGCTGCGTGGGAAGTTCGGCCATGTCGCTGACGTTCGGTTTCTTAATTCTGGCGCCAGTGGTCAAACGCGCCACCGAGATTGTGGGAGCTTATTACCTTATCAAACCCCTGCGCCAAATCGACATTTACCAATTGCCTCACGAACGCGCGTGCGTCTTTTTGACGAGCGACCGAGCAATATATTTTAGCCGCGACCCGGCTTCACCCTTAAGCCCGGGGCTGGTCGCTCGAGCACGACCTCGCGGCGAAAGCGGTAAAGTCTCGCGGGGCGCCCGCCGGTCTCGGTCGAGACATTGCCCGTGGGCTCCACGAGACCGCCTTTCTCGACGAGCCTGCGGAAGTTCTGTTTGTGCAGCAGCGTGCCCGAGATCGCCTCGACGGTCTTCTGCAAGTCGTAAAGCGTGAAATCGGGCGGCAGCAACTCGAACACGACTGGGCGGTATTTTAGCTTGCCGCGAAGTCTCCCCATCGCGGTCGCCAGGATGCGGCGGTGATCGAACACCATGGGCCTGCCGACCTCGGGGAGCTCGGACCATTGGCTCGCCGCGGCGCGCCCGTCGCGCCTCGCTTCTTCCACCAGCCCTGCTTCGTAGAGGAGCTCGTAACGCTCGAGCACCTTCTCCTCGTCCCAGCCGCCGCCGATGCCGAAGCCGATCTTCAAGCGCTCGGCACGGCGCAAGGGGCGCACCGGCTCCTCGGGTGAGGGCCGTCGCTCTGCCCAACTCTTCAGGCGCGGCTCGATCTCATTGCTAAGAATCTCAGGCTTGCCGTCACGCCAATCCTCCCAGGGGAAGTAGGCATACCAGGGCGACCAGTGAGCGCCCATCATGTCCTCGGCCGCGCCGCGGCTGAGAGCCAGGTAGCCCACCGAGAGCATGTGAGCGCCGCCCGGTTCGGCGTGCCGTCCGCGGTCGCCGAAGGTATAGAGCTGTTCGACATAGCCGAGCTCGATTCCGGTCTGCCGCTTGACCCATTCGCGCAAACCGATCTCGAGCGTGCGATGCGCGCGCGGCGCGAACGGGCCGAAGGGTAGAGCGTCCCACGCGCCGGATCCCACCGTGCCGGGCCGCACCACGAGGATGTGCGGCTGCTGCTCCCGCACCATGACGATGGCGGCGTTGAGCCCAAGCTCGATTTGGGGGTTCTGGTTCGAACTGTTCTCCGCGACCCACGCCTTGCGCCCGGCTTCGGCCATGGCTCAAGCGGCGAGCAGGGCCGGCAAACTGAAGACTTTAGCTTCTTCGGCGAACTCGCCGCGGCCGATCTCCTCGACGGCTTCCATCATGCGACCTTTGCGGGCGAGCGCCTCATCGGCAAGCGCGACGAGCCGGCGATTGGGATAGGCCGTGGGCGAGGCGCGGCGCAGCGCCCAGGCAAGCTCGGCCTCCTCGGCCCGCGGGTTGAGCGCGCAAAGCGAGATGAAGGCCGCGGCCGTGGAGCGGCTGATGCCGGCCCAGCAATGGATCAGAAGCGGCGCCTTGCGGTCCCAGTCGAGCGCAAATTTGACGAGGTCGGAGACATGGTCCTCGCAGGGCTGCACCAGACCCGGCTGCGGGTCGCAAATATCGTTCATGCAAAGCTTGAGGTGTCGGTCCGGGCCGATGCTGGGCGGCGTATCGATCAGGGTGTCGCCGTTGATCAGGGTCACCAGATGGCTGACCCGGGCATCGAGAACCGTGGCCTGGACCAGGCTCAAGGGGGCGACATAGATGGTTTCCGGGGTCATGGCGCCCGGCACTCCAGTCTCTTCCACCCCCGAAATCAGCGTATCCATGTCCTGACCCTACGAATCGGTTAGCCGTGACCCGCATCTCATCTGGCGAGTTTATTGAAACGTTTCAAGAAGCTCGCTTCACCTTGTTCGGCGGGAAGCGGGTTTAACTTCGATAGCTGGGCGACAAGGGAGGGGCTCAAGCCCCGCGGTTGGCCGAAGAATTGCCGTGCCTCGGCGCGGGAAAAGCCGGCGAGCCCGACCGCCTCGTAATAGGCCGCGATCTGATCGGCGCGTTTGATCAGCTTCGTGACGGCCTCGGGCAGTTCGGGGGACAGGCCGAAGCGGAGGTGAATGGCGGCAAGGAGCCGCGCCTCGAACGCTCGATAGTCGAGCGACAGCGCCGCCTTGAACGGGCTAATCAGATCGCCGATGACATATTCCGGCGCGTCATGAATAAGGGCCGCGAGCCGGAACTGCGGCGTGAGCGTCCCCTCGAGATCGCCCGCAATGCTCTCGACGAGCAGGCTGTGCTGCGCCACCGAGAACGCATGCTCGCCGTCGGTCTGACCGTTCCAGCGCGCCACCCGGGCAAGGCCGTGAGCAATGTCCTCGATTTCGACATCGAGAGGCGACGGATCGAGCAAGTCGAGCCGCCGTCCGCTCAGCATGCGCTGCCAGGCGCGGAGATGAGTGTTGGCAGCGTCGCCGTGCATTTTTCGTCTGGTCCTCATTGAACGCTCGTGGAGCGCGTGCCTCAAGCGGAAACTCTCACAATCCGCGTCAGGAAAAGCGTGGACGAAAAGCTCTGCGAATGGCATTCATGGCCGGTTCTCGTTGAGTACAGGCAACCTCAATCAGAGAGTCGGGAGACGTACAATGGCAAGACTGCCCAGATATTCGCTCACGCACAACGACAAGTCGAAGAAATGGGAGTTGGCGCGTGAGGGGTCGGGAGAAGTCATCAAGCGTTTTGCTACCAAGGCGGCGGCGACAAAGGGCGGCGTCCTCGAGAAAGCAGTGCACGGCATGGGGTCGGTCCGCATCAGAAAGCGGAACGGCAAGATCCAGGAAGAGCGCACTTATCCACGCAGGATGGATCCGCGCGGCCGGGGCTAATCCGCCGCTAGCTTCGCGCAGGCGGCGTGGCGAGGGCAGCCCGTCAGATGGTCGTTGACCATGCCCGTTGCCTGCATGAAGGCGTAGACGATGGTGGGGCCGCAGAATTTGAATCCGCGCGATTTCAGTTCTTTGGAGATCGCGCGTGACAGTTCCGTCTCGGTGGGAATCTGGATGATCGACTTGTAGCGCTTGTCGATCGGCTTGCCGTCGACGAACGCCCACAAGAACTCCGAGAAGTCCGGGCCGCTCTCCATCATCTCGAGCCAGGCACGCGCCGAAAGAACCGCGCCCTCAATCTTCGTGCGGTTGCGCACGATGCCCTCGTCCTGCATCAGGCCTGCTACCTTCTTCGGCGTATAGCGCGCGATCTTCTCTGGCTTGAAGCCATCGAAGGCGCGCCGGAAGGCCTCCCGCTTGCGTAGGATGGTGATCCAGGAAAGCCCAGCCTGGAACCCGTCCAGCACCAGCTTCTCGTAGAGCGCGCGATCGTCTCGCTCGGGCACGCCCCATTCCTCGTCGTGATAGGCGACGTAGAGCGGGTCGGTGCCCGGCCACGGACAGCGCTTAATCTCCAGCTTGCTCATGCGGGGACTGCGCTCGGCACGTCGAACCGCGCGAAGGCCGGGCGGCGAAGAGTGAGGGTGACGTCACCGGCTTTGAGCGGCGTGCCGCGCGCGATCGCATCGCCGGCACGGTCGAGCCGCAGCAGCGCAAGCCCTGACGCCCCGCTCACCGAGCCAAGCGCACCGAGCGGCCGACCGCCGGCTTCGACGCCAGTGCCCGGCGCCGGCAAGGGACCATTTCCCTCCACGGGCACCACGCGCTTGCGCGCCGTGCCTCTGTGCTGCATGCGCGAGACGACCTCCTGTCCCACGAAGCAGCCCTTCTCGAAGTCGACGCCGTTCAACTGATCGAACAGGGCTTCGTGGGGAAACACATCGCCGTAGGCGTAATCTCGCCCGCCGTCCGGTACGCCGAGAGCTATGCGTTTTATGTGATAATCCGCTTCCGGCGCTACCGAGCAGCCTAGACTGGTCATGTCCGCGCCTGGGGGAAGCAGGATGCGGAAGCCAAGCTCCGGAAGCCGCGGATCGGCATAAAGGATGACCCCTTCGGGGATCTGCGGTTCGCCACCCCAGACGGCTCCCACCGTGAAGGAAGGCTCCTCGGAGATCTCCGCCCGTGCGCGCAGGCGATAGAAGCCGAGCCGCTTCGCGAGCTCGCTGGCCTCGGCTCGTGCGACATCGATCAGAAGTCCGTCGTCCGCGGCGATTACGAAGAAGTCGTACAGGACCTTGCCTTGCGGGCTGAGCAGTCCGGTATGAATCGCGGTGCGATCCCGCAGCTTGTTGATATCGTTGGTAATTACGCCTTGCAGAAATTTGCGCGCTTCCGCACCCGTGATGCGCAGCGCGCCGCGATCAGCAAGGAGAGTGGCTTCGCAATGGCTCATATGCCCGCCTTCTGCTACCAAGGCGCCCGAATCTAGGAGGGCGCACTTGCCCCCGCAAGTGAGGCCAAGCCGCACTCAATGGCTGAAACTTTCGACCTCGTGTTCAAGAACGCAACCCTCGTCAATCAAGCGGGCGAGGGCAAGGCGGACGTCGGTATCCGCAACGGACGCATTGCCGCCCTGGGCGACATTGCTGAAGGGCTCGCCGGCGAAACCATCGACGCGAGCGGGCTGCACGTTCTGCCCGGCGTGATCGACACCCAGGTGCATTTTCGCGAGCCGGGGCTCGAACACAAAGAGGACCTGGAAACCGGCAGCCGTTCCGCTGTCCTCGGCGGGGTCACGGCCGTGTTCGAGATGCCGAACACCAAGCCGCCCACCACGAGCGGCGAGACGCTGGCCAGGAAGGTCGCCGCAGCCACCGGCCGCATGCATTGCGACTTCGCCTTCTTCGTCGGCGCCACGCGCGACAATGTGGACCAGCTGGGCGACCTCGAGCGCCTCCCGGGCGCCGCGGGCATCAAAGTGTTCATGGGCTCCTCGACCGGGGATCTGCTCGTCGACGACGAGGACACGCTTCTTCGCATCTTGACCAGGATCAGGCGGCGCGCGGCGTTCCATTCCGAGGATGAAGCGCGGCTCAAGGAGCGTGCGGCCCTGCAACGCCAAGGCGACCCCTCGAGCCACAGCGAATGGCGCGACGAGATAGCCGCGCTCGCCTCGACGGAGCGCCTGTTGCGCCTTGCCACGGCGGCGGGAAAGCGCGTGCATGTGCTCCACATTTCGACGGGCGCCGAGATGGAGCTGCTCGCCCTGCACAAGGACGTTGCGAGCGTCGAGGTCACGCCGCAACACCTCACCCTCGCGGCGCCGGACATTTACGACTTGATCGGCACGCGGGCGCAGATGAATCCGCCGCTCAGGAACCGTCCCCATCAGGACATATTGTGGTGGGGTCTCAATCAGGGTGTCGTCGACGTGCTCGGCTCGGATCACGCACCGCACACGCTGGATGAGAAGGCGAGGATTTATCCGGCCACGCCGTCGGGCATGCCGGGCGTGCAGACGCTGGTGCCGGTGATGCTCAACCACGTCAATGCGGGACGCCTCAGCCTTGCTCGCTTCGTCGATCTGACGAGCGTCGGACCGCAGCGCCTGTTCGGCATTGCCGGCAAGGGGCGCATCGCCGTGGGCTATGACGCGGATCTCACCGTCGTCGACCTCAAGGCCGAGAAGGTCATCGAGGATTCATGGATCGTCAGCAAATGCAACTGGACTCCCTTTGCTGGCCGCAAAGTGAGAGGCTGGCCGGTCGGTACCATCGTACGCGGCAGAATCGCGATGTGGGAAGGTGAGCTTGACCAGGCGGCGGGTCAGCCCATCCGCTTCGGCGAGGCGCTGCCCCAGACCTACTGAATGAAGAAGTGCCAGACGCCGCTCGGCGACACGCCGAGCCGGTAGAAGCTGTATTTCTCATTCTGCTTCATGGCCACGGCGCGATCGGGCGGCACGACACGATAGAGCTCGACTTCTTGTGCCGGCGTGAGCTTGCCGAGATCGGTTTCGGCGAAATACGGCCAGACATACATCTCGCCATGGCCTTTGCCCACGCGGAGGTAACCCGAAGACAACACGTTGAGCATGGCGGCGAGAACCGCGCGGCCATTGCCGTCGGCCGATTCCTTCTTCCAGAAGGCGATCGGGTCATCCACGTGGGTTGCGGCGACCATCGGTTTGAGCTCGTTCGATTCGAGCACGGGTCTCATCTTCTCGATGTCGCCGCTTTCCGCCGCGACGATGACCTCCGAGAGCATCTCCTGAACAGGGTTCGGCAAGGCGCTCAGATCGTAGGACGGCTCCGGCGCTGCGTCAGACGGCGCGGTCTTGCCGCCTTTGGGGGCCTCGGTCGAGAGTGAGGGCGGTTCGCTCGGCGCCTTGTCCTTGGCCCCCGTGCCGCCGGCAAGCTCGATCGAGCCGGGGCCAGCCGCCTCATTGCGTTGAGCGTAGACAAGGGCGGCGGTGCCCGCTACCAATGCCGCGACGGCAATCATGATGACTTTTTTTCGGCTCTTCATTCATCACTCCCTAAGCGGCTGTCAGTGTCACAGATCGGCGAGCGAGTGCAAGTCCAGCCGTTGCAGCCGGCCGGCGCTGTTTCGCGTCCAATCCTCATGAGCGAATAGGCCCCGGCCTTGCAGGCAGGCGCGCAAATCGTACTGTCCGGCATCCAACTCGTAATCGCCGGCCTCGGCATTGGCGTGCTGATGGCGGCGCCGATCGGACCGGTGAACGTACTGGTGATTCAGAGGGCCGTGGCCCGCGGTTTTTGGGGCGGACTTGCGGCGGGCATCGGCGCGGTCCTTGGCGACGGGATTCTGGCGGCTCTCGGCGCCTTCAGCATCGCGGCCATCTCAGACGTGATGATCGCCTATGGCGACGCGATCCAGTTTGCGGGCGGACTGCTCTTGATCGCCTTTGGCCTCGCGCTTCTCCTCGCCAAGCCGATTGTGAAGACGCCTCTTGGCGAGAGGTCCCATCTCCTCGAGCACACCGGCATCATTCCGCAGACTTTCTTTCTCACGGTCACCAATCCGGGCGCCATTCTCGGTATGGCGGCGATGATCGGCGGCCTAGGCTCCCTGATCGGCGGTCTCAACACCAATTTCGAAGCTCTCATTCTCGTCGCGGCCATCATGGGCGGAAGTCTGCTTTGGTGGCTCGGCCTGTCGGAATTGATCGCCACCATCCGGCACAAGCTCACCGAAAGCCGGCTCCACCTTATCAACCGCATCGCCGGGCTGGTGCTGTTTTTGTTCGGCGGGATATTGGTGATGGAGGGCCTGCTCCGGTATTTCCACTGAGAGCGGGCGACCCGGAGCTTACTGTGGCGTGCGCCTGAGCGTGAACTCGCCATGATGAATGCGGCGGGAGAGACCGGTCGTCATCTTGGCCACTGCGTCTTCGCCGTAGACGTCGATTAGATCGGCGAGAGCGGCGTACAGGGCCGCATTGGCGAGCATCTCCGGCTCGATGCCGTCATGCAGCGCTTCTTCCCAGGCGTCTAGGATGTAGCGCAGCGCCGCCTGCTTCTGGGCTTCGCTCGCGGCTGATTGCAATGGTCGCTTCGCGGGGCGCAATGCGGTTGTCCTTCCTGGCAGCCGGGGAGTTGATAATGTCACAATTACACCCCCGTTCCGCCGCCAGTATGACAGAGTGAATCAACGGTTAACGGACAGGCTTAATCCGGAGGCTCGGGCTCAGCCGGCCGCGCTGCGTTGGCTTCCGGGGCGGCGCCGGCTGGATCGGTCGGCCCGGTTGGCTCGGCGGCTTGGGCTTGGACGTCCGCCGAAGCATTCTCCGCGGCTTTCGGCGCGGGATTGGAGAAGACCGAGGTCTGCGCCAGCGACGCGGCGATGGTTGCGCCTTCGGTCGAGAAGCGCTTGGAGGCGACGATGGCCGACGGCGTGCACGTGCGGTGCGTGCGGCGATAGCCGCGATAGCCGTCATTGAAACTGTTGACGAGCTTCGCCCGCCGAACCGCGGTAGTGCCCTCGTTTTGCAGGATCGCCCTCATCTGGTTGCGCCAGAGCTGGCCATCTTCCGCGCCACAAAGCTCGCGAAGATAGTGGACGGCGCCGAGGATCTCCGCGAGCCGCATTAGCTTGTTGTCGTAGGGCCTGTCATCGGGCGGCGGAGGCGCGAGACTCTCCCGCGGCACGATAGGGGGCAGATCGTCGCCCGGGGGAGGGGTGCGCGGCCGGTAGGTGCGGGGCTTCTGCTGCTGCCTCGGCGCTTGCTCGAAAAACCGGAAAAACTGGGCTTCGGCGACGGGCGCGTAAGCCATGCCGGTGACGGCTAGCAACAAGGCCGCTAAGCCAAGCCCCAAATGCCGTCCTACGGACGCTGCCATGATGCCTGAGTAACGCCAATTCATGGTGAAATCTAGCCGCTTAGGCACTCCTCAGGCGGTGCGCGGCAAGCCAAATCAGGGGCGCCGTGCCTGGGGTCAACTCAAGGCCCTCGATCTCCCCCAGGCCAATCCAACGGGCCGCCTCGGCGTCTCCTTTCGCCGCGAGATGACCGCCGAGGACCCGGCCATAGTAGACGGTGAGGCCATAGGGGGCGCCCTCGTCGATTTCCGTGGGGACGACGACTTTGTCGAGGATGCCTTCGACCACTGCATCGAGGCCCGTCTCCTCCTTGAGCTCGCGGCGAACCGCCTCCCGGGCGCTCTCGGTCCCCTCGATCTTGCCGCCGGGGAGGCTCCACAAGCCCGCAAACGGGGGGCGGCCGCGCTTCACCAGAAGGACAGCGCGATCCTTGAAGAGGACGATGCTCACGCCCTCGATGCGTTTCATTGTTGGCTTGGCGGTAAGGGGAGCCGGTCAGCGTGTGCCGAACAGCGCGTCAATCGCCGCTTGGCCGCCGACATCTCCCGCCGCCTCGGAGTCACGGCGGTCGCTGAGGTTTTCGCCATTGGCGATCGAGTTGGCCTCGTCGATCAGGACGCGCAGGCGGCTTACGGTCCCCTCGCACGCCTTGTTCAGGCCCTTGCGGCCTCTCCCGAGCTCGGCGCGGACTTCAGCGAGGAGCGTAACGGCCTCGCCGTGGAGGCGCGACACGGCCTCGTCGAAGCGAGCCCGGATCCTCGGCGGCGCCTTGCGATAGGCGGCGATGGGCAAGGTTCTTGTGACGGAACTCCGACTGGGTGAAGTGCTCTTCGTAAGTCAGGGGACGCCAAAACAGTAAATCGTCGGCGAAGCTCTCGGGCTCGGAGGACAGCGCCTCGAGCAGCATGACGAGCTCATGGAAATGATTGAGATAGTCGCTTGCGAGCAGCGTCGATTCGTTGATGTTGGTGCCGGGAATATGGGCGCGGAAATGGCCAAGCATAGCCGTGCGGAAGGCCGAAACGATATCCTCCCGGCTCACATCTTCTTGGATTTCAGCCTGACGCAGACTGCGATTCTCATCAGCAAACATAGCGCACACTTATGCAATGGCATGAAATAGCTTTTGATGAACCTGCCTGATCATGATTGCCAAAGCGTTACCGGAGTCGCCTAGCCATGTGCTCGCGATATAATCTGACCTCGCCGCCAGAAGCAGTGCGCGCCTATTTCGGCTATGCCGACACGCCCAACTTCCCGGCCCGCTACAACGTCGCCCCCACGCAACCGATTGCGGTGGTTGCACGCGATCGCGATGGAGTGCGTCGGTTCCGCCTCATGCGCTGGGGCTTGCTGCCGTCCTTTGTCAAGGATCCGAAGAAATTCCCGACCCTCATCAATGCCCGCTCGGAGGAGGTCTTGACGAAGGCATCGTTTCGGAACGCCATGCGCTGGCGCCGCTGCCTCATCCCCGCCGACGGCTTCTATGAGTGGACCGGGCCGAAACGAAAGCGGCGTCCGTTCCTTTTGCGTCCCCGCGAGCCCCATTTGATCGCCTTTGCCGGGCTCTACGAGCGCTGGCGCGATCCGGAGGCCGGCGAGATCGACACGGTGACGATCCTGACCTGCCCGGCCAACGGAACGGTTGCGCCATTGCACGACCGCATGCCGGTGGTGCTGGCGCCCGAGTCTTTCGAGGCTTGGCTCGACGTGGAGGGCACCGCTGCGCAGGCGGCGGTCGAGGTGTTGCAACCGGCTCCCGATAATCTGTTTGAGACCATCGAGCTCGATCCTAAGATCAACGATTCCCGGAAAGACGAGCCGGGCATCCAGGAGCCGCTTCAGCTTCCCCTCCTTTAGAAGGTCCCACATGCTCCCGTCCGACCTCATCGAGCGCTTCCGCATCAGCATAGGAAGCGGCTTCCATTTGCAGGACATCGATCCTGGAGAGACCTGCGGGCTGGATAAGGAAAGGGCGAAAACGATGCTCGAGAGCTGCGTCGCCCGGCTCAGCGCCCTTCAGGAACGCCTCTATGCCGACGGCCACTGGGCTGTCTTGGTGGTCCTGCAAGGAATGGACACCTCCGGCAAGGACGGCGTCATCGAGCACGTGATGTCGGGCATCAATCCGCAGGGCTGCGAGGTGCATTCCTTCAAGGCGCCGAGCGAGCAGGAGCTGGCCCACGATTTCCTGTGGCGAACCGCAATGGCGCTACCGGCGCGAGGCCATATCGGAGTCTTCAATCGCTCCTATTATGAGGAGACCATCGTCGTCCGCGTGCATCCCAGTCTGCTTGAACGGCAACGCCTGCCGCAAAAGCTCTTCACCGACGACATTTGGAAGGGCCGCTTCGAGGACATCTCGAATTTCGAGCACCATCTCGCCCGCAACGGCGTCGTGCCCCTCAAGTTCTTTCTCCACATCTCCAGGGAGGAGCAGTTGAAGCGCCTCGTCGCGCGCATCGACGATCCCGACAAGCGGTGGAAGTTCTCGCTTGGCGACGTCGAGGAGCGGAACCTCTGGGACAAGTACCATCACGCCTATGAGGAGACCATCCGCAACACTTCAACCTCGTACGCGCCGTGGTACGTGGTGCCGGCGAATCACAAATGGTTCACCCGCCTCATGGTTGCGGCCACGCTCATCGAGCTGCTCGAGAAGCTCGATCTCAGATTCCCCACGCTCGACGGTGTAAGCTTGAGACAACTTCAGGAGGCGCGTGTCGCTCTTCTGCAAGGTTCGGGGGAGAGGAAGAAGGCCGAGGCCGATCTTTAGCGGCCCGGTCCCGGCGGATCGGCTGTGACGAGAAGGATGGCGAGGCCGTCATGCCCCTTGCTGCCCACCGTCTGGAAGGCTGTGCCGGTCACCCGGGGATCGGCCGCGGCAAGCTCGAAGAAACGGCGCAAGCCCCGCACATGGGCATTTTCGCTCTTCGCCGCGAGAATGGCGCCCTCGCGCACCACATTGTCCACGACGATCAGGCTGCCGCGCCGTGAGAGTCTTATCGCCCATTGAAGATAGTCGGGCGTGGTCGGCTTGTCGGCGTCGATGAAGATGAGGTCGAAGGGCCCGGCGCCTTCGCCTTCCAGCACAGGCAGCGTATTGAGCGCATTGCCCACCCGCACCTCGACCTTATCGGCAAAACCCGCGCGGGCGATATTGGCGCGCGCCGCTTCGGCATAGTTTGGGTTGGCCTCGAGCGTGACGATACGGCCGTTCTCGCCAAGCCCGCGCGCGAGCCAGATCGTGCTGTAGCCGCCGAGCGTGCCGATCTCGAGGATCGTCCGCGCGTTGATCGCTGCGGCGAGCACCATGAGCAGCTTGCCCTGATTGGGCGCCACGTTGATCGCGGGTAAGCCGGCCTTCTCGCTTGCGTCGAGCGCGGCCGTGAGTCCCGGGTCGTCCTCGACCAGTCGATCGGAAATGTAGCGGTCGACCTCGTCCCAGTTGGTCTCGCTCATAACAGCTTCCCCGGATTGAGAATGCCATTGGGATCGAAGGCGGCCTTGATCTTGCGCATCAGCTCGAGTTCCAGCTCTTGCTTGGCGTGAGGCAGGAGATCGTGCTTCAGCCGGCCGATGCCGTGCTCGGCGCTGATCGTGCCGCCCAGATCGAGCACGATCTCATGCACCGCCGCATTCATCGCTTCCCAGTTCGACAGGAACACGGCCTTGTCCATGCCCGGCGGCTGGCTGACATTGTAGTGGATGTTGCCGTCGC
>JBOHJE010000186.1:0-14336 GCA_050728375.1 Methyloceanibacter sp.
AACGACATGAGAGGTCATGCCGCCGTGCTCGCGCTTCTCGATAAAGCTCGAAGGAGAGGTGAGTAAACGACCAGGGCTGATAGACCTGACTGACACCTAGTCGGTATCGTTTCTCCCGGGGCGGCCCAAAAAGCCCAATGATACGACTAGAGGCACTGACCCTTGCCGCGATGAATGCGCGCCGGTATCGGGGTTTGCGAGTGTGTGCCGGCGCTTGCTATTGTTGCTGGACAAGTCATTAGCGGCGCGTGACTGACTTTGCACGCACAAGCCGCCTCGCCGATATGCCAAGAATGACGCTATTCAGCGCGAAAGATATTCCGACCCCGAAGACATGCTTGCCTGCCTTTTCCATCTCTTGAGGACGCGCTTTTGGCGCGCCCAAGTATTATCTAATTGGCAGAAACTTGACCTCAAAGCCGGAGGTCTCTCATGGCAAGCCACCGAGGGCCAGTCTGCGCCGCCTTTACGCTTGCAGCTCTTCTCTTGGCTGCTGCACCTGCCGGGCCCGCCGAGGAGCCCACCAGCCAGCGCAGGGCTCTCGTCATACAGGTCGATGGCGCCATTGGCCCAGCGAACGCCAACTACGTCGCGCGAGGTTTGCGGCTCGGAGCGGAGCGCGGCGCGCTCCTCGTCGTGCTCAGAATGGATACTCCCGGCGGGCTTGACACCTCGATGCGGGACATCAACCGCGCCATTCTCGCCTCGACGGTGCCGGTGGCGGCCTATGTGCACCCGAGCGGCGCCCGGGCCGCGAGTGCCGGCACCTACATCCTCTATGCAAGCCACGTAGCGGCGATGACGCCCGGCACGAATGTTGGCGCAGCAACGCCGGTTTCGATCGGCGGCGGCCTGCCCGTGCCCAGCCGCGACCAGGAGAACGAGAAGAGGGGCGAAGACAAGGGGCAGGATAAGCCGGGGACCGCTCCGCGGTCTTCGCTGGAAGCAAAGGCCATCAACGATGCCGTGGCCTATATCCGATCGTTGGCGGAATTGCGCGGGCGCAACGTGGACTGGGCCGAAAAGGCCGTACGCGAGGCGGCAAGCCTCTCGGCAGGCCAAGCCCTCAAAGAGAACGTCATCGACATCATTGCCAACCACATGGACGATCTCTTTGCCCATGCCCATGGCCGCAAGGTCAAGGTCGGTACGGAAGAAGTCACTCTCGACACGAAAGGCCTGGCGCTCGAGCGGTACGAGCCCGATTGGCGCACGCAGATCCTCGCCACCATCACCAATCCAAATATCGCGCTCATCTTGATGATGATCGGCATCTACGGGCTGATCCTCGAGTTCATGAATCCGGGCACGCTGGTCCCCGCGACGGTCGGCGCGATCTGCCTGCTCGTCGGCCTCTACGCTCTCGCGCTCCTGCCGGTAAACTATGCGGGGCTCGGCCTCATGGCGCTCGGCATAGGCCTGATGATCGCCGAAGCGTTCACGCCGTCAGTCGTTCTTGGCGTCGGTGGGGTTGCTTCTTTTGCACTCGGCGCGGCCATTCTGATCGATACCGACGCGCCCGGCTTTCAAATCTCCTGGGCCGTGATTGGCGCCGTCGCCGTGACGAGCCTCGCCTTGACGCTGGTTGTGGGGCGCCTTGCGATCTCCTCCCACCGGCGTCGCGTTGCAACCGGTATAGAGGAGATGGCGGGAGCGCACGGCGAGGTACAGGATTGGCAGGACGGAGCCGGGCACGTCTTCGCCCATGGCGAGCGTTGGAAGGCCGTCTCTACGATGCCCCTCAGCAAAGGCCAGCTTGTGCGGGTGACAGGCATGGACGGGCTGGTGCTCAGCGTCGAGCCCGACATCGACAGGAGCTAATGGAGGATCCCCGCTATGTTCTACGACATCACCTTCTACGCCGTGATCGCCATCCTCGTCCTGCTATTCCTCTCCGCGGCGATCAAGATCCTGCGCGAGTATGAACGTGGCGTCATTTTCACGCTCGGCCGCTTCACCGGGGTGAAGGGGCCCGGTCTCATCATCATCATCCCCTTGGTGCAACAGATGGTGCGGGTCGACCTCAGGACGCGCGTTTTCGACGTACCCACCCAGGACGTCATTTCGCGCGATAACGTCTCGGTGCGGGTCAACGCAGTGATCTATTTCCGCGTCATCGATCCCGAACGGGCCATCATTCAGGTCGAGGACTTCATGCAAGCGACAAACCAGCTCGCCCAAACGACGCTGCGCTCGGTACTTGGCAAACACGAGCTCGACGAGATGCTCGCCGAGCGTGACAAGCTGAACACGGATATCCAGGAGATACTCGACACGCAGACCGACGCCTGGGGCATCAAGGTGTCAACCGTCGAAATCAAGCATGTCGACATCGACCAGACCATGGTGCGCGCCATAGCCCGCCAGGCCGAGGCCGAGCGCGAGAGACGCGCCAAGATCATTAATGCCGAAGGCGAGCAACAAGCGGCGCAAAAATTGCTTGAAGCCGCTGACATTCTGTCCAAACGTCCGGAAGCCATGCAACTGCGTTATCTGGGTACGCTCGGGGTGATTGCAGGGGAAAAGAGCTCGACCATCGTCTTCCCCTTCCCGGTTGAGGCCGGCAAATTCCTCTCGGCGATCGGCGCCGATGGCGCGAAGGGAAAGTAACGCATCGCAGCGGGCACTCTCGCTCGGTTTGTTCCGGCATCTTCGGCTGTTCGGCCGAGCTGCGTGCGTTTGTGGACCTGTCGCTTGCTCTGATGCCAAGTCCGGAAGTCACTGACTCAAAAGCCACAATCGCCTCGTCCGGCGTCGGACTTGCGCATTCGGTTAGCGTCCATTTCAGGTTCAAAAGATCGCCCCCGACGCGAGAGCGCATCAGGTCCCCGCGCTCAGTAGACTTAAAGCTACTCAGCCTTAGTGCGGAGACGGCCCGTCTCGGGGTCCAGTTGATCGAGGGGCACGCACTTGCCTTTGTAGTGCTTGGTCTTGTCAGACTGTCCCGGCGGGCACCCACCCTCTGCTAGGGCAGTATGCGACAAGCATGTGCAGGCGACACCTGCGATTGCTAGAAGCGCAACAAAGCTACCGACAGCCATGACCTGGTTGTATCTGCCGTCGACGCCAAACATTCTGGCCTCTTGTCTCAGGAGCCGAGGAATTCGGCGCTGACAAAACCGCCCTCCCTGGCTAGGCTTCGAAATGATATTTACAGCCGCTCACGAATGGCTCCGCGTGGCTAGATTCTGCTCAACAGCACGAGCACCAAAACAACGATGAGAACATCACCGAGTAACCCTGCTGAGCGCGCGGCCCTTGTGGCCAACTCGGTAACACGGAGATCAAAAAGGATCATCAAGATAATCAGGATGATTGGGGTGAGGTAGAATCTTAACCCCCTTTTTGGCTTTCAATTTGCCGGCGCTCGTCAATATGCTGACCTCCCTCTAAACGGTCTACTAGAGCGGCTGGCATGAACTTGCTGCGATCAATTTGCTGTCTATTTCCGGGCCGATGTGCCTCGGAAGAACCTAAGCCCCCTAAAGAGACTATGCGAGGTGAACCGCCTGTCTCAGAAGGTGACTTGGGCCAACAGGAAGCGGAATTAGAGAAGGCTGGCAAAGAGCAGATGAGTCGTATGGAGGGGACTGACACCAGCAAACCCGCTAAACCTAGGCATTAACCCTGAACCTGCCGCCGAACGTGGCTTTGGGTCAGAGCGCAGCATTGCCAGTGCACCAAAGTCATTAGCGACACCTAAGTCATCTTGCAACGACTCAAGCGGAAGCGGCCGCACCCTCGGCTTGAGAAGTAGGATGAGATGACTCGGATGAGATGGATATCAGGAGACTATGCGTGCCCCCATCCAGGGGGACACGAACCCGCCCGTTGGCACAGCGGATAGGCGAGCCATCGAGGACGGCGTGTGCGGCGTCACCAGAGTAATGCGTGCGAGTCTCTACCCGGATATCGTAGTAGCTCGACTCAACGTTCACGGTGGCTTCGAATCCCGGCCATGCGGCCGGAATGCAGGGATCGACAACAAGAAAAGCACCCTCGCGGCGGATGCCCAGAATGCCCTCGACACCGGCACGATACATCCACCCGGCCGCGCCCGTGTACCAAGTCCATCCCCCGCGCCCAGTGTGAGGCGGGACACCATAGACATCGGCGGCAACGACGTATGGCTCGACCTTGTAGCGTGCGACCTCCTCTGGTGTACGCGCATGATTGATCGGGTTTAGCAATGCGAACAGCTCGCCCGCCTTCTCACCTGCGCTGAGATTCGTAAAGGCTAGGATGGCCCACATAGCGGCGTGGCTATATTGCCCGCCATTTTCGCGCACGCCAGGCGGATAGCCCATGATGTAGCCGGGATCGAGAGGTGTCTTGTCGAAGGGCGGAGAGAAGAGGAGCGCCGTGCCATCGGCACGTTTGATAAGGTGTCGCTCAAGGGACGCCATGGCCGCAGCGGCGCGCGCGGGATCCGCGGCGCCTGACAGCACTGCCCAGGACTGAGCAATGGAATCGATCTGGCACTCCCCGGAATCCTTCGCGCCCAGCCAAGTTCCGTTGTCGTAAGTTGCACGGCAATACCATTCGCCGTCCCAAGCTTGCTGCTCGATCGCCGCCCGCACCGAGGCCGCGTAAGCGTGCCAACGCCGGGCACGCTTGACGTCGCGGCCCTTCGCCAGCGGCGCGAAAAGCTCGATGGTCCGCACCAGCAGCCAGCCAAGCCACACGCTTTCGCCCTTACCGCCTTCGCCGACCCGGTTCATGCCGTCGTTCCAGTCGCCGCCGCCGATAAGCGGCAGGCCATGTTCGCCAGTGAGTTCGGCACACTGGTCAAGACCACGCGCGCAGTGTTCGAAAAGCGATGCCGATTCATTCGCGGCCATTGGCTGGAAGAAAGCGTCGTGCTCGCCGGAACGCAGAATCGGGCCTTCGAGAAACGGCACAGTTTCATCCAAAATCGCGATGTCACCCGAAGCGCCGACGTATGTTGCGGTCGCGAATACCAGCCAAGCACGGTCATCCGAGATCCGAGTTCGTACCCCCCGTCCCGAATGGGGCAGCCACCAATGCTGAACGTCCCCCTCGACGAACTGCCGGGCGGCCGCGCGCAGGAGATGGCGCCGCGTCTCATCCGGCTTGGCGAATGTCAACGCCATGCCGTCCTGAAGTTGATCGCGGAATCCGTATGCACCGCTCGCTTGATAGAAAGCAGAACGTGCCCAGATGCGGCAGGCGAGTGTCTGATAGAGCAGCCAGCCATTCAGCATGATGTCCAACGCCCGGTCTGGCGTCCTGACCTGGACCCTCCCGAGCAATGTCTGCCAGTGGTCTGTCACCTCAGCGAGAACAGCATCAAGATCAGTCGCTCGATAGCGAACGACTAGTGCCCGGGCCTCGTCGGCTGATCCGCATTGTCCAACGAACGAGACGATTTCTATGGTCTCGGCTACGCTGAGCTCCACGACTGTCTGCAAGGCCGCGCAAGGATCGTGGCCGGCGCCGGTTGTACCGGAAAGAGGAGTTTTGCCGAGGAGCGCCGCGGGTGCCGCAGTTCCGCCATTGCAGCCAAGGAACTCGGTGCGGTCTCCTGTCCAGGTCATCTGCCGGCCGCCCAGATCAGCAAAGGCGATACGACCGGAGAAAGCGATGCTCCAGGGATTGCGGGCTAGCATCGTACCTATGGTCTCGTCGATCTCCGTCGCTATGAATGGCGCAGTAACTCCGCGAGATACGCCCAGTACCCACTCGGTATAGGCCGTGACCGACAGCCGGCGCGGACGTCCAGACAGGTTTCGCAGGGTGAGGCGTGAAATCTTGATCGGGTCGGCAAGTGGTACGTATTGCAGCATTTCCAGTGCGATGCCGTGCGCCTCGTGCTCGAAACGGCTGTAGCCGTGACCGTGGCGAGCAATGTAGGTTCCGCCCTCCCGGATGGGCTGCGCCGTTGCGCTCCACAGGTCGCCGCTAATCTCGTCCCGAACGTAGATCGCCTCGCCCGTCGGGTCTGCCACCGGATCGTTCGACCAGGGCGTGAGCTGGTTCTCGCGACTGTTCTCAGCCCAGGTGTAGCCGCTCCCCTCCGCGGCCACCTGGAAACCGAAGCCGGGGTTGGCAACCACGTTGATCCACGGAGCGGGTGTCGCATGGTCAGCATCGAGGATGATCACATATTCCTGGCCGTCCTTATCGAAGCCGCCAAGCCCGTTGAAGAACTCAAGGTCCAGTGGCATACGCGCCGGAGAGAGCCGCTGGGTCAGCATCGGAAGCTTCTTCCGTTGGACCGGCGATGGCCGTATCGACGACCTCGGCATAAGGGCCAGTTGGTCGGCGATGGGCCCACGGCGGGCGATCAGCACAACGCGAGCGGCCGAATTGAGCAAAGCTCGGGCGTCCGCGCTCATGAGGTCGGCGCGGAGCGAGTAGATCGAGCCTCGCGCAGATGCTTCCCCGAAACGCGGGCGGGATTGACTGCTCCGCATCGCGGTCTCGATCTCGGCCTGCAGATCCTGCAGGTAGGAGGAGGCACGTTCGTTGACAATAACAAGGTCAACGGCGAGGCGTTTCATGCGCCAATATTCGTGAGCCCGCAGCAGCTGGCGAACTTGAGCAATATCCTCGATCTCGTCGATACGCAGGAGAACGATAGGCAGGTCGCCGGAAATAGCGTGCGGCCATAGGCCCGACTGGGAGGCTGCGCCACGGATGATCGCGTGCGAGGGCGCTCGGAAGCGTGAGTCGGCGTATAAGATTGGCGCTGCCAGGCGTTGAAAATCCGCCGCCTCCTCTGGCTCCATGTCGAGATGGCGAAGCTGGACCTGGGCCTGGGTCCAAGCAAGAGTCTTCGCCCGGTCAAACGCATTGCGATCATGATGTTTATCGACGAGATCCAGAAGCTCGGTCCGCGTCGATGCGACGACCGTCCAGAAGGCGATTCGCGCGACTTCGCCGGGTCGAAGCAACACGCAATGCCTTAGCGAAAAGATGGGGTCTAGAACGGTCCCGACCGTGTTTGAAAGCGGTCGGCCATCCAGTATGGCCGCAGCCTCGCCGACAGTACGGTTGCGCCCGACGAACCGGGCCCGGTCGGACTCGTATTGCGGATCGGCGATGATTGCGCCTTCCACGACGGCGAAATGAGCGGCCCATACCTGCGGCTCCTCGTGCGAGCGCGGGCGGCGTGTCGCGATGAGCGCACCGAATTCGGCGAGGTAGTCGGTTTGGATGAATATCTTGGAGAAAGCCGGGTGGGCGTCATCGGCTGCCGGCGTCGTCAAGACCATTTCTGCGTAGGATGTGAGCTCGATCTCGCGCGCACGGCGTCCACTATTGACCAGCGTCACGCGACGAACCTCGCCATCACTCTCGGCGGACACGAGAACGTCGACCGTGGTCGTCAACGTGCCATCCCGGCGGATGAATTCAGCGTGATCCTCACCGAAGATGACTTCGTCGTCTTCCGTATCACTGTCGATCGGCTGAACTCCAGCAGACCAGACCTTTCCGCTCTGCATATCCCGGAAAAAGATAAAAGAGCCCCAATTATCGAGGGTAGTGTCCTCCCGCCAGCGCGTCACGGCGATATCGCGCCAACGGCTGTACCCCGCTCCCGTGGCGGTCAGCATCACCGCGTAGCGTCCGTTCGATAGGAGATGTGTTATCGGGGCGCCGGTGGCCGGCATTTTGAGGCGACGTGTCATCGGAGCCTGGTTACCCGCTCCGCCCGCCGAAACCTTGACTTCCTCGGCCCGCGGATGCGCAACAGCGACGTTTCGGGGCATGCGTTCATGAAGTAGGAGCTCGCAGGCCTGGATCATCGGTTCGCGATGGAACCTTGCGCGCATCTGACCACCTTGCAGGGCGTTCGCGATGGCGACGATGGTCATGCCCTGATGATGGGCCATGAAGTTGCGGACGATCGCGACAGGCGCATTGTCGGGAAGTCGCGCGCGAGTGAAATCCAAGGCTTCGTAGAAGCCGTAGCGGCCCTCCGCTCCCATCTCGGCAAGGCAGGCGTAGTTCCTCCGTGCGCTGTGCGGGTCCACCATGGCCGCAAGAGCCGTCGCATAGGGTGCAATCACCACATTTTCGGAGAGACCGCGCTTCAAACCGAGGCCGGGTACGCCGAAATTGGAATACTGGTACGTGAACTCCATGTCGCGCGCGTTATATGCGGATTCCGAGATGCCCCAGGGAATGTCCAGCGACCGTCCATAGGACCGTTGGCGCTCCACCACCAGACGATTGGTCTGCTCAAGGAGGCTGCCAACCGGTGCGCGCATCACCAGCGACGGCATCAGATACTCGAACATCGACCCAGACCAGGAGATAAGTGCCGAACCGCTCCCGAGCGGCGTCGCCGCCCGGCCGAGGCGAAACCAATGTCGTGTCGCAACATCCCCCTTCGCTACGGCAAACAGGCTGGCGAGCCGTGCTTCCGAAGCGAGCAGGTCGTAACAGCTGGGATCGAGACTATTGTTGGCAACGGAATAACCGATCGATAGCAGTTTCCGCTCGGGGTCGAAGAGAAACGCGAAATCCATCGCAAGCGCCATCTCGCGTGCCGTGTTGGCGAGAGCATTCAATCGCCCCTGCAGGAAGTGCGGCGCATCTGCAACCTTCAGCCGGTCACGGCCGTGCTCGATCAACGTCTTCCTTAGCGCCTCGATCCAGAAAAGTAGATCCGTAGAGCCGTCGTCTTCGGCCGCCGGTATGACGGTTTGGGCAATCTTGGCGGCCTTTTCCGCAAGACGTTGCAGCGCCGGGGACAGCATCTCAATCGTTTGCGCGCCATCCAACTGGGCTTCCATCTCTTCAAAGACTGAAGCTAGCGGCCGTGCGCGTTCGCCGCGCGAAGTGGGTAAGGCGGCGAAGGCCTCGCGTGCCAACCTGAGATTGTCGACCACGCCGAGCCGAGCATTGGGCGCGAGAGAGGCCTCCATCCACTCTTCGCATGCGTTGGCGAGCACGATCAGATGACCGGCGAGGTTCCCGCTGTCAACGGATGAGACGTAAGCGGGATCAAGCGGAGCATTCAGGTCCCGTGTTCCATACCAGTTGAAGAAATGGCCCCTTAGCCGCGGAAGTTTCCGCATAGAGTCAAAGGTCGCTTCCAGCCGCTCGACGGTCTCCGTCGTTCCTGCCCAGCCGAAATCGCGGGCGGCGATGACGGAGAGCAGATAGAGACCCATGTTGGTTGGCGACGTCCGGTGCGCGACTACCGGAGTCGGATCTTCCTGGAAATTGTCCGGCGGCAGCATGTTCTCGGACGATGTCACGAATGTCTCGAAGAAGCGCCATGTGCGTCGCGCGATGAGGCGCAGGTCGCGTGCATTAGGGTCCGAAACCGCGAGCGTCCGCGTCACTGCTGGCGACCGGCTGACCCATAAGGCTAGCGCCGGCGCGGTTAGCCACAGCAATGCAAAGGGCACGACGAGTAGCCAGGATGATGGGGCGACTGCTACCACCCCGGCCGCCATCGCAAGCCCGAGCAACGTGCCACCCGCCATCTGGCGATAGAATCCGCGAAGATCCAGTCGCGGGCTCCCTGTCGACTGTGCGGTCGTCGTCCATTCGAGAAGGTGGCGACGCGTCACGAATAGCCGCGTCAGCGTCCTCGCTATGGCATCGCCCATGCGCCAGACTTGATCGGGCAGGAGGGCAAGTGAAAGAAAGGTTTGGATGGCCGCGAGCTGCAGGTCAGCGGCAAGCATGCCAATCTGATTGCGAAAGCGAATGCCGGCGCGGTGCGGCAGGACGGAAAACAAGGCCGGAAGGAATGCCGGGATCGCGATGACGGGGAGGACGAGGAAAGTTCCTACCATGGCCGAAGGCATTGGCAGCAGCCAGCACAGACCAAGCGCGATCAATGTGAACGGCGCCAGCAGCGATCGCCTCAGATTGTCCAGCATTTTCCAGCGGCCGATCGCCGGAACTGCGTGATGTCCCGTTCTGTGCCCGAATATCCAGGGGAGCAGCTGCCAGTCACCGCGTGTCCAACGATGCTGGCGCTTGGCAGCGACGTCGTAGCGGGACAGGAATTCGTCGACGACCTCAATGTCAGAGGCGAGGCCAGCGCGGGCGAAAACACCCTCGAAGAGATCATGGCTCAGCAGGACATTCTCAGGGACGCGGCCGGAAAGAGCCGCCTCAAAGGCATCGACGTCGTAGATGCCCTTGCCTGTGTAAGAGCCCTCGCCGAAGAGGTCCTGGTAGACGTCAGATACGGCGGCCGCATAGGGATCCATGCCGCCGGGGCCGGAAAAGACCCTTTGATAGAGTGAACCCTCGCGGCCGACGGGAAGCGAAGGAGTGACACGCGGTTGAAGTATGGCGTAGCCGCCGATGATACGCTGCTCGACGTCACTGAATCTCGGACGATTCAGTGGATGTGCCATTTTACCAATCAACTGGAGAATTGTATCTCTCGGGAGCCGTGTGTCCGCATCGAGTGTGATGACGTAGCGGACATTGGCGGGGACCTCCGGTGCGCGCCCCGCGATGGAGATGAACGTCGTGTCGGTGGCTCCGCGCAGGAGTTGGTTGAGCTCATGCAGCTTGCCCCTTTTGCGCTCCCACCCCATCCATTTGTTTTCGCTCACATTGAAGAGGCGACGGCGGTGCAACAGGAAAAAACGGCTGCCTTCGGGGCCTGGTCCGTAACTGCGGTTCAGCTGTTCGATCGCCCCGGCGGCCACTTCAAGGAGGTGTGCATCATTTTCCAAGGCCTCTTGGTCGGCGTCGACCCCGTCCGATAGCAGTGCAAAGGCGAGATCGTCGTTGGCGCCGGCGAGGTGGTGAACCTCCAGTCGTTCGATTTGCTCCAGAAGGTCAGCTTCGCTGGTCAGCAGCGTCGGCACAGCTACGAGCGTCCGAAGCGATGGCGGAACGCCCGCCCTGAGTTCAAGACCCGGCAAGGTCATCGCACCAAAGTTCCAAGTGACCGCGCGGTTAACGAGCGCAGTCGCTACCTCCGTCGCTGGAAGAAACCCGATCAGAGCTAACAGAGCGAGCCAGCCGACATCGACGCCGGGACGCGAGAGCGTTGCCAGCGCGACAACGAGCGCCACAGTTGCGATAACAAGTATCGTGCCGACATAGCCCCCAATACCGAGGCGGATACTCAAGCGGTTGAGCCGCAGCCGGTGCGAGGGCCAGAACCCAATCCTCCGCTCGAGTTCGCGCCGGCCCTCGCCGATCAGATGATAGCCCGGATCCCTGGTGCGCTCCGCATCCACCGCGTTGACCTCTCTAGTTGCCGCCACATGTGACGCAGCCAGCGCATGATTGGCAATTTCGAGTTCCGAGCACGACGAACCCCGAGCGAGTTGCTCGATCGCGCTTCGGTATAGATTGCGTGTTGGAAAATCCATGGCGGCAAAGTCGCTCGCCGCGCGTAGTCGCTCATCAACGAGGCTCACACGCTCGAACAGCTCCGCCCAATCGATATCGGAGATTAGCCGCATGCTGGTGATCACATTGCGGACGGAGACGTTGGATGCGCCTTGCCTTTGTTGGGTGTGCTGCACCACTTCCTCGATTGAAGCATTCTGAAGTCTGAGTCGCTCCTCCAGCCAGCCGAGAGCCGGCGTTATTCTTGGGTCCTGGTCCCTCAGCCGCTTCGCAAGTTGTGCGGCGAAGATTTCGGTCAACGGTCCAGATGAGCGCGTGGAGATGTCCGTTTCGAGCGCGGATCGAGCGGATCCTGATAGGAGAAGCCGGTTCGCCAGCGCGTCGGCATCTACACGCGCTCGTCGTCCGGCCGTTATCTGGTCCGCCAGCCGGCGTAGGTTCTCGATGAGGACGATGCGCAAAGTAATCGCAACGGCCCACAGCTCGCCGATCGCGAGGGGCTGAACGCGCTGGTAGGCTGCAATGAACCGCCGCAAAGTTTCGGGATTGAAGTGGCTGTCAGTGTGAGCGACGAAGGCCCAGACGAGTCCGAATACCCTCGGATAACCGGCGAATGGTCCCTTTGCCAGTTTCGGCAGTCGACGATAATAGCCGGGGGGAAGGTCATCCCGAATCTCGCGGATCTGCTCCTCGACGAGGTGATAATTGTCGAGCAGCCATTCGGCAGCAGGCTCCACACCTCGGCCATTCTCTAGCTCCGAGGCGCTCGCCCGATAAGCAGCCAGCATAACTGCGGCATTTTCATTGAGGCGAGCGTGCAAGGATCGAACGACTGGCGGTCTTGTCGTTACCGGCTGTTCGGCAGCGAGGCTTTCCGCGTGCTTCTCAAGCCGTTCTACACCGAAAAGTTCTTCCCTCACGGGAGCCTTGTCGTTCCACGGAGAAAAGGGAGGGCGGTGCCCAAAAGCATAATGAAGGATCGCGTTCATGAGCGACTTTCCGGCCAGCGTTGACCCGTAAACTTGACAAGCTGAAGAGCGGCAAGCGTGGAAGGACGACCACGCTCAGGCGCACCAATCATGCCGCCGCCCCGCCGGTGGATTGGGGTTGTTGCTATCCCGCGCCGGACTGAGAGCGCGCCGTCTATGGCAAGGCTATAAATTGATGCTGTGCGCCTCTAGCGGAGCGAGTCTATCACGTTGTCAGATTGGGAAGGAGCGGATCCAACCCAGCCCCGAGACGCGAGGACGCAGACGAGTCGTCGCAAAAGGGCTTTCCTCACTCCGGCCAGCCGAGTGAACAACCCCTTAGGGTCCGCTGTGCTAGCGTCAGCGACGTGCACGAGCCCAGCCCTGGGATATTGGCGCCGCCGCGAGCCGTAGGCACGCAGTTGGGTCTCCGAAAGGCGTTGTCCATGACAGCTGAGTACCTACCACCGAAGCTAGAACTCCTCACATGATGATCCTGGAAGCCGGTGCGCTACGCCGCAGTAGGCGGTCCGAACCAGGTGGTTAGCGCGTCAGCGAGCCCCAGCTGGGTTCGGTCTCCCACCCAGGCGACATAACCGTCGGGCCGAATCAACACGACTGTGGGAGCAGTGACCGCCCCGAGCGCCGGAAGCTCCCACTTACCAGAGTAGCTGGCGTCGATCGACCGAACCCGATCCGCCCACGGAGTGACGTCGAAGCCGCCGGCCTCACCGAGGTTGAGGAGCACCGGCCGGGCATCGGGCAGCAGGGTGAAGACCCGCAGCGGCCCGTCGGCGGTGATCAGGTCGAGATCGGGCATGCGACGCCCGAGCAGAGGGTGTCCCTCGCCGAGGTCGTAATGAACGCCCAGACCAGACATCTCCGCGGCCAGGCGTCTGCGAGGGTCGTCCATGCTGAGGAGCTCGGACGTGATGTCGCCCAAGGCCTTGGTGACGGTCGTCTGGGCGGCGAAGCGCCATTTGCGCCATCGTGTTGCGCAGCACGCGGGCAGCCACCGGGTGGCGCTCGGCTTGGTAGGTATCCAGGAGGCTCTCGGGTGATGTCCGGCGGACCACCTGCGCCAGCTTCCATCCCAGATTCACCGCGTCCTGCACACCGATGTTGAGGCCCTGTCCACCCACTGGGGGATGCACGTGTGCGGCGTCGCCGGCCAACAGGACCCTTCTTTCGCGGTAGGCCGCGGCCTGGCGAGTCGTGTCGGTGAACCTGGAGATCCAGGTGGGACTGTGGATCCCGTAATCGGTCCCGTAAACCGCGATGAGCGCCTCGCTGAGATCGCGCAGGGTCGGTTCCCTGGCGTATCCTGGCTGCCGCTCGGTCACCACGACCCGCACCGGGCCCCCATCCTCCAACCTGTTGAGCCCATGGATACCGAGCGCGTCGTGGCGGATGCCCCATTCGGGCTCCTCGGACATTTCGACCTCGGCGATCAGCCAGCTCGTCGTCGGATCCCACCCGGAGAACTCGATGCCGGCTGCCCTACGGATCAGACTGCGTCCTCCGTCGCATCCGACGAGATATTCCGCCCGTAGCGACTGGCCGTCGGACAGCTCGACGTCGACGCCAGTGTCGTCCTGCGCGAAGCCCGTCACTTCACGTCCGCGATAGATCGACACCCCCAGCTCGCCGACCCAGCCGGCCAGTATGCGCTCGATGTGGTTCTGCCACAGCCCGAGCCCGTAGTTGTGCCGGGTGGGATCGCCGATGTCCAAAGAGCTCAAGTGGAAGCGCACGACCTGAGCCACCTGTCCCTGAGAGAGGAACCGATCGGCGATTCCACGCTGATCGAGGACCTCGATGGTGCGTGAATGCAGCCCGCCTGCGCGCAAGCCGGCGAGTTCTTGGCTGGCGCGCCGCTCGACAATGGCAACGTCGGCCCCCGCCAACGCCAACTCGCCCGCCAACATCAGCCCCGTCGGACCTCCTCCGGCGATCACCACCGCATGCTCGGTCATAGCCACACTCCGACCGCCAGCGGCACGCCGACACGGGCCAGCAGCTCCCCGAAGTGCGGCGGCGCGCACACCGGCACCTCCGCGC
>JBOHJE010000187.1:0-14186 GCA_050728375.1 Methyloceanibacter sp.
GCGCCGCTCATCGCGGCCGAAGCCCTTGCCATGCCTGCGACGTCGAGGAGATCGCATTTGTTGAGCACGACGAGGTCGGCGCAGGCGATCTGGTCCTCGAACACCTCCTCGATGGGGTCGTCATGATCGAGCGAGCTGTCGGTCTCGCGCTGGCGTATCAATGCATCGAGATCGGCCGAGACCTGGCCGTCGGCAAGCGCGGCGCCATCGACCACGGCGATCACGCCATCGACGGTGACGCGGCTCTTGATCGCCGGCCAGTGAAAAGCCTGCAAGAGAGGCTTGGGCAGAGCGAGGCCGGAGGTCTCGATGACGATATGCTCCACGGCCGGCTCGCGCGCGAGGATCTGGTTGAGCGCCGGCACGAACTCGTCGGCGACCGTGCAACACAGACAACCATTGGCGAGCTCGACAATATTCTCCTCGGGGCACGAGGCGTCGCCGCAGCCTTTTAGGATCTCGCCGTCGATGCCGACATCGCCGAACTCGTTCACCAGCACCGCGAGCCTGCGCCCGTCGGCGTTGGCGAGCACGTGCCGGATGAGCGTCGTCTTCCCCGAGCCGAGAAACCCGGTGACGATGGTGCAGGGAACGCGCGCGAGCAACGTCATTCAGCTTCCTCCTCGAAGTCGATTGGCGGGACGCGGGCAATCAAGCCGCGCATCAAGATCTCCGGGCGTCCGCGCCACGGAAGAATTCCGTCAGGCGCTCGCGCCAGAAGGCGGGCGCCCTCGATGAGCGCTTCGGCGTCCCTGTCCGCTTCGAGGTTGCCGAACACGTAGGTCCACGAGCCCGCGCATCGCATCGCGGCGGAGAGGCCGCGGCCGCAATTGGCGAGACAGCGCACCCGGCGCACGGTCACGCCGGTGTTGCGGGCAGCTTCCGCGGTCGCGCGGGCGAGCCTGAGGCCGGGCCGGTCGTCTCCTGTTTCCGGATCTTCCGGCCGGCGGCAGGTGATGCAGACATAGACCTTCGTCGAGGTGACAGCCTCGATCGCCTCGTCCTCGTCGCGCGTGATGTCGGTGAGAGTCACCCCTTGAGCGGCTCCTTGGCCCGCGGACAGGGGTGCTGAATGGCCGCGGCCATGACGGGCGGCGCAGCCTGACGAACTAACCGCCGCCGAGGCACCCCGCCCGGCGCGCGACCAGATCGACGGTAGGTCTCCTGGCTTCGCGGGTCTCAGCCCCACACCGCCTTCCCGGATTTCCCAGTGGCTCTGTGGCTAAAGGCTCGCCGCTTACAGTTGCGGGGGCAGCCGCGGAATTGGAGGCAAATCCGTACCGCGTTCCCTGTTTGCTCTTATGAGCGACCGTCGATCAGGCACTTAAAGGGGCCGCTGCCCCCTTTGTCAATGCGGGTCGTCAACTCCGTAACCGGTTTGAATACCGCCTCTAGTTCAGAAGCCGTGATCTTGTGGCCAGGTCAGAATTGTCTGCTCTGTGCCAATAGCGGGCGTGAGGCCCCGGCAGGTACACCGGCTTCCCCGCCTGGTTACGGCCGCAGCACTATCTATCTAAAAGGCTTGAGTAAAATGGTGCTAAAGCCTCGGCGTTGCGGCTGCAATGTTGATCTTGATGAGCTTGTAAGGGCACGCCTCGTTCAAGTACGTCACAGACAGCAACACGATTCCTCATCGGGTTGTTGCTGGAGGAATGTGCTCGCCGAGCGTTGGCCACGAAGCCGGTGACTCCCTTTGCTTCTTCCTGGTGATACGGAACTCGCCGTGTTGCTGGGCGGTCGTTCATCGAGCAGATCGCCCTAGCAATCAGCCAAGAATTAAGTGCGGAAAACGTCCGCAGGCCGATTGCTTGTGGAGCTGCCGAACCTGCGCCTCTATCACGAAGTGTCGGTGTTGGATGCCGCCGCGCCGCGCGAATACATAAACTGCCATCCGGATAGAGGCTTGCTCGGACCTGGCTGCGCACGTTTCCTGCACTGGCGGGCTTGCTGCGCTTTCGCGATCGGCGCTGCCAGGTCGCCACAGCCGCTTCGGGTCACAAGCAGAAATTCACGAGACATTACGCCCCGCTTGCGGCGGGCCGCGGGGCGGCTATAGTCCTCCCCGTCGTCGGTTCCCGCATTCCGCGGGACGCAAAAGGGAACGCGGTAAGGGATGACCTCCCGAAGCCGCGGCTGCCCCCGCAACTGTAGGCGGCGAGCACCCCTCCGCTGGCCACTGGAGCTTTCCGCTCCGGGAAGGCCGAGGGGAGGCGTCGACCCGCGAGCCAGGAGACCTGCCGGCGGCATAACCTTGAACCGCGCCCTCGGGTGGAGGTCGCATGGGGGATCGGATGGATATTTCCTCGCTTCGCCGTTTTTTGTTTCTGGCTTTTGCGGTCCTGCTCACGGCAGCGCCCGCCTCGGCGCACCACGCGATGGGCGGGAAGATGCCCTCGACCTTCGGCGAGGGCCTCTTTTCGGGGCTCGGCCATCCCGTGATCGGGCCCGACCATCTCGCCTTCCTTTTCGCGGTCGGCGTCGCGGTCGGCACTGGCGGCTTGAGCCTCGCTCTGCCCGTCCTCTTCGTCGCCGCCTCCGCCATCGGCGTCGCACTTCACGTCAGCGGCCTCTCGCTGCCGGGCGCCGAGCTGATCGTCGCCTCCTCCGTCTTGCTCGTCGGCTTCTTGATCGCGCGTGGGCGCACCCTGCCGCTCACCGCCTGGGCGGCGCTGTTCGGTCTCGCGGGCATCGCGCACGGCTATGCCTATGGCGAGTCGATCTATGGCGCCGAGCCGACGCCGCTCTGGGCTTATTTGCTCGGTCTCGTGGTCATCCAAAGCGCGCTTGCGGTGGGCGTTGCACTCATGACTCGCCGCAGCGGCGCAAGCGTCTCGGCCATCGCGCCGCGTCTCGCCGGTGCCGTTGTGGCCGGCATTGGCCTGGCGGCGCTGCTCGGGCAGATCCTTCCCGGCGCGTGATGCCTTGACGGCACCGACAACAGCCCGGGGCGAAGGTGTGACCCTCGTCCTCGGCGGCGCCCGTTCAGGCAAGAGCCGCTATGCCGAAAGCCTGATCACGGAGGCGCCAAAGCCTTGGGTCTATATCGCGACCGCCGAGGCCCGCGACGACGAGATGGCCGCGCGCATCGCCGAGCACCGGGCGCGGCGCGAGACAGGCTGGCAGACCATCGAGGCGTCGCACGATATCGCCGATGCGCTCAAAGCAGCGCCTAACGAGGCGGCCGTGCTGATCGACTGCTTGACGCTGTGGCTCTCCAACATGATGGAGCCCGGGTTCGACGTGGACGCACAGACGTTGCGGCTCCAGGAGGCGTTGACCTCGCGTGCTGGCCAGACCGTGCTCGTCGCCAATGAGGTCGGTCTCGGCATCGTGCCCAACAATGCGCTTGGCCGCAGCTTTCGGGACGCGCAAGGCACGCTCAACCAGCGCATCGCCGCCCAGGCCGGCCGCGTGGTGTTCATGATCGCCGGCCTCCCGAACCTCGTGAAAGGCCAATGATGACCAAGGCAACCGCGGACAAGGACGTCGAGCGTCACCGCGCCAAGATGGCGAACCGCAAGGCGCGACAGGACGAGGAGGTTGCCGGCAAGACCGTCGAGAAGGGGCTTCTCATCGTTCATACCGGCACCGGCAAGGGCAAATCGACCGCCGCTTTCGGGCTGGCGCTCCGCATGCTCGGCCAGGGCAAGCGCGTGGGCGTGGTGCAGTTCATTAAGGGCGCCTGGCACACCTCCGAGCGGGACGCGCTCGCCAAGTTCGGCGACCAGGTGGACTGGCATTCGATGGGCGAGGGCTTCACCTGGGAGACGCAGGATCTGGAGCGCGACATCGCCGCGGCTGAGCGGGCCTGGGGCAAGGCGCAGGAGCTGATGGCTGATCCGAGCTTCGGCCTTGTCATCCTCGATGAGATCAATATCGCGCTCCGCTACGACTATCTCGATCTCGACCGGGTGCTCGCCGCGCTGGCCGCGCGCGGCCCCGATCTGCATGTCGTGGTCACGGGCCGAAACGCCAAAGCGCCCTTGATCGAGGCCGCCGATCTCGTCACCGAGATGACTCTGGTGAAGCACCATTTCGCCGCCGGCGTTAAGGCCCAACGCGGCATCGAGTTCTGATGTGCCTGCCCGCGCACTCATGTTCCAGGGCACGGGCTCCGACGTCGGCAAGTCGCTAATCGTCGCCGGCCTGGCGCGCGCTCTGGTGGGGCGCGGGCTGAAGGTAATGCCGTTCAAGCCGCAGAACATGTCGAACAACGCGGCGGTCGCCGGGGACGGCGGCGAGATCGGCCGCGCCCAGGCCCTGCAGGCCCGTGCCGCACGCGTGCCGCCGAGCGTGCACATGAACCCCGTGCTGCTCAAGCCGCAAAGCGAGACCGGCGCGCAGATCGTGTTGCAGGGCATCTTTTATGGCGCAGCCAAGGCCGCAGAGTATCAGCGCATCAAGAAGGAGTTGATGCCGCATGTGCAGGACAGTTTCGCGCGGCTGAGGGGCGAGGCCGACATCGTTCTCGTCGAGGGTGCGGGCAGCGCGTCGGAGATCAACCTTCGCGTCAACGACATCGCCAATATGGGCTTTGCCCTTGCCGCCGATGTGCCGGTGGTGCTGATCGGCGACATCGACCGAGGCGGGGTGATCGCGAGCCTGGTAGGCACCAAGGCGGTGCTCGCCCCCGACGACGCCGCACTGATCTCAGGCTTCCTCGTCAACAAGTTCCGCGGAGATCCTGCCCTCTTCGCCGAGGGCATGACGCGGATCGCGCAAGCCACCGGCTGGACGCCGCTCGGGCTCGTGCCCTTCTTTCCCGATGCGCGCAAGCTTCCGGCGGAGGACGGCTTGGCCCTCGACGCGGACGGTCCGGCGAAGCCGAATGCCAAGATCAAGGTCGCCGTTCCGCTCCTGCCGCATATTGCCAATTTCGACGATCTCGATCCACTCAACGCCGAGCCGTCGGTCGATGTCGTCAGAGTCAGGCCGGGCACGCCGCTTCCTGCCGATGCCGACTTGGTCGTGCTGGCCGGCTCGAAAGCGACGGTCGCCGACCTCGAGGCGCTGCGCGAGGCGGGCTTCGACATCGATATCGCGGCGCATCTCCGCCGCGGCGGTGCGGTGCTCGGCATGTGCGGCGGCTACCAGATGCTCGGGCGCACGCTGAATGATCCTCACGGCATGGAGGGGCCTCCGGGCCTGACCGAGGGACTCGGCCTACTCGACGTCGAGACCACGTTCCTGACAGACAAGCGGCTCGCGGTCGTGCAGGGCCGCAGCGTCGATGGCGCGTCTTATACCGGCTTCGAGATCCACAAGGGCGTCACCGACGGGCCAGATCGGGCGCGGCCTTTCGCCCATCTCGACGACGGCACGCCGGAGGGCGCACAGTCACCCGACGGGCGCGTGATCGGGACCTACCTCCATGGCCTCTTCGTCGACGATGACCAGCGCGCGGCATGGCTCGCGCGCTTCGGCGGCAAGGCGCAAATGGCCTATGACGCGACGATAGAGGAGACCCTCGACCGCCTGGCCGCACATCTTGAGGCCCATATCGATGTCGACCGATTGCTCACGCTATCGCGGTGAGACCCGCGAGGATCAGCACCAGCGCGATGAGAAGGCCGTCCGCGCGCCCGTAAAGGTCGAGCGCGGCCAGCACGTCGGAAGCCTTGGCCTCACGCCGTCCGTCGCCGAGCCATGCGCCTTCGACCTTCTTGGCCTCATAGGCGCGCGGGCCGCCGAGCGCGAGGCCGAGCGCGCCGGCCATGGCCGCCTCGGGATAGCCGGCGTTCGGCGAGGCGTGCTTGGAGGCATCCCGCCAGGCGGCCTTCCAGGCCCCGGAAGCGGAGGCACCTCTCGTCAGCGCCGCCGCGACGATCAGCAGGGTCGAGAGCCGCGAGCCGAGCAGATTGACGAGATCGTCAAGCTGCGCGGCGGACTTACCGAACTGCTCGTACCGCTCGGTGCGGTGCCCGATCATGCTGTCTGCCGTGTTGATCGCCTTGTAGAGCGCGCCGCCGGTCAGTCCCGCGAAGGCAATCCAGATGACCGGCGACACCACGCCGTCCGAGAAGTTCTCGGACAGGCTCTCGATCGCAGCGCGGGCGACGCCGGCCTCGTCGAGCTTCGCCGTATCGCGTCCGACGATGTGGGCGACGGCTCCACGCGCTTTGGCGAGGTCGCCGTCCTCGAGCGCTCCGGCCACGCGAGCAACATGCATGTAGAGGCTTCGCTGCGCGATCAGGGTGCTACAGAGGATGCTGACCGCGATGATGCCGAACGGCAGAAGCAGCAGGCTATACTCGATCAGGAAAGCGATGGCGCCGACGATGACGAGAAGCACGAATAGCGCGCCGGCGCCCGCGGTGCGCCGCGTTTCCGGACTTGCGCTGTTGCGGTTCAGCCGGCGGTCCAGCCAGCCGATCAGGGCGCCCATCCAGGTGACGGGGTGGCCGATCCTCTTCGCGATCGCATCGGGGTAGCCAATCGTGAGCTCGATCAGCAAAGCGAGAAGCGCAAGCGGTGAGGCCATTATCCCTCCTGTCGAGCTCGCGCCGCTTAGTCATGGCGGCGATCTCGACGCTGCCCGTAGACTGTTCCCCGGCGCGCCAGAACCTTTCCTCGACCTGTCGACCGGGATCAATCCCCATCCCTACTCTATTCCGCCGCTTGGCAACGAGGTCTTCACCCGCCTCCCCGAGCCTGAAGCCGTTGCGCGACTCTGCGGCATCGCCGCCCGCACGTACGGCGCCGGGTCCGAAGCGAGTGTCGTTGCCGCCCCGGGCTCGCAAATCCTCGTTTCGCTCTTGGCGCGCCTCGTGCCACGGGGCCGCGCCACGGTCCTCGGGCCGACCTATGCCGAGCATGCGCGTGCGTTAAATCTCGCCGGACATGAGGTCTCAATCGTCACGGATGCTGAGCGGCTGGCTGAGGCCCAACTCGCCATTGTGGTGAACCCGAACAATCCCGACGGGCGGATCATAGACAAGGAACGATTGCTTGCGCTCGGTGAGCGGCTTCGCGCCCGCGGCGGCCTGCTCGTGGTGGACGAGGCCTTCATGGATGTGGGGCCTCAGGCCGCAAGCCTCGCAGCGGCGGCCGTGCGCGGCAGCGTTGCCGTGCTCAGGTCGTTCGGGAAGTTTTCCGGCCTGGCCGGCCTGAGATTGAGCTTTGCCATTGCGTCACCCGACATGGCGGCGACTCTTAAGTCAACTCTCGGCCCGTGGCCGGTTTCGGGCGCCGCGCTCGCCGTGGGCTGCGAGGCCCTGGCGGACCGAGCCTGGATCGAAGACACCCGGGCGTGCCTTGCCGGCGACGCGCGCCGGCTGGATGGACTCCTTTACGGCGCCGGCCTAGAAGTCATCGGCGGCACCTCTCTCTTCCGCCTGATCCGCACCGCCGACGCTGCGGAACCGTTCCGGCGACTGGGTCAGGCCGGCGTGCTGGTGCGGCGCTTTGCCGAAGCCCCGGATCGGCTCCGCTTCGGTCTGCCTGGGCCGGAGCAGGAGTGGAGTCGCCTGGAAGCCGCGCTTAGGCTCTAGCCCGCCGCGGGCACGCACACGCGAAGACCGTGCGGCTCTACCTCGATGAGGATGTTGCTCTCGAGCTCTGGCGCGGCAAAGACCTCGTCGTCGATCCTGAGCGGTCCGTCCTTCCAGGTCAGCGTAACCTTGCGGGCTTTGCCCATGTCGAGAGGCGGCGGATGGTCGTCTGGCTTTCCCCTCAGCCATTCGATCATGTTGCCTCGGCTGGATTCGGTCAGATACACTACGTCGAGGTGCTGATCGCCGTAGTCCGCTGACGGACTGATCATCATGCGCGGCCCGGTCATTCCCAAATTCAAGATCTCGACCAGGATGAACTTCCCTTCGACACGATGGCCGTCGGCCTCGAACGAGACCTGCTCCGCCTTCGCCTCGGCGAGGATGTCCGCGAAGCTCTCGCGTCCCCATTCGATCTTCTCCTTCCGGGAGAGCTTGGGTCCATCGGAGTCGACCGCCTTGGCGAGCGCGCCCCAGCCGACCGACTCGACGAAATGCCGCTTGCCCCAAGGACCGACGGCGGTCGCGATGTCGAGGCGCTGAACGGGGGCACCGCGCAATGCCCTGGCGAGCGTCAGGATGTCCCCGTCGATCTTGAGACAGCGGGCAATATTGTTGGCGGTTCCTATCGGCAGGATGCCGATCAGGGTTCTCCGGTCGATGAGCTTGCGCGCGATCTTGCCGACGGTGCCGTCGCCGCCTGCCACGATGACGATGTCCGCGGGATGGGACAGCGCCTGGTCGAGGTGGCCCGTCTTGCTTGAGCAATAGGTTGTGGAAAGGCCGCTATCGTCGAGGGCTGCCAGCAGCTCCTCGGCTGTCGGCCGCCCCGAGCCGGCGGAAGGATTGTGTACCAGCAGGGCGCGCATAGCCCCCAACAACGCGCCCTATCAAATTTCAGTTCCTTGCGTGCCGCGGGGGCTCACTCCTCGCGGAAGCCCCGCGCGAGCTGATCGCTCAGAGGCGAGAGGAGATATTGGAGGACCGAGCGATCCGTGGTCGTGATCATTGCGTCGGCCGGCATCCCGGCTTGCAGCACAACCTGAGCCTCACGCAGCGAGGAGTCGTCGATCCGGATTTGGGTGGAATAATAGGCCATCTTGCTCTTAGAATCCTCGATACGATCTGCCGAGACAGTCATCACCTTGCCCTTCAATGAGGGCTTTAATCGTCCAAGCATTCCCGTGAGACGGATCTCCGCAGGTGCACCTTCCGTCACTTCATGCACGTCCTGCGGCCTGACCTGCGCCTCGACGATTAGCGCCCCGTTAGAGGGAACAATGTCGAGCACGCGGGCCCCCGGCTCGATCACGCCGCCGACTGTGAAGATCGTCATTCCGACCACCCTCCCCGACGCTGGCGCGATCAGCTGGGTCCGGTCGAACACGTCTTGCGCGGCGTTCACTTTCGGCGCCAGCTCCGCAAGCTTCGTCTGCGCGTCACGGAGCCCGTCGGTGACCTCGGTGAGGCGCGTCTGCTTTTGCTTTTTCATCTCGATTTCCGCCTCGCCGATTGCCTGGTTGGCCTTGGCGATATCAGCGCGCCTCGCCCCGCCCGTGCCCGAAAGTTCCTCCGCCGCCCGCTCGAGCGCGAGCAGCTTGGATTTCGGCGCATAACCCCGCTGATAGAGGCTACGGATTCCATTCAGCTCCTCTTCGATGAGCGACCGTTGGCGGTCGGCTGATTCGGCTTGGACGCGCGCACCTTCGATCTGCTCGCGCAATTGTGCGATCTTCTGCCCGAGAATGGTTGTCTCGCTGGTGAACTGTTCGGCGCGGGTGCGGAAGAGCGCGAGCTGATTGGCGATGGCTGACGCGACGGTCGGATCGTCCATCCGCGAAGTGAGGATCTCGTCGAACTCCGGTTCAGGCTTACCGTCTCGCTCCGCGATGAGCCGGGCCTCGAGCGCCTTCAACGCATCACGCTGCGCCGTGAGGCTCTCGAGCTTGGCGCTTGCGTCGGTGCCATCGAGTCTCGCCAAGACCTGACCCTTCTCGACATAATCGCCATCCTTGACCAGGATCTCGCCGACCGTGCCGCCATAGCGGTGCTGAACCGATTGACGGTTACCCTCAACTTTGATCTGGCCTGGCGCAACCGCGGCCCCCGCGAGAGGAGCGATTGCCGCCCAAAATCCGAGAACACCGAAGAACAGAAAGATGACCAGAAGCCCGGCCCATATGGGGCCGCTCGGGTCGTCTGGTGGCGACCCCTTGTTGCGGCTCTGAAGTACGGCCCGCCTCAGGCTGAGATAGATCGCCTCCAGCTTTGGCTTGAGAAAGCGGATAGCTTCCTCCAGCCTTGGCTCCAGCACCTCGTGATAGGTTTGCCGCAGCTGCTCAGTCGCTCTTGTAATCGCCGGCCACATGTTCTCAAACCTTCGCAAGCATCGGTCGCGGCGCCGGTCTTTGGAAGCCGTTCACGACATGATCCCGCGGGCCGAACATCTCCACGGTGCCGCCGTTAAGCAGCAGGAGCTTATCAAGCCCGGCAAGCACGTTCGGACGGTGGGTCACGACCGCGACGGTGACATTATTTGCCTTGAGATGCGCAATGACCCGGTCGAGCGCGCGCTCGCCAACGACATCGAGATGGGCATTGGGCTCATCCAGAACGACGAAACATGGCGAGCCGAGAAGCGCTCGCGCCACGCCGATGCGCTGGCGTTGACCGCCTGAAAGCTCGTGCCCCCCATCGCTGATCGTCGTGTCGTAGCCCTGAGGCAAGGCGAGAACCATGTCGTGAATGTCCGCGCACTTGGTCGCAGCGATCACCGCTTCGTCGGAAATATCGGTGAAGCGCGCAATGTTGTCGCGCACGCTGCCGGCAAAGAGACCGACGTGATCGGGCATGTAGCCGATGTAGAGGCCGAGATCCTCACGCGGCCACAGGCTGAGATCGACGCCCCCGAGCTTGACCTTGCCGCTCGCGGGTTTTGTCGCGCCGGCAATGATCCGCGCCAAGGTGCTCTTGCCTGCGCCGCTCGGGCCAATGATCCCAAGCGATTCCCCAGGCTCCAATTCGAAGCTGACGTCCTTCAGGATAAGCCGCTGGCCCGCGCCGCAGGACACGTCCTCCAGAGTGAGAAGGCCCTCGGGCCGCGGCAGGCGCATGCGCGGCTGGGGCGCAGGGTGCTCGATCAACAGCTTGCGAAGCCGGAGCGCGGCCTCCCCAGCCGACCCGAACTGACGCCATGCGGTCACCGCATGTTCGACCGGCGCCAGCGCGCGGCTCATGATGATGCTGGAGGCAAAGATCGTAGCGGGGAGGATGACATGGTCGATGGCGAGCGCGGCGCCGGCCGCCAGCATGATCGCTTGCAGCAACAACCGAAAAAAGCGGACTGTCGCGGTTAGGCCGCCGGTTATGTCGCTCGCCTCCGCCTGCCGCGCCAGCATCTGTTCGCGGTCTCCCTGCCAGCGCCGCGTCAGCGATGGCCCCATGGCCATGGCGCGGATGCAGTCGGCATTGCGAACCATGCTATCAGCGAACCCATAGGCCCGCTCCCCTGCCACTTGCGCTGGCTTCAGGCGGGCGCGTGTAACTCTGTCGTTAATAATGGCGAGACCAAACAACAGCACGACGCCGCACAAGGCGATGAAGCCAAGCAAGGTATCGATGACGAAGAGGAGCAGAATGAAGAGGGGTGTCCACGGCAGATCGAACAGAACATGCATCGAGCTGCCGGCCAGCACGCTGCGGAACTGGTCAAAGTCGCGTAACCGCGCGCCTGTTCTGTTGCCCCCCTGAATCGCGCCGCGTTCAACCATAGCGGTGACCAGCCGCCCGGTGAGCTGGCGGTCTAAGCGCATGGCGGTGCGAACGAGCACGCGCGATCTGATCGCGTCGAGAGTCGCCATGGTGAGGAGCGCCACGAGCAGCGCGAGCGTCAGCATCACCAGCGTCGACATGCTCCCGCTCGCCAGCACGCGGTTATAGATCTGCATGAGATAAAGGGGCGAGCTGAGATAAAGCAGGTTGATAGCGCCGCTGAAGATTGCCGCCCCTGCGAGTGCCGGCCTCGCGGCGCGCAACGCTTGCACAAATTCGTCGGGCGCTTGTGTCATAGTGCCTGTGAGGGGTGACGGACGGCCTGACAAATTGATTAAGGCGGGGGCGAGGCATGACCTCACCCCCGCCCTACGCACTAAGGATGTAAGGAATTCCCTCTCACCCCCGTCTATTCACCCGGGTTATGGGTGTCAGCCTCCCCGCCTGACCCGCCCGGGTGTTAGTCGCGGCGGACCGCCGTCGACTAGAGCACGTCCCCGAGATCTAGCAGTTCGGCGGATAGCCCCAAGCCCAGGACATCGATCCCCGCCACATCGAGATCCGCGGACGCATCGAGGTCCACGAGATCCGTGTTATCGGGCAAAAGGTCGATTCCGAGGGCACCCAAAAGTCCCACAGAGTGTTGATCGTTGAACTCAGTAGGTAATCCAGCCATGTCATCCCTCCTTTTGGAGCTCCAGAGGTAATGCGGCCGTGAAATCACGACCGCACCATTGCCACCCCGTCAATGTTGACAATGCGGGCGCGGGACGAAAGTCATCCCCGAATTGGGCAAGAGAATGGGGATAATACGGAAAATCTATGTGTTCTTCAGAAAGTGTATGAACTGTGGCATTTTTGCACTCACCCTAATCTACTATAGGATTAAAGAAATACCAAAAATAGACAGAATAGACCTCTTTAATCGTCGCATACCATTGCGAATGCCTTGCATAAATCGAAGTGTCGGCGCGGCCGTCGCCAAGTCTTAAAAGGCCGAATGCAGAATGTCCAAAACCAAAAGGGGGCCTTCGCGAGTCGAGGCGACTCGAGCTTGGTATTCAGCCCTCAGACTTAGTGTGCCTTGGCCGCCGCCGAAGCGCTCAGCTCCTCCTGGCGACTCGGACGCCATTGGCCAACTCGATCCGTCGACGCTGCGCCAAGGCGAACGCCGCGAACAACTTGCGAGCAGGACAACGAACTAGTTGAAACGTTTTGCGGCAACTTCGTCGCGCGTCATTTGAGTCACCTTCTTCGTGAAGGGAACCAAAATCGCGCGCACATGTTTAAGCGCTGAGTTTGCCAGCGAGGGATCAAAAAACGTTGGCGATGCGTAGCGATGGCCCTGCTCGGCGCAAGCTTGGCCTTCCGCATCTTCACCGAGCGAGCGAATTTCAGCGCGGTGCGCGTCGCTGATTCTCTCAAGTCGCTGATTCTCTCAAAGAGACTCTGTCAGTGCGCCCAGCGCCGCGTGTAGTGCTCGGTGAGCCGGAGGTTCCCTTGGGCTTCTTCGGGGAGCAGTCTGGCGATCACGCCCATGGCGAGCTCGACGGAGATCTCGCTCCCTCCGCACTCCTTGAGCTGCTCGCGGAGCCAGCCATAGATTTCCTCGTCGCCGGACTTGAGCCCGACAGCGATCTCTTCCAGCATCTGCACCAACGATTCTGCTGCCATCGTGCCCCTCCAATCGCGCGGAGCCTAAAGGCTCGGCTTTGGTCACGCCGTTTCCGGGCTCTCCTGGTGCGATTCCCCTGACACGATCATACTTCGTCTTGCGCTCATGCGAAGTTGCCTACGTGCCACACTGCGATGTTTTCTCCTTAATCCTCGCCGGGCCCGACGAACGGAATCGGCCTTGTCGATGCGGTGTTGATCGGATCGTCCCCGACGTCGAACTCCGCCACAGAGACTCCCCTGGGCCGAGGCCGGCAGTAATGGCGCCCGCCCGAGGCGTTGGTCAGCAGCAGATCGACGTGCATGTGGTTGTAATGGTAGCGGTCTGCTCCGGGGCCCAGCACCGTGTAGAATTGCTGGCAGGCCCCGGCGAAAATCTCATGAAGGAAGGCCCTTTCGCGCGCCGTGCCGCGCCACCAGCCTTTGACCACTGTGACCTCCTGGCCGTTCGCCAGTCGGAAGCCCGCGATGTCGATGGCGTTGCCGTAGGCGTGCTCGGACAGATGGCCCCTGCGGCTGCCGTTCCGGCCGCGGCAGCTATAGGACGCGATCTGCCTCACCTCGATTACCTGGCTGCCGAAATGACGGTAGGCGGCCTGCTGCACGGAAGTCTGTAGCCAGCGGTCGAGCGCGGCCGTCAGCGGGCAGCCGATCGTCGCGGTGGGCGTGATCCTTATGCGCCCTCCCACCGCGCCGGAGACTTTGAGAGGCGCCGCAATGCCGCACGCGCTCGGACCGTCGACGCGCCCGGGCGCAGATTGAACATCGGCCGAGGCGCGGACATAGCCGCTCGCCATGCAGGACGCTTCCGCCTTGTCGCGCCAGGCCGCGCGGTCCTCTTGCGGAACGCCGCCGCCCCCACAGCCCTCCAGACAGACCGCAATCCCAAGGAAAGCGGCCAGATACGCGACCCGTGCCCCCATGGCTCCTAAAATGGGGCAAAGGGTCTGAATAATGTTTCAATGCCGGGCGGGGGCCCCCAATCTAGAGAAGCTTGCTGCCGCTCGTGCGGCGTGGCGCGCGCTAGGCAACGCGTTCATGGACAACTGAAGCGGAAACCTAATGCCTTGGGCGCGCCGACCCGATTTGTGGCGTCGTAGAGGCTGGACCTCGGGGTTGTCCGAAGCCCCCGGTCAAGGTGGTTGACCGGGGGCTTCTAACCAAAGGGGTGACCGCAGGGAACGATCACCGAATTCAGTTTAGCATGTACGGCCTCTCTCCGCTCGTCCTTGTTTAGCATGTACGGCCTCT
>JBOHJE010000188.1:0-6291 GCA_050728375.1 Methyloceanibacter sp.
GGTGAGGGGTAGGAATAACGAAAGTTAGAGAGCAGGCGGGTCCGGGATGGGCCGCGCCCGGCGCGGGGGGTGTGGCCAAGGACACGGGAACCTGTTCGAGCGCCCGGACCTGAGCCCGCAGCCGCTCAATCAAGACCTTCCCCGATGGTCCGCCTGCTCTCTCAACGCCAGCCGGCGGAACGAGTCCACCACTATCGCCGCCTGGAACGTCGTTACGCACACTGCACCTCACTAGTTCCTGTTTTGTTCTAACCTTGAGTCGGGATCGAGTCAAGGGAGCCCCTTCCGCTAGACCTTTCCGAGACTTAACTAGAATCACCGGACAAAAACCGAACAGTTCGAGGGGGTTTTGTGATGCGTATCCTCGCTCGCCGGTCCGTGGTTCTGGCCGCGGCCGCAATTGCCGTGCTGCTCGTCCTCTCAGGCCAAGCTTCGGCCGGTTTGTTCGACTTCTTGGGCGGGGCCAACTACCAGCCGCAGACGCTGAGCCGGCACCTCCCCGCCGGGCCGAGCCCGGCACCATCATCGTCAGGTTCAGCCACCGCCGCCCTTATTATGTCCTGCCCCAGCAAAGAGCGATCCTACATTATCCAGGGAATCGATGCGCCGTGGACGGCGGGACAGGAAGTTTCCCACGGCTGTATTTGGATGCTCAACGAAGACGTTTCGGATCTCTATCAAAGAGTCCCTGTCGGCACCAAGTTGTCGTCCTCTGGTAAATGCCCAGTAAAGGTCCTAGCAAGCTTCGATAAATTTGAAGCAAAAATCCCCTCAATTGCTCAATTCACGCCCGCGGACATTTGGGATTTATTCATCATAAACCCCTTGTGTCTGTTCTATTGATTTAACGTGTATCTAACGGGCCGATGTTAGCTTCCGCGTCAGGTTCCACCACGGAACGCGGTGCGGGGCCTGTGAAAGCCAATCAAGGGAGTGTCAAAAAATGAGGACTTCAATTGCACGCTTCGTCAAGGACGAGTCGGGCGCCACGGCCATCGAGTATGGCCTCATCGCCGCCGGCATCGCAGTCGCCATCATCGTGGCTGTGAATGCGGTCGGCCCCGATCTTGCGAGCCTGTTTGGCCGAGTCTCGGCTAAGCTCAAGGCGGCTGGCAACTAAGCCAACCCGAGAATCAGCTGGGTCCAGTTCTGCTGAAAATGGAGCTGGACCCGCTTTTCGACATTGCTTCCGGCTTCGCTGGATGCGCGGCTGAGGCGCTATAGCGGCCAAACCCCCAATCCTCCATAATTCGCGCGTAAGCACAGCTCACCTTCAAGGGAGCTCAGATCGTGTCGCAGCCCGGTCTAAAGGGGCGCAAGCTTCTTCTCACGATTCTATTCGCAGGCGTGGCCTCTTGCGTCACCGGAACCGGCGCCGACGCGCATCCCCATGTGTGGGCAACGGTCCGTTCGGAAATCGTGTTCGGCCCGGACAACAAGATCGCGGCGATCCGGCATGCCTGGACCTTCGATGAACTCTATACGTCCATGGCCGTGCAGGGGCTCGATGCCGATGGCGACGGAGTCTATTCGAAGGAGGAACTCGTGCCTCTGGCCCAGGTGAATGTCGAGTCCCTTCAAGAGTTCGACTACTTCACCTACCTTCACGTTGGCAACGACGACACGCTGCTGCCGCTAAAGCCGCCGACCGACTACTGGGTCGAATACGACAACTCGGTCCTCACGCTGCATTTTACGCTTCCGCTCGAACGGCCGCTGGATCCCCGGCCGAAAAAAGTTCTGGTCGATGTCTATGACCCATCCTTCTTCGTGGCTTTCGGGTTCGCGACGAACTCGCCCGTGAAGATGTCGGGCAGTCCGGCGCCCGGCTGTAATGCCGCAACCGACAAACCCGACCCAGAAAGCCAGGAGGACGCGAAGGCGCTCAGCGAGGCCTTCTTCAGCCAGCTCGGCCCAAATTCGGATTACGGTTCGCAGTTCGCGCAGACGGTGACGGTGCAATGCAGCGCTCCCTAGCCGGCGCGTCATCGGCATGGAGCCTCGCCGCGGCACTCGCGCTCATAATGCTCCTGCTCACGGTGAATGTGGCGGCGGCAGAGACAAGGCCGCCTTCCGCATTCGGCCCTTCGTCTCAACAGAAGGCGGCGCCACCCGCGTTTGCGTCCCCCTCGACCGTGGCGCTGCGGTCGGAGGGCCCGTTCGGCGGCTTGGTGAGTTGGGTCGTTCAGACGCAAACAGAAGATGCAGCGACAACTGGCCGGCGCGGTGAAGGGACTGAAAAGCGGTAATGCGCTCGCCGCCGGCCTGCTGCTCGCGGGCTTGAGCTTCGTTTATGGCGTGGTTCACGCCGTGGGTCCCGGGCACGGCAAGGCGATGATCTCGTCCTACGTTATCGCCAATGAGGAGACCGTGCGGCGGGGCATCCTGATCTCCTTTCTGGCCGCGGCGTTCAGGCATTCACGGCCGTCGCGCTGGTCGCCATCCTGTTCCTTGGGCTAAAGGCGACGGGGTTTCAGGTCAACGAGTGAACCAGCCATCTCGAGACGGTAAGCTACGCGCTCATCGCGCTTGTAGGACTCTATCTGCTGGCGAACCAGGTCTTGCGGCTGTGGTGCGGCTGGCGCAATCCGGCGCAACATCAGGCGCGCGATCGCGCGCAGCATCACGACCACGATCGCGCGCATCACGAGCATGGTCACGCGCATCACCATGCGCACGGCGAGACCTGCAACCGTATTGTCGATGCGCGGGATCTCGCGGGGCCCTTCTCGTGGCGGAAGGCGACGGCAGGGGTCGTCTCGGTCGGCATCAGGCCGTGCTCGGGCGCCATCCTGGTTCTTATCTTCGCCTTGACCCAAGGACTCTTCTGGGCCGGCGTTGCCGCCACCTTCGCCATGGCGCTGGGCACCGCCGTAACGGTCGCCGTACTTGCGACGATGGCTCTCGGCTCGCGTGAGCTTGCGCTCAGGCTCGGCGGGAACAATGGCCATTGGGCCGAAGCCGTATGGACGACGTGTGCCATCGGCGGCGCGATGGTCGTGCTCTTGTCAGGCCTGCTGTTATTTGCGGCATCTCTCGGTCCGGAAAGGCCGTTCTGATCGGCGCTTCGCCGGCAGCCCTCCGAAACAATCGGCTGGCCCGCGCGTTCATCAGCATAGCCAAGCCAAGGAGAGTTGCATGGCGGACATTAGCGACAAGCGAATCATGATGCTGGCGGCCGACGGCTTCGAGCAGTCGGAACTGATGGTGCCAAAGCGGAGGCTCGAGGAGGCCGGCGCCATGGTCGATATCGTGTCCCTCAAGGTCGGAGAAATCTGGAGCTGGAGCAACGGCGATTGGGGCGAGCCGATCGAGGTGGACCGCACCATCGACGCCGTCGCCATCGACGAGTATAACGCGCTCGTTATCCCCGGCGGCCAGATCAATCCCGATCTACTGCGTGCCGACGAGGATGCTGTCGCTTTCGTTCGCGGCTTCTATGAGAGCAAGAAGCCGGTAGCGGCGATCTGCCACGCGCCGTGGGTACTGGTCGAGGCGGGCATCGCCAAGGACCGCAAGATGACGTCCAGTCACTCCATGGCGACCGACGTGAAGAACGCGGGCGCGAGCTGGGTCGACAAGGAGGTGGTCGCGGACCAACGCCTCATCACCAGCCGCAATCCCGGCGACCTCGAGGCCTTCTCGGCAAAGATCATCGAGGAGGTGCGGGAGGGAGGCGATCTGGAGCGCCAAGTCGCCTGAGCTTCGGCGGCTTCTCGTTGCCGCGCACTAACAGGCCGGGTCAGCTACTCCAGCCAAATGCTCGGGCGGGCTATGCGCGATCCGGCGAGGTTCCGGTACGGCCATGCTCTTGCTGACCTGAACCTGAGAATGCCATTTCTTTGTTGTCGCAGAGAATTGCGATCAGTGAGTAAGGCATCCTAAATCTATGGCCATGGGACTGGAGCTTGGGTAGGCCCAGGCCCTCCCTTTAGCGATGGAGGTAAGACGATGGCACTCCAACTCGGCGACACCGCGCCGGACTTCGAGGCCGATACGACCGAAGGTCGGATCCGCTTCCACGACTGGCTCGGCAATTCCTGGGCTGTGATGTTTTCGCATCCGAAGGACTTCACGCCGGTTTGCACCACCGAGCTCGGCTACATGGCGAGGATCAAACCCGAGTTCGACAAGCGCGGCGTCAAGATCATCGGTCTCAGCGTTGACCCGGTCGAGCTTCACAAGAAGTGGGCCGATGACATCAAGGACACGCAAGGCGCAGCTCCCAACTTTCCCATGATCGGGGACCCCGATCTTTCGATCGCCAAGCTCTACGGTATGCTGCCGGCGAACACGGGCGGCAGCTCCGAAGGTCGCACGCCTGCCGACAATCAGACCGTGCGCAATGTGTTCGTCATTGGCCCCGACAAGAAGATCAAGCTCATCCTCGTCTATCCGATGACCACCGGCCGCAATTTCGATGAAGTGCTGCGCGTAATCGATTCCATGCAACTCACCGCTAAGCATCGCGTGGCGACGCCCGCGAACTGGACGCAAGGCGGCGAGGTGATCATCGCCGGCTCGGTGTCCGACGACGAGGCCAAGAAGATCTATCCCGACGGATGGAAGTCGCCGCGGCCTTACATCCGGATCGTGCCCCAGCCGCGCGATTCGTGACGTGCTGGACTCATACTGAAGTCGTCATGCCCCGGTCTCTCGGGTCGCTGCCCGAGGGCAAGCTTGAGCCGGGCATCCAGTCCGTTGCGTCTCAGCAAACGAGGAGGGGCAAATGGAATGGATCGCCCGGGACAAGCCCGGCGATGACGTGGTGGTGTTAATCGGGTCAGATGCAATCATGCTCTAGCGGCGCTTCCTGCCTTTAAGTGCGGGCCGAGGTCGCTGTCTCAGGTGAGTGTCGTGTTGCAGGAATCGGTAGGAGCGGCCGCGGCCTCCGTAGAAACGCGGTATACGGAGCATATCGGTTTGTGGCCACTTAACTGGAACGCTGCTTCGGAGCCTTCGGGGACCGAACAGAGGCATCGGACAGGGGAGTTATGTCTGAACCTAGCGGCACGGGCAGGGACGGGGAAACTCCAAGCGAGGCCGCCAGAGACATCGCCGGACAACTCGCATCTCTAAGTGAAGAGGGCGAGAGAATGCCGCTTCGATTTTCTTGCTTATTTGCTCGGCATGCACTCAAGGAATCCCGCCGCCTTTCCGAGGACTAGCTCCCCGCGGCCGAAACGCGGATACTGCCCCTACCCCCGTTCACGATCGAGGAGGCGCATGCCAGCAATGGAGGTCTCCTCGATGCAGCTGGTCGTCCTCTCCCCGCCCGCGTCAACCGGCGAAAGCCGGTATCCAGTATTGCCCAGACCGGTGCCTGCCAGTCTGGATTCCGGCTTACGCCGGAATGACGGGAAACAATGGAGGCTTGATTGGGATTGCCGAAGACACCGGCCCTCACGACGGATTGCGCGATCTTCGACGCAGACGGGCGGGTTCTTCTGATCCGCCGCAAGAACGAGCCGTTCAAGGGAGCGTTCGCGCTGCCCGGCGGCTTTGTTGATATGGGAGAGACGGTGGAGGCGGCCTGCCGGCGCGAGGTGCGCGAGGAGGTTGGGCTCGATCTCAACTATCTCGAACTGGTCGGCGTTTACTCAGATCCAGGCCGCGACCCGCGCGGGCATACCGTGGCCGTGGCCTATCTCGCCCGGCTCCCTGAGGCGCAAACGGCTGTCGCCGGTGACGACGCGGAAGCGGCCGAGTGGGTCGCCGACTGGAGAAAATTAATGCTCGCCTTCGACCATGCAACGATACTCTCGGATGCGGAGAAACTAGCTCGGCTACCGGGCCCAAATTGAACCGTCATGCCCGGCCTAAGTGCCGGACATCCACGAATTGTCGGCAGTACCGAGTGCAAATCGTGGTTGGCCGGGACAAGCCCGGCATGACGCGGCCGGGGAAGACGCCGGTATTACGCGTCTGGCGGCGGCGCGCGTCCCGGCCCTAGGCGGTGGGCGGTGGATGCTCTATCTAGGCTTCATGGAGCTTTCTCATGAATAAAAGCGCGCGCGGCAAAGATTTCGCCGCGGGCTCCGAGCCCGCAAAGGCCCCGCGTCCGTCAAGCAAGTCGGGCAAGATCGGCGTGCTTCTCGTCAATCTCGGCACGCCGGACGGCACCGGCTATTGGCCCATGCGCCGTTACCTCAAGGAATTTCTGTCGGATAGGCGCGTCATCGAGACTAATCGCGCAGTCTGGTGGGTGATCCTGAACGGCATCGTGCTCACCACGCGACCGTCCAAGAGCGGCGAGGCCTACCGTTCCATCTGGAACAAGGAGCGCGATGA
>JBOHJE010000189.1:0-3859 GCA_050728375.1 Methyloceanibacter sp.
CTCACGGCCTATGGTCACGAGGAGGCCAAAGCTATAATGGGCCGCAAAAGCGGCGAAATCGCCGAGATACTGGGTTACTTTGGTCGCCCCGAGCTGATCCATCGGGACGACATGACTTTGAACCGCAAAGGCTAGCTTGAATGTCCGCCACGGCCGAAAGACCGGAAGCGAGTCTGGAGCCGATGATGCTCTATGTGGGCCGTGTCGCACGCGAGGCGGCGGCGGAGCTTGCGCTCGCCTCGACCGCGATCAAGAACGAGGCGCTCTCGCGCATGACGGCGCGCCTCGAAGCGGGTTCCGAGAAGATCGTCGAGGCCAATCGCCAGGATGTCGAGGCGGCTCAGAAGAAGGGACGCGACCCAGCGTTTCTCGACCGCCTGCGGCTCGACGGCGTGCGGGTTGTGGCAATGGCCAAGGGCTTGCGCGAGATCGCGGCCCTCAACGACCCAGTTGGCGAGACCATCGCTTCGTGGACACGGCCCAACGGCCTTCAGATCTCGCGCGTGCGCGTGCCGCTCGGTGTCATCGGCATCATCTATGAGAGTCGGCCGAACGTGACGGCCGACGCCGCCGGGCTGTGCCTCAAGTCCGGCAACGCCGCGATCCTGCGGAGCGGCTCCGAAAGCTTCCTCACCTCGCTCGTGATTGCCAATCTCCTGACCGAGGCCGTGACCGATGCCGGACTTCCGGCCGCGGCGGTCCAGCTCGTGCCCACGGTGGATCGGTCGGCAGTCGGCTTCATGCTCGCCGGTCTCGGGGGTGCGGTGGATGTGATCGTGCCCCGCGGCGGCAAGAGCCTCGTCGCGCGCGTGCAGGAAGAAGCGCGCGTGCCGGTGTTCGCGCATCTCGAGGGCATCTGTCACGTCTACGTGGCCAAACACGCCGATGTCGACATGGCGCGCAATATTGTTCTCAACGCCAAGCTGCGGCGCACCGGCGTTTGCGGCGCGGCGGAGACGATGCTGGTCGACCGCGAAGTGGCGGCGACGCATCTCGAGCCGTTGGTCGATGCTCTTATCCACGCGGGCTGCGAGGTGAGGGGCGATCCCCAAACGCAGCGCACGGACAGCCGCGTGAAGGCCGCGTCCGAGGACGATTGGAGCGCCGAATATCTTGCCCCCATCATCGCCGTGAAGGTGGTTGACGATCTCGAAGAAGCGATCGCCCACATCGCGACCTACGGCTCGCAGCATACGGACGTCATCGTCACCGACGATCAGGCGACCGCGGATGCATTTCTGGCGCGCGTCGACAGCGCCATCGTGTTGCACAACGCCTCCACGCAATTCGCCGACGGCGGCGAGTTCGGCATGGGTGCGGAGATCGGCATCGCCACGGGGCGGTTCCATGCGCGCGGCCCGGTGGGCGTCGAGCAGCTCACCACGTTCAAATACGTCGTGCGCGGCTCCGGCCAGACCCGCCCTTGATGTGACCGCTACGCGTATCATCGAGCACGAACTGATCATGTGCGATGTTCCGCTCGCCCCGGTCTCTCCCCTCCCCCCTTGCGGCGCAAGGATAGGGAGGGGGGTCAATGCAAAGTGCCCGTACCCTGCGCGGAGAAAACTGCCCCCCTCCGCTCGCGCAAAACGCGCGAGCGTGCTCCCCCACGAGGGGGGAGCGGGAAGTGAAACATGGGTCTTCGCAAAGCTACGCAATGCTACCCCTCACGCCACCGGGGAGAGGGAGCGCTTCATGCTCCAGCGAAGCGGTCGATGAACACGTCCGAAAAGGTGCCTGTGGCGGCGCCCGGCATGCGCATCGGCCTGCTCGGCGGCTCGTTCAACCCGCCGCACGACGCCCATCGCCGGATCAGCCTGACCGCGCTGAAGCGTCTGGGGCTGGATCAAGTCTGGTGGCTCGTGACCCCCGGCAATCCGCTGAAAGATGTGGCGAACCTGCGCGGCCTCGGCGAGCGCGTAGCGGCTGCGAGGGAAGTGGCGGCGCATCCGCGAATCCGCGTCACCGGCTTCGATGGCGGCGCCAAGAGCGGTTACACGATCGACCTGCTCAAGGCGCTGAGATCCCAGTTTTGCATGGCTCACTTCGTTTGGCTGATGGGTGCGGACAATTTGGCGCAATTCCATCGCTGGAAAGCTTGGCCCGAGATTTTCGCGACCGTGCCGATCGCCGTGCTAGATCGTCCGGGATTTCGGCTCAAGGCCCGCGCGAGCCAGGCGGCGCAGCGATTCGCGCCCTACCATGTCGACGAAACGGACGCGCTGGGCCTCGCTCTGATCGAGCCGCCCGCATGGACGATCATCAGTCACCCGCTGTCGGCGACGTCTTCGACGGCCCTGCGGGCTCAGGGCGCGAGCGCCCCGGGCAAGCGGCGCGGATGCGGATAGAGGATGATCCGATACTAGCTATTGAAACGCAGGCGGCGGCCATACTATGTTTATGGGGCAAAGCGGCAACAGAGGAGCCTTCTCCAGCATCATGCGCGAGACGTGGCTAGAGCCGCTTCCGGGAGCAATGGCAGAAGGACACCCATCCAAACATGCGCTCACCTAGAGAGGGTGCCGCACGCAGCACGCCTCCTAACGGATTTGCGTCATTTCGCGCCGATCCGAATCGAATACTCAATGTCGTGTGCGACACGCTCGATGCCGGAAAGGCGGAGGACGTCGTCGTGATCGACTTGAAAGGGAAAACCTCGATCGGCGACCACATGGTGCTCGCCTCGGGTCGCTCGCAGCGGCATGTCGGCGCACTTGCCGACCACCTCATCAAGAAGCTGAAGGATGAAGGCATTGGCCGCGCCCGCGTCGAAGGCCTGCCCCAGTGCGACTGGGTGCTGATCGATGCTGGCGATGTCATCGTCCACGTCTTTCGGCCTGAGGTTCGTGAATTCTACAACCTCGAGAAAATGTGGTCCGCCGACCGGCCAATGGAGCGGATGGTGGTCTGACAGACGCCCGATCCGGCTTGACGGCTGGCTGGCCAAGGGGGCTCGATGCGGCTCCTGATCGCTGCCGTCGGCAAGCTCAAACCCGGGCCGGAGCGTGAACTCTACGCGCATTATCTCGCCCGCGCCGAGGCGCTCGGCCGGAAGCTTGCCCTCAGTCCGCTAACCAGTATCGAGCTCTCCGAGGCCAAGGCCTCATCGCCGAGCGTGCGATGCGCCGCCGAGGCCGACGCACTGCTCGCCAGGGTTCCCACCTCGCACAAAATCATCTGTCTCGACCGGATCGGCTGTCAGCTGACGAGCGAGACATTTGCGCAAGCTCTGGCGAGGCATCGCGATAGTGGTGCCGCAGGGATCGTCTTTCTCATTGGGGGCGCGGACGGGCTCGGGGCGGCAGCTCTTGACAAGGCCGATGGCATTTTGTCGTTTGGCCCCATGACCCTGCCTCATAGCTTGGCGCGCATCGTCTTGGCTGAACAGCTCTACCGGGCAGAGACAATTTTGTCGGGCCACCCCTATCACCGCGCCTAGAGACTTGAAGGTTAAGCATTCATAAGCGTTTTTGCCTTGATTCTGCCCAATCCCTCCGGTGCCATCGGTTTGAACGGCCAAGGCGCATGGCGCAATCCGATCGATTGGCATTCAAGATACCAAGGTTTCGATCTGCCTTTCTCCTTGCCGGGCTGCTTTGTGTCTGGCTGTCGCCTGCCGTGGCGGAGGACGATCTCACCCGCGATGAGGCCAAGAAGCGTCTCCAGGAGACCGAGCAAGAGCTGCAGTCGAACAAGGCCAAGGAGCAAGGGCTCACAAAGGACCTTGCGACACTCGCCGAAGAACGGGCGCGGCTGAACGGCGAATTGATCGAGGCGGGCAAGAGGGTGCAAGCAAGCGAAGCAATGCTATCTGAGACCGAGACCAAGCTTGCCGCCCTGACCGAGCAGGTGGACGTCA
>JBOHJE010000190.1:0-34298 GCA_050728375.1 Methyloceanibacter sp.
CTCTCAAGTAAGACTCCGGCTCCCCGCGTTTTTCTGAGAATAGCCGCTCGGAACCGCGAACAATTTAGAGCAGTCTCACTGGCGGTGACGGAACACCCTCCCGTCATCTGTTCCCCCAAACAGGAACGAGAAGCCCTGTTCGTCCTTGTTCGGGGCTTCTTCACGTTGCTTACTGCGCGCTTGCCAGAGGTGATGCGCTCCTATCCCCTCAGTGTACGATGTTGTCGGAAGAGCGTTCCAAAGCGGAATACCCGCAGCGCGTAGCCCGCTGCCTAGGCGGCAACGAGCAGCTGCCGGACGTCCTCTAGAAGGCGCCTAAAGATTGGCTCCGGGGGCGGTACGCGAGTCTTGTGACAGCTGTCCCACGAAAGTCGCGAACGTCACGCCGACAATCCCTATCGTTTGCACGCTTTCGTCATGATGACCGAAAGCCGTTTTCGGTCCCCGAATGCCCGTCGGAATTGAGCAGAAGACGCCTTTTCCTGCTCGGCCACGCTCGCGCCAACCTGGGGCTTTGGCAAAGGCACGAAGGTCTGGTAGCGGACCGTCGATTACAAACACGATGCTGTCGATTACAAACACGATGCTTATGAACCACTGCTATGCCATTGACATTAGTTTATCAAAGACACGCGAGTTTATCAAAGACACGCGGGGATCTATCATGCTCGAGCAATTAGGTCGTGCCTTCACGAAACTTAGTATCGGGGCGGCCCATCCCGCCACGTTCTTTTTGGTCATCGCCTATGGCTTCGCATGGCTGATCTTAGATCCGAAGGACTTCGACTTTCATGCAGGAGCCGTCCTCGCCACCTGGATGATGACGGTGTTCATTCAGCGCGCGACACACCGGGACACTCAAGCCCTGCACGGCAAGTTGGACGAGCTCTTGCGGGTTCAGCAAAAGGCTCGGACCGCGCTTGCGGCGCTAGATAGAAAGGAGCCCGAGGAAATCGAGAAGCATCGAAAAAGGATGCAAAGACGACGCAGGAAACAGCCTGCCTAGCCCCCAAGCCAATGGAGAGCTCGTTATAGCCGTCGTCGCACTCTTGGTGGGTGCAGTTCTGGCTGGAAACTTAGTCAGCAGCGTCTGAAACTAGGCCGCGTCGCGGTGATAGCCGCCGAGGCCTCCAGCCACAGCGCCGATGAAACCGCCGACCAGAAGCGATATGGCCGTGACGATTGAGAAGTTTGCGGCCGCTTCCCGCGCCTCCTGCGACAGCGCCGCCGCCGTCTCTGCCGGCGCCCCCTCGGTGGTCGCAACCGCCGCGCTGGCCCCGAGCGTGCCGAGCGTAAACAGCGCCGCCACGATTACCGTGGCCAACGCCCAGGCAAGAAACCCATGGGCCGTGTCGCGGAACAGGACCTCGTCGGTGCGAACGCCCACCCATTTCGCACGCAGCCGCCCGACCAAATAACCACCGAAGCCTGCCGACAACCACTGCATAACTATCAGCCAGATGGCGGCACCGATGGCGAAAGCGTCAGGTGCCCGGTTGACGAATGACCAAGGCTCGACAGTCGAGAGGCCAAAACCGGATCCCCCGGTAAACAGGACCATGGACACGGCGATAGCGCCAAGCGCCCCGCCGATAATAGCGCCCCCTGGCTGGCATTCTGTTGTGGCTGATGGGCGTTCCACTCATCGTGATTATTCTTCCTTAACTCCTTTTCTAGGCATTACAGGAACGGGACGCCGCGAGATCTCGGCGGCAGCTGGCGCCTTGAAGTCAGGCCGCCGCACCGGGGGCCACACCTAAAAGAAGACTAGGTCCGAACCTATCTTTGTATCCCGGATGCAGGGCCAGGAGGAAGAACCTCTTCGCTGCCGCCCACTAGCAGAACCAGAAGCTTGGTCGAGACCGCGTTGTATTCAATTGGCCGTCGTCTTAAGGCTCCGCCTCAGCGTTTTGCGCCTAGGCGGAGCAGCGGCGGACTGGGCCGCGGATTCGCTCTCCGCTTCGTCCTCGTCCCTGAGCTTGCCAGTGGCGGCGTTGAGGCAGAACGTAACTGCCTCCGCAAATGTCGTCGCGTAGGCATCGGCTTCGGCAATATTGAGCAACGCCTTGACGGATTGGCCGTCCGTCTCATCATGCCAATAGCCGACCAAGATGCAGGTGCCCTTGGGTAAGATGTGGCGCAGGCGCCGCACGAGATAGCGGATATGAGCGGGGCCCGCAGAGGGACCGAGATATGAGAGGCACACGAGTTTAGCTTCCGTATGGGCAAGTGAGGAGATATGGTCGGCAGAGAGCGCCCCGGTCGGGAGCGCCTTGGCGCCGAGACCCCGTTTCTTCAGCACCTCGGCTAGCATCTCCGCCGCCGATCGGTCGAGGAGAGTACGGCCCCCAACGCAAAGCACAGGCTCATCGACCTCCCAGCCAGACACCAGATCGGCGCGGTCAATCACCGGCAGCGTCGCATTTTTGTCGCTCGAAGCGTCTTCGAGGGCTGCAAGCCCCCCTTGCCCCTCTTCGTCATCGCCGGGTTTGAGGCTCTCCATTTGCTCGCGCAGCGCGGCGAACCAGCGCCGCGGCTCGAAATCCGAAAGATTGTCGAGCATCTCGGTTACTATTGCGGCAATCTTCTCGGCCTGCTCGGCGTCAAGCGCGCCGCGCCTCGCATCGCGCTCGGCAAGCTTGAGGCCACCCAAGGCCACGCCGTCGAGATAGGCCTCGAGGCTCTGGTCGTTGAGGCAGAGCTCGGCCTGATAAGTCGCCTCAGCTGCATCGCCCGAGAGCGCGCGCTGATAAAAGCTCTGCTCACGCGTCAGCGCGGCTTCATCGCTCAAGGCGACTTGGAAGAACTCAAGCCCCTCGACATGCCGCCCAAGAACGGCGAGGCAGACCGTGATCGGCATGGCGAGGATCAGGCCGAGCGGGCCCCAGAGCCAGGTCCAGAATACGGTGGAAGCGATCACGGAGAGAGGCGTGACCCCGGTGCCGTGACCGAACACCAAGGGTTCGACTATCTGGCCCATAGTCAGCTCGCTCACGACATAGAAGGTAAGCACGATGAGGAATGTCGACCAGCCGGCATCGACCACGGCGGCGAGCATGAGCGGGGGGATCGCGGCGATATATGAACCGATGAACGGCACGAAGCGCATAAGCCCCGCGAGCACGCCCCAGACGATCGGGTTTGGAAGGCCGATAAGCCAAAGTCCTACGGCGACAAAGGCGCCATAGGCCGAATTGATCAGCACTTGGCGCAGAAAATAGCCGCTCAGCCGCGAGGCCGCATCGTTCAGAGCTGAGGTGGCCCGCTGCAAGTCCGAAACACCGAACAGCCGGATCAGCCTGTCGCGCAAATCCTCCCGCTGGAGCAGAATGAAGACGACGAAGAGCAGCACGATGCCCGCCGTGGCAAGGGGCGGCAGAAGCGTGCCGGCAATGCGTTGATAGAGCTCCATTGCCGTCGGATCACGCTCGCGTATGACGACCGGCATGGGCTTATCGTCGGGGCGTTCGGCCTTCGTGCCGGGCTTAGGCTCAGGCGGCGGTACCTCCTCGCGCGGCTCACTGAGCTGCTTCTGTAGCTCGCTTAAAACCTGCCCTGCGCGCTGAAACACCGTTGATTGCGCGGTTTGCTCGCGGAAGCTTTCGATCTTCTCGGAAAGCACATTCTGATATGTCGGTAGGTCCGCAGCGAGTCGCGTTACCTCGCGCGACATGAGCCAGCCGAAACCGAAGATGAGGGCGAAGGCGATGCTGACCACGACGCCGACCGCGAGCACGCGTGGCAGCTTGATGCGCCGCAAGAACAGAAGCGGCGGGGTGAGCACGAAGCTCAGCAGACCGGCGAGAGCAAGGGGGAGCAGGACTTCGCGGCCGAGATAGAGCGCGGCAATTACGATACTCGCGATCAAAAGCCCTTGCAGAGTGGTAGCGGTGCGAGTGTCCGACAGTGATGTGAGCACGGGAAGGACCGATCGGGGAGGCATAGGAATTCCGCCACGTCAAGCCGCCCTGGCTTAAGGGATACGCCGGCGCTTGCGTCTTTGAGCCTCGGCTCACCAGGACTTCGCCCCGCGAGCCACACCATAACTTGTCGGCGTGCTTGAGGTTCCTTCCGGCCCTAGCTCGGCCGCGTATTGGGTCACTCGTCGCGGGAACAGTGGAGGCGAACGCGCTGCACCGCGTGGAGACCCACGCGCAACTCACCAAGCGTGCTGGCCGCAGAAATCGAGATATAAGCGACCGGCGGTATAGGGACTGGATCAAGCCGCGAGCAATACCACCAACGACATTTAAACGCCCCCAAGAGAGGAAACGCTTTTGGTGGCCCCGTGCCGCCAGTGCCCCAGAGTTAGGTGTTGGGCTCTTAGACGCGTGGCTCCCCTGACAGCTCGTAGGCGTACATAAACCTTTAGTTACTGGCCAGCCTCTCCCAGTAGCTTGCCTTGTGACTTCCTCGCCACCCTCCCCCTTGCCGCGGCCGGCAGCAGCAGCCATGGCGTGGCGGGACGCTTTATGTGCGCCCCGCGCCTTCTGGAAATAATGCGGACAAAAGTTGAAGTCCAACAAGTAGGGCCTAGGGGTCGCCAAGCGCCGAGGCCAACGAAGCGGCTGCGCGCTATACTCAGGCAATGGCTGATTCGAGAATTGCGAGCCGCAGGCGACAAAATGGGTAACACCCCATTCTTTATCATTGCTTTGATGGTCTTGGCTCTTTTCTGGGGCTCCGAACTCCGGCAGGCGGCTTACGAGCGTGACTACCTTATCAGAACGATTGCCTTTGAGGCGTCCGGTGACACTGAGGTGGGGCAGGTTGCGGTCGCCTATGTGGGCCTCAATCGTAAGAGGAGGGGCAGATGGGGTGACAACATCAAGGCTGTGGTGACACATCCGGGTCAGTTCGAGCCATGGATGAGGAGACGGAGGGAGATAGAGGGGCTTTCCCCGAGTGATCCGCGCTATAAAAGTGCAGCAATGATTGCGGATGCCGTTCTTAGCGGGCAGATGCCTGATCCTACCGTAGGGGCAACACACTTCCTCAATCCAACAATCGTTCGGAAGAGGCGCGGTGGTTCACTCCCATCATGGGCACGTGGCGAGGGACGACCCATTGGAAGGCACACCTTCTACTCTCCTGAAAGGGGTGATGCTTACTAAGTGGCGAAGGAAGCCTGCTACGGGAGGGTTTACCACCCCAACCAGACGTTCTGAGAAATAGGCGCTGTCGGATTTTCGAGCAATTCAACTGATCGTTTGAATCTGCTGGAGCGACTGAGCTTGAGGGTTGCACAGAGAGTCCGAACGCCGCAGCGCTCGCCGGTCACACTTGCCCTTAAGGAGATGCTTCCACGATCTGGCAAACATCGGTATGCGATTGCCGAGCCATCGGACGCCAAATCCTTTTTGAGCCCCCTTTAACAATCCTACCTGCAGCTCCAGAAAACGCTGCGGTCAAAGTGTAAGTGGTCGGCGTGAGCCGCGTTGTATTCTGGTCCAAGCGTGACGCGGAAATAGCGGCAGGCTGCGCGCTGTATTCGGCGTAAAAACGTGGCTTCAAGCCGTGCGCTCCGCCAGTGATGCAGGACGGATATCTTCCGGCCATCCCGGAGCGTGAAGTCAGAGATGTCAATCGCATCCGCCGAGGCGTGTTCACTACGTCTGTTCTTACCCTCGATGTTGCGGCAGCTGTACGTCCCCAGGTGATCGATTTTTACAACGGGGTGGCCGAAAATGGCCATCGCTGCGGGCTGCAGTTCGTACCTTGCCCACAATGCTAGTGCCGCGGCCATCTCACAGGTTAACGGCCGGACACTTATTCGTGCGCCGCCGATCTCGCTGAACTCGAAGCTGTTTGCCCAACCGCAACCATTCTCCGGCGGGTTGTCAGCAACCGGTATCGCGTTCACATAGGGTTGCTTCAGTATTGACCGGCAGAGTGTGGGATCTCTGCGCAGTGCCGCGAGCCTTAAATCTACGAACCACTGATCTCCCTTATCCAGCGAGAGGGGGCTCAACGGACTGAGTGCTTGTGGAACGATTCCGGACCAGAAAGCCGCGAAGGTCGCTCCTGCGAAGAATAGGAGCGAAAGGAGGATCTTCGAAAGAGTCGGCACTCTCGCATACTCACTGCGTCCGGCGATCAGGGTCCAGACAAATGTTCATTCGAAGTCCTGCATTGTACTAAGCGAGGCACCCCTGCAGGCGATCGCAGAAATCGCGTACGATATCGACCTCAAAGACGGAAAGGTTGGACGCGAGCAAACCGCCGACATCGCGCATGTCATTGCAGGTATCTGCACGGCGCACCCAGCCCAGCTACTTGGCGGGCGCGGGTGTTGCTGATGGCGACGACTATGGCTCAATCTGTGGCGGCTGCCCTCGGCACTTAGCGACGTCGATCGGCGCAAGGCGGTGCTAAATATTACCCGCGCTATGGCAACTTCGTTCCTTGGAGACTAGAAATGAAAGTCGTAATCATAGCGGGACCGGCCTCATCGGTCGCATACTTGCAATTAAGCTCCAGTCGGGCGGACACCACGTCGGCTTCGCCATCTACCGGGGTTAATAGCCTCACAGGCGAGGGCCTCAGGGAGGTACTGACCCGAGCGAACGTCGTCGTCGACGTCACGAACTCCCCGTCGTTCGAGGACAATGCCGTTCTGGAATTCTTTCGGAGGTCGACGGGGCACTTGCTAGGCGCCGCCGCGGCAGCAGGCGTCTTCCACTACATCGCACTATCGGTGGTTGGTTCGGATCGCATCCCCAACAGCGGGTACCTGCGTGCAAAACGCGTCCAGGAAGGGCTAATCGAAGCTGGCGGCGTCCCTTACACGGTGTTGCGCGCGACGCAGTTCTTTGAGTTTCTCAATGCGATCGCGGACGGTGGTACGGAGGGGAACGTCGTCTATATGTCGCCTTCCGAGTTTCAGCCTGTCGCGGCGGATGATGTGGCCGCTACTCTGGCTGAGATCGCGACTGCGCAGCCGAAGAATGGCTTTGTCGAGCTGGCGGGTCCTGAAGCCTCTAGCATGGCCGAGTTCATCCAGTCGTTTCTGTCGTCCATGGGCGACGAGCGGAAGGTCATTCCCGACCCGATGCGAAGTACTTCGGAGCGGTCCTCGACAAAGGCGGCCTTGCCCCCTCGGGCCATTTCATTGCTGGACCGACACGCTTTGCCGATTGGGCACGCGCCTAATGCTGAACTCCCTCATCAAAAGGAGAGTCACCGTGAAGAAAATCTCTTTGCTGCTGCTGGCAGGCACCTCACTGCTATCGACAAATGTGGTAACGCAGGAGACGAATGCCCCAGTGTCGAAAGTGTCGAAAGTCTTTGAACGCGAGTTGCCCAACGTGCCAGGTCAGAGCATGCGTGCAGTGCTCGTTGAATACGGTCCAGGTGCCGCGTCGCCCTCACATCGCCACCCCTCCTCGGCCTTCATCTACGCAACCGTGTTGGAAGGTGAGATTCGTAGCAAGGTGAACGACGAGCCCGAGCATGTCTACAGGGCTGGAGAAAGCTGGACGGAGATGCCTGGCGACCACCATAAGGTGAGCGCCAACGCCAGCTCGACGAAGCCTGCTCGGTTGCTGGCCATATTCGTCGTCGATACGACGGAGCAAGAGATTCGTATCCCCGACAAATAGCGACGTTGCCTGGCAGCGCAGCGATAATCCGCTGTCCTACGGCATTCTGTCTAAAAGCAACGAAAAGCAGACGTGATCGTCGGCGATAATCCGCTGTCCTACGGCATTCTGCCTAAAAGCAACGAAAAGCAGACGTGATCGTCGACGTAACCACGCCACGCCGCATCCGGCACCAATAGCGCGGGTACGGCCGCTTCGGGGTAGAGACGGCAACGGGGTCGGTCGTGCCCGTCTTGCCCTGCTTGAGCTTGATTCGCCCAACCGGTGCCTTCGGCAGCACCGGCGTTTTATCCCATGCCGACCACGGCAGTTTGAGCAAAGCCCTGCCGTTGCCCTGTCCAGATCGCGAGCACGAAGGCCAGATAAAGCGGGGCGGACGCCACCGCAAGAAACGCCCCCTCTGCTCCGGCGTCCACACCTTGTCGGCACGGGTGCCGCTGTAGAGCCGACCTTTCTTCTCGCATGGGTTCTCGCGTACCAGGCGGCGCCGACGTTGCAGAACTTGCCGCGCATGTCCTCGGCCGGGCCAAAGCCAAGGTAGATAGCGGCGCCACCTTCCGCCTGACGATTCCCGACGTCGTCGTGAACATCGAGCGGGCGAGGCGGCGCCGCGCCTGACGTCGAGAGCTACTGAGCCTTCGGCACTTCGCCGCCGCTCTCCGGAGCCTTTGCCCCGGCTGCTGGCTCCATCGCGCTGCGAGGCATGCCGGTCTTCACAGCCGCCGAGCGATGGTCCGGCCGCCCTTTGGCGGGCTTGCCCGCCTCGTAGGCGAGCTTCGCGAACTTATCGCCATTCTTGACGATCTTGGTGGTCCAGCCGGAGTCCCAATTGATGACGACATTGTTCTTTCCGGCCTCCCACTTGCCTGTCAGGCCCTCACCCTGGCGCGTGCCCTTGGCGGTGCCGTCCTTCGAAAGGACTATTTCCATCGGCTTGCCCTTGACGTCGTCGGTCTTCCATTTGCCGACGAATTCGCTTCCGGTGGGGCTTAGAGCCGATAGGCCGACGGCCAGGACGACCGCGGCAATGCAGGTGGCTACTTTGCTAAGAACTCGGTTAAAATACATAGACACATCTCCCTAGTGAGTTGCCGTTCGTAGAAAACATAGGAAACCGCACAAATTCGGGCAGGGCTCGATACCCGAAGGGGATAGAGGTTTTCCAGTGTGCGCGCTTGGCGGCGTCGTCTTGGTTGCCTCGAGGGACAATGCGACCACCCCTCAAAGGCTCACACTCCTGCCATTCGAGGCCCCCCTAAAATGGAAGCACTCACCCGAGCTTTTCGCTTCTCGGCAGCTTGACGCCTGCACGATTCGATTGAGACGTCGGAGTTTGGGCGGCGCGTTCTCCCCGATACTGAACCTGTGGAAAAAGAAAATGGCTCCCTCGGCGAGCGCCGTTGGCGCTTTCGGGTTCGTTTTGCAAAAAAGTGATTGAGACTCAGGAGAATGCGGCGGACTCTGACTCGGCCAGTCTTGGTTCAAATCCAAGTCCCCCAGCCAAATCTTAGCCTTTCAGGGGCCAGACCGCTTCCTCGCAGCCCGAACAAGGACGATCCGATAGCGCGCGGGGGTCTCAGGGCTTGCGCATCATCTTCTTTGCGATGCCCTCGGCGATGGTGCGCTCGGCAAGTGGAATGAACGCCTTGTTGCTCCATCCCGGCCGGGACGACGGGGTATGCTCGCCAGGCTCGCACTTGGTCACCGGATGGGCAGCGATCTCCCGTGCGAGCCGTGCAGCCTCCTCTTCCAGCGTCTCACCGACCAAGACCCGCTTAGTGGATTTCCGCATGCGATTGGGCTGCGTGTTCTTGTTGACGCTCATCGTTAGGTATCTCCTGGTGAAGGTTGGCTGCGAAGCCTGCGCGCTCGGCGGTATAGCTCGAACTCCGATAACGCGAACTGAATGACCGGCTGGTCGAGTGCAACGATTTCGCGAGCGGCTCGCCAGGTGGCTTTACCAGAACCGGCCGCTCGCGCCTACGACTATCGTGACGAGGCCGAGCACGAGGTTGATCGCGACGATCTGACGAATCTGGCCGAGATGCTTGCCGGCCTCGGGATTCGCTTCCCTTTCCACGGCAGCTCTGAACCTGCGCCAAGGCGCGAAGAAGAGATGCAGGAACAGAAGCATCATCACGATGCCGATGCCTTGCATGACGTGGATGTGCAGGGGAACGGCCGCGAAGCCTCCGAAATGCAGGAACAGCATGCCGTAGCCGCTGGCGAGCAGGAGAGCGATGCTCGCCCAGACCCACGGGAAGAAGCGGCGGAAGACTCCCTGCCACAAATGCAGCCGAGTCCCCGGTTCGAGCGACCCCGCCGAGGGACGCAAAACCATATAGGCGAAGAACATGCCGCCTACCCATACGACGGCGGCGAGGACGTGGAGCGCGATGAGGAGTGCCACGGAACGACGCTACCACATTGGGCTTGGTGGGCATATACTGGCCGAGCGGCCTCCTCGCCACCCGGCCGCGTCGAGATCACAAGTTTGCGATGTTGACGCTCCCGCCCGGTGGTTTGGTATAATTCCGTCGCGAACCCATGAGACTAACCAAGCAGACGAGCTACGCTCTCCGCATTCTTATTCACTGCGCGCGGTCCGACGGAAACCACGTGCGTGCGGGCGATATCGCGCGGCTCGATGGGATCACGGAATACAACGTCGCGAAGATCATGCCGATGCTCGTGCGCGCAGGCTTCGTCACCACCACGCGCGGACGCGCGGGCGGCCTGAAGCTCGCGCGGCCTGCGTCCGAGATCAGCATCGGCGACGTGCTGCGCGTCACCGAAACCACCAATGTCGAAGCGGAATGCGTCGGCGGCACGCCGCCTGAATGCGGCATCAAGCATGCGGCGCCCATCAACCGCTTCCTTGGCGAGGCCTTGGGAGCCTTCACGGCAGTGCTCGACAAGCACACGCTCGCCGATCTCGTCGGCTCGAGCCATCGCGACGAGGCCATGATATGCAAAACGGGCGCGAAGCGCCGCCGCATCGCGAGCCGCGAAATCGCCTAAGCCGCGCGAGACGCTCCACCGACTTCCTTTCAGATTCTGTCTCGAGCATCGTCTCGGCTCGCGCGACGCGCGCATCGGCGTGAACGCGTGATGAATGTTGCGTTCAGCGGCACTTCAAGGCGGCTCCGCTAGAACGGGCTTACTCGAAGCAGATGCGGATCGTCGCGACTTCGCGGCACCGCGCAACATAAGGAGTAAGCACCATGAAGCTACGTACTCTCTTCATCACCGGCGCGGCGGCCCTGACTTTGGGCGTCGCTTTCACACCTGCCCATGCCGGCTCCTACGTCTCGATCGAGCAATCCGGCTACGGCAACGCGACTGGCGTCGGGCAGCACGGCCGTAAGAACCGCGCGACGCTCTATCAGCGCGGGCGCGTCAATACGGCGATCAGCGGGCAGACCGGCTACCGCAACAAGGTGGTCATCGGCCAGCAGGGCGTCCGCAACTCCGGCACCGCCTATCAGCACGGGCGCGGCAACATCGCCGGCATCGCCCAGTTCGGGCGCGACCACACCGCGGTCACCGCCCAGGATGGCCATGGAAACGCGATCGGCGTGATCCAGGCCGGGCGCGGTAACCACGCCAATGTCTCCCAGGCCGGTCGCGGCAACATCTCGGTCGTGGTTCAGGACTGACGCCGATCGAACGCAACCTATGACAAGAGGAAAGGACAAACTCATGTCTCCCATCGTGACATTCCTGACAGCCCTGGCGCTGCCCGTCGGAATCGCCTGGGGCGCAGCGGGCGGCGGCGGCGCCTCCTGCGACATTCGCGTCGATCAGAGCGGCCAAAGCGTAACGCTTGAAGGCGTTGTCTCCGCGCCGACCGCCCTCGCGGGCTCATATGAGTTGCACGTCGCGCAAGGCGGAGGCGGAGGCGACTCGGACATCCACCAGAGCGGCGAGTTCGAAGTAGGGCCCGGTGAGGAGAGCTCGCTCGGCACCGTGTCGCTGAGCCCGGGTAGGTATAGCGCCACGCTGACCGTGCATTGGGACGGTGGTGGCACCGACTGCACACGCAAAGTCGGCGACGACACCTCGCTCTAGTAAGACCCGCAAACAAGGAGAATAACCATGATTAAATCCACCGCCAGAGCCGGTCTTGTCGCGGCAGTCATTGCGGGCGCGGCCGTCCCGCCCGCCACTGCCGGCAGCTTCAGCTTCACGGTAACGCCGAAGGGTGAGAGCGCCGACTATCTGAGGCACGGGCTCCAAGTCTACGGCTACGTGAACGACCTGAAGAGCAAGAACCACGCCCGCGTCGACCAGAGGGGCCGCGGCAACGCCGCGGCCATCAGCCAGTCGGCTTCGGGCAATTACGGCCTCGTATATCAGCGCGGCCGGAACCACACTGCGACCCTGACCCAGTCCGGCCGGAACAATGCCTACGGCGTGTTCCAGTTCGGCCGCGGCGGCAACGCCAATGTTTCCCAGAGAGGATCGGGCGATGCCGGCCTAACCTTCCAGGGCTCGTGGTGAGATCTCTTGTGCCGAGCCTGGATTATCCTTCCCGAAAACGACAGGTGAAGCGCGCGTCATGCGCGCTTCATTTGCGCCGAATGTTTGCGGCGCGCTGCCCCAAGATCACGCTGGATCCAAGAACAAAAGGGCCGCTGTGAGCGTTTAACCGGCACCTCAATAACGTCGGGAAGGGGGGAACCATGCGTAGTGTTGCGACATCACTCGCTTGCCTTATCGTATTGCTGCTGGTCGGCTGCGGCGACTGGCAAGGACCGAAAGGTGATCCCGGTCCGGCGGGCCCGCAAGGCCAGGCCGGTCCTCCGGGTCCGAAGGGTCCGGGGGGGCCCAAAGGCGAGGAAGGTCCCGAGGGTCCGGCTGGACCGCCAGGCGCGCCAGGGCCGCAAGGACCGATCGGCCCGCAAGGGAAGGCTGGAGAGCAAGGTCCTCAGGGCGAGAAGGGTCCGCCTGGTGAGAAGGGCGAAATTGGCGGGAAAGGCGAGAAGGGGGAGAAAGGCGACAAGGGCGACGAAGGCGAAGCGGGCGACAAGGGTGACAAGGGTGACAAGGGTGATCCCGGCGAGACTGGAAGCTCAGGTATACGCGTACTCGACCCGGTAGGAGCGGGCGAGACTGTTTCGTGCAAGGCAGACGAAGTCATGATCGGCGCCATCTGCACGGGAACCTATGTGTCTTATCCCTTGCAGGTGGGACCTGAAGGCAAGAGCGCGTCTTGCTCGGCCGGCCAAGGTTCGGACGTGAAGGTCGTGGTGACGTGCGCCAAGAAGTAGTTTAGGCCATGGGCGGTTGGAGCCTCCGAGGCTCCATTCGCCTGCGAGAGAGCGGCGGCACGACCAGGCACAGGTCTCCCGGACGCGCTTCTTCAAACGTCTCCCGCTCGGGTACTGTCTTTGCTAGTCTCCCGGCGAAAAATCCCTGTCAACTCACAAGGCCCGTTCATGCTCAAACACACGCGCCGCCGCGCGCTCGCACTCCTGATCGCCGCCGGCGCCGGTGCGCGCCTTGTCACCTGGCCGAGGCACGCGCGCGCGGACAAGCCGGATTGCTTCGACCAGAAGAACTTTCCACCGTGGAAGGTCCAAGCCAGCAACGACCAGGCCGGCGCCAGCATGACCCAGGTCAAGCTCGGAGGCGGCCAGCATTGCGACCTCCAAGCCGACATCCAGATTTCGTCGAGCTACGATGCCAAGCTGACGCTGTATGTGCAGGAAGGCGGCAAGACGGAGCTGCACGAGGACTTTCTCGTCAAGCCGGAGAACCGCCTGATCGCGAAGACGGCCGACGGCAAGGAGGCCATCAACGTCGCGCTCTGCGGCAACTGCACCGACATCTATGAGAACAGCCTGAACATCGTGCTACCCCTCGCCACGGCGCCCTTGTTCCGCGAGGAAGACAGTGTGATTCTCGCGATGAAGCTCGGCGACAAGCCCGAATGCAGCATGAAGCTCGATTGCGTGGCATTGCGCAAAGGACTTGCCTGGGGCGAAGAGCGCCGCGACGCTCTCGCGAAAAAGTTCGAGGACGACAAATGCACGCCTCCGGAGGATTGCTTCATCACCAACGCGTGCTGCGGTCTGCTGGGTCTCGATGAAGACTGCTTCGAGCTTCGCACGCTTCGCCGCTATCGCGACACGGTCCTCGCACGGCAGCCGGGCGGCGCAGAAATCATTGCGCGCTACTACAGGCTGGCGCCACTGATCCTGACAAATCTCCCGGACGCCTCCCGTGCGCCGCGCCTCCTCGCCGCCTATGCGCGCCACATCTTGCCGGCAGCCATCGCCGCGTGCCTCGGCTTAAACGCCCTCGCCTACCGGTTGTATGCCGGCATGATCGAGGACTTGGCGGCGACTTATGCGCCGCACCCCGCGACCGGCGCAGCGAAACGGGCGCGGGAGGAACGCCGCGCCCGTCAGGCTGACGATATCGGAAGCGAATGGCCGGACTTGTCGCCGCCGATTCGCGCGATGCTTAGCCGACTTCTTGATTGTCGAAGGTCAACGGCTCGCCGATGAGCTCGAAATCCCAGACCATGGCGTCGCCGGTGGCGTTGCAGAGATAGGTCTCGCTGGCCGCGTTCTCGACGAAAACGATGAAGTTCGGATCGATGCCGAACCCGTCGGGCGCGCTCTTGAGCACGGTCGCACCGCCTTCCGGATAGGCCGCGCAGATCTTCTCGGCCGTCGCGCGCAGATCGGCGTCGTAGTCGCCGTCCGACGTGAGGTGGAGCCGATCAGCTCGGGACCGGCGCCGACGAGAAGATCGTTCGTCACCAGCGAGTACGAGTAGACCGCGCCCTCGGAATCGGCGTCGCACATCCAGGATTGCGTCCTTGTCACTTCAGCCACACCAGGCTGAAGCCGCGTCGGCCATGACGCCGCGATCGAGGCCTGCTCGACGGTCAATCCGTTCCAGCCGGTTACCTTGGTCAATGCCGTTGAGGACGGCAGCCGAGCATCATGAAGCTGCGTTTCATTTCCAGGTCTCCTACCAATCATTTGCCGTGGCGGGATTGCCATAGCTTGAGCCTCAGATGGCGCGCGTTGTCTCGTCCTATTGTGAGGTCCCTCACACTCCCCCTTAAGGCCGAAGCCCCCGCTTCGCCCCATTGAGGCCGAGATGGTGCCCCAGTCCCGCGGTAACCTCTTGAGCAACGATAAAAAAGGGACGCGTGCCGGCTGAGGGCCGGTCAAATACGACGCACAAACACAAATAGGAGCTTCGGCTACCGGTCTTCGGGATTGAGGGGTCTCGCTTATGCCGCGCCCAACCCTGTCCTCGAAGCTTCGCCATGGCGTCGCTCCGCGACTGGCCGCGACCACCGCGGCGAACCTAGTGGGGGGTCACGGAGTGTGCATTGCGTACGAAGATTCCTCTGCTCATCTTCTTTCTGGCCGGCCTGATCCTGACCAGTCACGCCGCCGCCGAGGACCGGGCGTCCCGCGGCAAGTCGCTCGGCCTAATCGCCGGTCCCGCCGGCTCTACAGAAACCATGCTGGCCGCCGACATGGCTAATCTTCTGGCCAGCCACGAACAGCTCAAAGTGACGCCGATGTCCGGCGACGGCGGCCTCGGCAATATCGCCGTCCTGCTCGAAGATCCTCGCGTGGATGTCGCCTTCGTCTCGACGGAGGCCCTGTCGCTGGCACAGGCGAAAACCGGCGGACGGCTAGATGACGGGTTGGAGCTCGTCGCCAAGCTCTACCCGCAGGAAGTGCACGTGCTCGCGCGGAACGACGTCGCGAGCCTCGCCGATCTGGTGGGCCGGCCCGTGAATTTCGGACCCGACGGGTCGAGCGCGGCTTTGACCGCCGCCGCGCTGTTCGAGGCGCTCGGCCTCGCCGTCGAGGCCCTGCACCTCGATACCGCTACCGGGCTCGAGCAACTTCAGCGCGGCGAGATCGCCGCCGCATTGATCGTCGGCGGCAAGCCCAACCCCGCCATCGGCGCTATTGCTTCAAGCGCCGCCATCCGGCTTCTGCCCGTTCCCTTCGGCGCGGCGCTGCAAACCACTTATTTACCGACCCATCTCAGCCATGGGGACTATCCGAACCTGGTCGAGGAGGGTGGAGACGTGACGACGGTCGCAACCGGCATTGCCCTGCTCGCGGCCACCGGCAAAGGCGATCCCGAGGCGCCCGCCCGCATCGCGCGCTTCGTCGAGACGGTCTTCTCCCGCTTCAGCGAGCTTCAGGCCCCAGGGCATCATCCGAAATGGCAGGAGATCAACCTTGCCGCCACCGTGCCCGGGTTCAGGCGCACCGCCGCCGTCGAGGCGTGGCTCTCCGCCCATGCGACGGCGGCCGCTCCCGTCACGCCCGGTCCTGCCATCGTCAGTACCGGCGCCCCCTCCGCGTCGGCCGAGTCACCCACCATGAGCACCGACGAGAAAGAGGCATTGTTCGAACGATTCATGAAGTGGCAGCGCGCCAGTCGTCGCTAGAGCGCACTGCAAGGGGGAGTTGGGGCGAATGCCGTGCGGTGGGGTACTCGTGCGGCCAAAGCAAGGGAGCGAAGACAATGTTCGGTTCCATGATGCCCTCGTCCGGACTGCTGGACTGGCATCCCGTGCATCGGGCGAACGCCCTGCTTCGATCGGCTTGGCAAAGCGCGGGGGTGCCGTCGCCCGAGGCCTTGCAGGCTCTGCTTGGGCCGAGGCACCTCCAACCGATCGACGACGCGATCACGCGGGTGATCGACGGCTTGGCCGGGAGTCGCTATTCCGACCAGCTCGCGGCGCGCCTCCGTGCGCTCTCAACCTACGAGTCGTTGGCGCCGGGCTATGAAGCCAAAGCCGGAGCCGAACCGCTGCTGGCAGCGGAAGAGCCGGAGCGGAGCGAAGAGATAGCGCGGCTCGAATCGTCGGTCGCGATCGAATCCGCCGACACGGCATTCTTCGGGGTGGCACCCCGCGCCCAGCTTCAGACATTGGTCACCGACTTTTACCGGCGGCAGCAGCAGGTCAGCCTGTTCGTGCTGGGCTCTGTTGCCGCCGCCATTGGTCTCACGCTCCTTATTCTCTTGCTAGTCGCGGTCTTCGCCCCCTCCGAGCCGGCGGAGGCGGACGAGCCGGCTCCGGAGCGCATCACCACCGTCGAATGGCAACGCCCGCAAACCTCGCCCGCAGCCGCGGGGCTTCAGACCGCACTCATAAGGTTCCACGCCAGGACGGCGCCGGTGGTCGTCGGGGCCACGTTCGGTGGTCGCACGCTCAGGGCATCCGACGTTCCTCCTTCCGCTCAAATGATTCAAGCCATGGCGGGACGAAAGCTGGCGCTCGCGCCGCATCTGCCCACCAGCGACGCCCGGTATTTTCTTCTGCGAGGCCTCCCTGCCGGTGCCACGTTGTCGGCCGGCCAGGAGACCGGTACCGGCGCCTGGATGGTGAGGCGCGACGAGGTGGCAGATCTCACGCTGAATGTCGGCGCGGCGGCGAGCGGCGAATATCCGCTGGAGGTCTATTTGCTGGACGCCGGCAATACGCCTGAGCCCCGACGCAGCCTCGTGCTCCGGATCGAGGGGCCCCGCCCCTACGCTTCCGGTTTGGCTCGCGGCCTGACTTCGGCGCTGGCCGACCTCCCCTTCACGGCTGCCTTCGCCAGCGAGACCAACGCCGAAGCCAATCCCGCCATCCTGTTCGAGCGAGGCAAACGCCTGCTGGACGAAGGCGACATCGCTGCGGCGCGACTCATCTTCCAGCACCTCGCCGAGCATGGGAATGGCGCGGCCGCCTACGAGCTGGCCCGCACCTTCGACCAGGGCGTCCTGGCCGGCTCACGCGTCAAGGGCATGACAGGCGACGCCGCTCGTGCGCGCGCCTGGTACGAACGGGCAAAGCTGAACGGCTTTGCCGAAGCGACAGAACGATTGAGAATCCTCGCTAGCCTAAGCCGTCGAACTAGCGCAAGGAGGAGCCGCAGCCGCTCATCATCCGAGGGACTCGCAATCGGGGGGAGCAAGCGGCTGCGGCCCACTCTTAGACGACGTGACGGCGCCTGAGCTCCGCCAGCACCAACTCAGCCAGGGCATCGGGCGTCGCGTAGGTGGTCCTCAGCGAAAGCTCGGCCTGCTCCGGCTGCTCATAGGTCGAATCGATGCCGGTGAAGTTACGGATCAGGCCGTCGCGCGCCTTGCGATAGAGACCCTTCGGGTCGCGGCCCTCGCAGACCTCGAGCGGCGTGTCGACGAAGATCTCGATGAACTCCCCCTCGCCGACCAGTTCCCGCGCCATGCGCCGCTCAGAGCGGAACGGCGAGATGAACGAGACCATAACGATCAGGCCCGCATCCACGAACAGCCTTGCGGCCTCGGCGACGCGGCGGATGTTCTCCACCCGGTCGACGTCGGTGAAGCCGAGATCCTTATTGAGGCCGTGGCGGACATTGTCGCCGTCGAGCATGTAAGTGTGCCGTCCAAGCGCATGCAGTCGCTTCTCGAGTGTATTGGCAATGGTGGATTTGCCCGATCCCGACAGGCCGGTGAACCATAGGACGCATGGCCTCTGGCCCTTGAGCCCGGCCCGCGCGGACTTGTCGATGAACAGCTCCTGCCATTGCACGTTGGTCGCGCGGCGCAGCCCGAACTCGATCATGCCCGCCGCCACCGTGGCGTTGGTGAAGCGGTCGATCAGGATGAAGCTGCCGGTCTCGGGATTGTCGGCGTAGTGATCGAACACCAGAGCCTTCGCAGTGCTGAGATTGCAGGCGCCGACCTCGTTGAGCTCCAACGTCTTGCCCGCTACGTGATCGAGATTGTCGACATTGAGCTTGTACTTGAGCGTGGAGACGGTCGCCGTCGCCGTCTGGCTGCCGCATCTCATAGTGTAGGTGCGGCCAGGAAGCATGGCCTCCTCGTCGAACCAGATGAGCCGTGCGGCGATCTGGTCGGCGACCTCGGGCCCGCTATCCGGCGCCGACAGCACGTCGCCCCGGCTGACATCGACCTCCTCGGCGAAAGTGAGCGTGATCGCGTCCCCTTCGCGCGCCTCTTCGAGATCGCCGTCGGCGGTGACGATGCGCGCCACGTGAACGCGCTTGCCCGAAGGCTGGATCACGACCTCGTCGCCGGGCCTGACGGAGCCGCTCGCCACGGTCCCCGCATAGCCGCGGAAATCGAGATGCGGCCGGTTCACCCATTGCACCGGAAAGCGGAAGGGAACGTTGCTGGCTTTCGTGCGAACATCGACGGTCTCCAGGTGACCAAGAAGCGTCGGTCCGTGGTACCAGTGCATGTGAGGGCTCGGCCCAGTGACGTTGTCGCCTCTGAGAGCCGAGACGGGAACGGCCGTGATCAGCTCGAAGCTGAGCGGACCCGCGAACGCGACGAAATCCTCGGCAATCGCTTCGAACCGATCCTGATCGAACTCGATCAGATCCATCTTGTTGACCGCCACCGCCACCTTCCGGATGCCGAGCAGCGACAGGATGCAGGCATGGCGGCGCGTCTGAGTGAGCACGCCTTGCCGCGCATCGACGAGCAGCACGGCGAAATCGCAGTTGGACGCGCCGGTCGCCATGTTTCGCGTGTACTGCACATGGCCCGGCGTATCGGCGACGATGAACTTGCGCCGCGGCGTCGAGAAATAGCGGTAGGCCACGTCGATGGTGATGCCCTGTTCGCGCTCCGCTTGGAGGCCGTCGACGATAAGGGAGAGATCGAGCTCGCCGGACCGGTTCGCGCTCGGCCTCAGCGAGTCGCGCTCGAGGCTCTTGAGCTGGTCATCGAGGACGAGAGTGGAGTCGTAGAGCAGCCTCCCGATCAGCGTGCTTTTGCCGTCATCGACGCTCCCGCAGGTGAGGAAGCGCAACAGCCCGCGATTCTCTTCGGCCACGAGGCGCGCAGCGAGACGTTCGCCTGCGCCTTCAAGCTCGCTGCCGACAACGCTGAGACGCGCCATCAGAAATACCCCTCCTGCTTCTTCGTCTCCATCGAACCCGCCTGATCGTGGTCGATGACGCGGCCCTGCCGCTCGGAGTGCCGGGACGCGACCAGCTCCTCGATGACTTCAGGCACGTTCGTGGCATCGGACTTGATCGCGCCGGTCAGAGGATAGCAGCCGAGCGTGCGGAAACGCACGCGCGTCATCTTGGGAGTCTCGCCGGGATCGATGGGGATGCGGCCGTCGTCGACCATGATCAGCACGCCGCCGCGCTCGATAACCGGCCGCTCCGCCGCGAAGTAGAGCGGCACGACTGGAATGTCCTCGAGATAGATGTAGGTCCACACGTCGAGCTCGGTCCAGTTCGACAGCGGAAACACGCGCATGTTCTCGCCCGGCTTGACCTTGGTATTGGAGAGGTGCCAGAGCTCCGGACGCTGCCGCTTCGGATCCCAATTATGGGCGGCGTTGCGGAAGGAGAACACGCGCTCCTTGGCGCGCGACTTCTCCTCGTCCCGGCGCGCGCCGCCGAACGCCGCGTCGAAACGGTGCATCTCGAAGGCCTGCTTCAGCGCTTCGGTCTTCATGATGTCGGTGTAGAGCGCGCTGCCATGCGTGATCGGCGAGATGCCGTCGCGCACGCCTTGCTCATTGGTGTGCACCCAGAGATCGACGCCGAGCCGCTTCGCCTCGCGGTCGCGGAACTCGATCATCTCGCGAAACTTCCAGGTGGTGTCGACATGCAGCAGGGGGAACGGCGGCTTGCCGGGATAGAATGCCTTCATCGCCAGATGCAACATCACCGAGGAGTCCTTGCCGATGGAATACAGCATCACCGGATTGCTGAACTCGGCGACGACCTCGCGCATGATGTGAATGCTCTCCGCCTCGAGCTGCCGGAGATAGGTCGAAAGGCGCTGCTTCATGGTTCGGCACTCATACCCGTATCGGCGCTCCCCGGCGATGGCTCCTCTTGCGCTTCGCCGGCCGCTTGGGACTTGCCGTTATGCGCCTTCGCATGTTCATCGGCCTTGCGCTTCTCGGCGAGATAGCGGTAGGCGCTAACCGGGATCAGGGCGAGGTAGATCACGGACCCCGCCGCCAAGGTGAAGGAGGGATAAGTCAAAAGCAGGGCAATGAAAAGCGCGGCAAAAACGAACACCGGCGGCACGTGCTCGCGAGCGATCCGCTGCCCGATGAGCTTACCGGAGAAGGTCGGCACCCTGCTGACCATCAGCAGCGCGATGGCGAGCGTATAAACGAACACGAGGGGCGTGAGACTCGGGAGATGCAGGCCGAGATCCTGCGCGTAGATGGGCAAGAGCACCACGATGGCGCCGGCCGGCGCCGGCACCCCGACGAAGTAATTGCTCTTCCAGGCGGGCAGATCGGCCCGATCGAGCGACACGTTGAAGCGCGCGAGTCTCAACGCCGAGCAAACCGCGAACACCAGGACCGCGATCCAGCCGAGGCTGCGCAGATCCTCGAGCGCCCAATTGAACATGATGATGGCGGGTGCCACGCCGAAATTGACGAAGTCGGCGAGACTGTCGAGCTCGGCGCCGAACCGCGAGGAGGCCTTCAGTAGCCTCGCGATTCGTCCATCCAAGCCATCGAGCACAGCCGCGAACACCAGCGCGGCGACGGCGAGATCCCAGCGATGCTCAATGCCCATGCGAATGGCCGTGAGACCCGCGCACAGCCCGACCAGCGTGAAGATGTTGGGAATGAGAACCCTGATCGGCACCTGGCCGCGGGCAAAGACGAGTTGACGCTTCTTGCGCTCGTCCCTTTCCGGATCGAAAGGCGGAAACATGCGACTTACTCTCCCGCCACGCTTGAGCCGACCGCGGAGCCGGTCTCTTTCGAAATCGCGCCGTGCGCGAACTCGGCCATCACCGTCTCGCCGCCGAGCGCCGTCTGTCCGACCTCGGCGAGAATGTCGGTGGCCGCCGGTAGATACAGGTCGACCCGGCTACCGAAGCGGATGAGACCGATACGCTCGCCACGCGACACGCTAGCCCCCTCGCCGACGAAAGTCACGATGCGCCGTGCCACGAGCCCCGCAATTAGCACGACGCCGATCTTTTCGCCCTTCGCGGTCTCGATCACGAGTGCCTGCCGCTCGTTGTCCTCGCTCGCCTTGTCCAGCTCCGCATTCAGGAAGGCGCCGGGCACGTAGGCACTCCGAACTATCTTGCCCGCGACTGGCGCGCGGGCGATGTGGACATCGAAGATCGAGAGAAACACCGAAATGCGCGTGAGCGGCTCGGTGCCGAGCGCAAGCTCCCGCGGCGGCAGGACACCGGAGGTGACGGCGACGACCCGGCCGTCGGCCGAGCTCACGATCAGGCCGGAACGTAACGGCGTAACGCGTTCGGGATCGCGAAAGAAATAGGCGCACCACGCGGTGGCGATGGCGGCGAGCCAGCCGAGCGGCGGCGCGACCACCAATAGGAACAGCGCCGCGACGGCAATGCCGAACACGAATTTGTACCCGTCCGGGTGAATGGGAACGAAGGCATTGGTGACGGTGTCGAGCAGACTGTGGCGATCGTTCATGCGTGGGAGTTCCGGTTATGTCGAGGCGAGCGCCTCGTCCTCCAGGCGCTCGGCGGCGCGTGAGAGGGAAGGCTCATCCTCGTCCAGCACATGCGCCAGGCGCTCACGCGCGGCGTCGGTTTCGCGCTGCCGCGTCCACAGGCTCGCATAGAGGCCGCCCTTGGCGAGCAGCTCCGGATGCGTGCCTTGTTCCACGATCGCGCCGCGGTCGAGCACGATGATGTTGTCGGCATAGATCACGGTGGAAAGCCGATGCGCGATCACGAGGCTCGTGCGGTCGCGCGCCACGCGCTCGAGCGCATCCTGAATTTCCTTCTCGGTGTGGCTGTCGAGCGCGGAGGTCGCTTCGTCCAGCGTGAGGATCGGCGGCGATTTGAGAATCGTGCGGGCGATGGCCACGCGCTGCTTCTCGCCGCCGGAGAGCTTGAGGCCGCGCTCGCCGACCAGCGAATTGTATCCCTGCGGCAACGTCATAATGAATTCGTGGATCTGTGCCATTCGCGCGGCCTCGCGCAACTCGGCCACGGTCGCCTCTGGCCTGCCATAGCGGATGTTGTATTCGATCGTGTCGTTGAACAGCACGGTATCCTGGGGAACCATGCCGATAGCCGAACGGAGCGAAGTCTGCGTCACATCTTCGATGTTCTGGCCGTCTATCAGAATCTCGCCCTTGGAGATGTCGTAGAAGCGGAACAGGAGACGCGAGATGGTCGACTTGCCCGCGCCAGACGGCCCGACGATCGCCACCATCTTTCCAGGCGGCACCACGAAGCTGATATTCCTCAATATTGGCCGGCCCGGCTCGTAGGCGAACGACACGTCCTCGAACCTGATCTGGCCCTGGTCGACGCGGAGCGGCTTGGCGCCCGGACAGTCGACGATCTCAGGCTTCTCGTCCAGCAGCGCGAACATGGTCTCGATGTCGATCAGCCCCTGCTTCATCTCGCGATAGACCATGCCCATGAAATTGAGCGGCATGTAGAGCTGGATGAGGATGGCGTTGATCATCACGAAATCGCCGATGGTGAGAGCGCCGCCCATGACGTCGCGCGCCGCGAGCAGCATGCAGACCACCATGCCGACGGTGAAGATCACCGCCTGACCCGTGTTCAGCACCCCGAGCGAGCTGTAGGTGCGCACTGCCGCCTTCTCGTAGCGTGCCATGGACGCGTCGAAGCGGCGCGCCTCGAGCTCCTCGTTGCCGAAATATTTCACCGTTTCGAAATTGAGCAGGCTGTCGACCACCTTGGAATGCGCCTCGGTGTCCGACTCGTTCATGTCGCGCCTGATGGCGATGCGGCGCTCGCTGGCGATGAATGTGAACCACACATAGAGCACCACGGTGGTCAGCACGGCGAGCACATAAACCCAGCCGAAATACCAGGCGACGAGCCCCGCGATCATCAGAAGCTCGACCGCCGTCGGAATCGAGTTCAACACGGCCATGCGCAGGATCGTATCGACGCCCGACACGCCGCGCTCGATCACGCGGTTGAGCCCCCCGGTGCGGCGTTCCAGATGAAACTGCAACGGTAGCGCATGTAGGTGACGGAAGGTGCGATTGGCGAGCGAGCGTACGGCGTTCTGCGAAACCACGGTGAACACCACGTCGCGGAGCTGGGCGAACAGCACCATCAGCACCCGGCCGACGCCGTAGGCGATGATGAGCATGGCGGGGATGGCGGCCAGCCCCAGAAACGTGACGCCGCCCGGCGTGGGGCCGGCGCTGCCCTCGCCGGTCAGAAAATCGACCGCGTTCTTGTAGGCGACCGGCACGGCGAGCGTGACTACCTTGGCGAGCACCAGAGCCAAAAATGCAAGCAGCACGCGCAGGTGAAGATCCGGCCGGTTCGCGGGCCAGATATAGGGCAGGAGCTGGCGCAGGACCGAAAGGTGCCCCGTCCGTGCGCTGAGCACGGCGTCGCTTCTCGTTTGCGGCAGCCTGTCTTGCATGAAGGGTTCTTTTCTATCAGCACGCGGCAGACGCGGCAAAAAGGGCAGCGTCCAGCGCTGCCCTGCTCAGTGGGACATATAGTCCGCCGGGGCCCGGGGGCCAAGTCGCGTCAAGGCTCGGGGATCACGAGCTTCTGCTGCGGATAGATGAGGTGGGGATTGTGGACGACGTTGCGGTTCTCCCGATATATCCGCTTATAGCGCCATCCCCCGCCGAGATATTTCTCGGCCAAATCCCAAAGCGTGTCGCCACGCTTGATCAAGTAGATCTCCGTCCGCTGCTCCCTCACGACCATCGGCCCTGCGGGCTTGGCAGCGGCAGTCTTCTCGCCGGGCTCTTCATCCTCTTTGGAAGATTCGGGTTCAGGGGCCGCCTCGGCGGTGGGCTCCTTCGCCGCAGTCTCTGCGGACGGAGCGGCCGCCTTCTCCCCGGGCGGTTCGTCCTCTTTGGGGGATTCGGGTTCCGGGACGGACTCGGCAGCGGGCTCCTTCGCCGCGGGCGGAGCGGGCTCCGCGGCAGCCACTCTCTCGCCAGCCTCCTTCTCGCCCGGCGGCTGGATCAAACTCTTGTCGCCAAGAATCTCGCTTTCGCCTTCACTCTTTGAGGCCACGTCGGCTGAGTCGGAGTCCCCCTTACTTGGCCTTGGCGGCTCGATCAGGCGCTTGTCGCCGGGAATCCCATCCTCGTCTTTACTCTTCGACGCGGCATCGGCTGTGTCGGTTTTCCTCTTGCTTGGCGGCTCGATCAGACTCTTGTCGCCAGGGATCTCGTCGGCGCTCTCGGATTGAGGTGCCCCCTCGGCGGGCGACTCTGACGAGGCGGGCTCGGGGGTCTTTGCAGACCCTTCGTCCTTGGCGGCGACCTCGGGCGCGGGCTCGACGCGCTCGACCGCGACAATGGTGCGGCCAGCGAGGACGCCCGTAGCGTCGTCATACCATTCGGCGCGAAACTCATGGCGACCCGACGGCAGAACCTTCTCCGTCTCGAACTCCCAATTGCCATCGCCGCCGGCGATCACCTCTGCCAGCGGTTCCTCGTCGAAAAAGAGATAGACGGTCGAACCCGGCGCGCTTGTGCCATCGAGCCGCATGCGGCCTTTGCCCGGCCCCAAGTCTTTATAGTCCACCGCCTTGATCTTGACCGGAGGCGCTTGCGGCCCCGAGGGGGCCTCGGGCGCGGCCTCGCCCGGGCCCGCCTCAGGCTCGACAAGACTCCTGTCGCCGGGGATGCCGGCTTCTGCCTCGCTCTCGGCCTGAGGGCCGGCCGACGGCTCTGCGGCGGCGTGCTGCTCTTCGCCTTGCGGCTCGATGAGACTCTTGTCGCCCGGAGTTTCTCCAGTTTCGGCGCCAGCCTCCTCGCCCTGCTTCGCTGCGGCGGTTTCCTGTTCACCGGGCGGCTCCATTTGACTTTTGTCGCCGGGAATCTCGCCTCCGATCTCGGAGGCATTGTCACCCGAGCTCGCCTCGTCCCCGCGCGGGGGTTGGATCAGGGTCTTGTCGCCAGGGGCATCCTCGGCGCTTTCGGCCTGAGTCGGCGCGTCCGCCGAGTCCGGCCGCGCCTCGTCCGGAGGCTGAATGAGGCTCTTATCGCCGGGAGTCTCACCAGCCTCCTGCGGCGGCGAGACCTCATCTTCAGGTTCGGCCCGCGGGGAAGGCTCGCGTTGCGGCGCCGCAGCTTGGGGCGCAGCGGTCTCAGGACTGGAGGGTATGGGCCCGGCGCTCTCCCTGGCAGGCGGCAGCGCGCCGGGAAGCGGAGACGGGCTCCTCTCAATCAAGAACAGCCCAAGCCCAACGACGGCGAGAATCGCCACCAAGGTCGCCAGCATGGCGACAAAATTGCTACGCATAGCACCCTATCCCCCCTGATTACTAACGCCCTTTACCCAGCGTAAGCCCAAGTGACTGGCCGCGACCTAGGGCTCCATCGGCCGTGGCATCGCAGCCCTACCGGGAACGCCCGGGTCCTTGCCAGGCTTCCCGCGCTCGATGGACACCATCGCCCGGCCCGCGAGCATTCTCGTCGCCGGATCGTATTGCTCAGCGCGAAGCGTATGCATTCCGTCTGCGAGCTTAAGCTCGCCTTCAACGCTCCATTCTCCGGCGGCATCGGCGATGACCTTGGCGAACGGTTCGTTGTCCAAGAAGAGGTAGAGAGGAGTGTCGGACTTGGCGGTGCCGGCAAGCCTCAACTTGCCCGCCTCATCGCCCGCGTCCTGAAAGTCGACTGTCTTGATCCTGATTGGCGCTTTAGGCGCATGGGATGCCGCCGCGCTGGATTCTGTCGCGCCTTCTTGCGGCTGAATAAGGCTCTTGTCTCCTGCGATCGTCTCCTCGGCACTTGTCGGCGCAAGACAAGATATTCCGATGACAACCAGGAAAGCCACCATCCACACCACGAACTTACTATAGTTCATTTCGTTGTTCCTTCGACGCTTCTCCCTGATGGGCTTTGCGCCCATTCTATGCCGCACTAAAGGCCAAAAAACGTCGGCTCGGCGTGCCTCGCGGAACCCTATCGGATCGAGAGAGTAACCGCTAGCCGATTGAGGCAGCGCGATTCTTGACGCCTTGCGAAACCAAATGCCAGATGGAGCCATGAACGACATACGCACCAAGTCTGTCATCCAGAATATCTGCGTCTATTGCGGCTCTGGCACCGGCCACAACCCGGCCTATGCCGAGGCCGCGCGCGAATTGGGGCGCATCCTGGCGGCTTCCCGCATCGGCCTGGTCTATGGCGGCGGGAGTCTCGGCCTCATGGGAGAGATCGCCGGTTCTGTCCTCCATCATGGGGGACACGTCACCGGGATCATCCCGGGCTTCTTGAGTGAGCGCGAGCAGATGCTGATCGAGGCTCAAGAGTTGATCGTCGTCGACGACATGCATCAGCGGAAGCAGCTGATGTTCTCGAAGTCAGACGGCTTCGTCGCTCTGCCGGGAGGATTAGGCACGCTGGAGGAGTTCGTCGAGCAGCTCACCTGGACACAGCTCGGCCGGCATGCAAAGCCCATCGTGCTCGCCAATATCGAAGGCTTCTGGAACCCGCTGCTCACGCTGTTCGACCGCATGGGCACTGAGTTCTTCATCAGGCCCGGGCTCGAGCTCAAGCTCTTGGTGGCACACCGCGTCGAGGACGTCATCCCCGCCATCGAGCAGGGCATGCCGGCCTATCCCGAAGAGGTCGAGGAGGAGGTCGAGGCCGAGGTCACAGCGAAATTCTGACGCTGCATGGCCAGCTAGTCGCTGCCCCAAGCCTATTGTGTCTCCAGCCGCGTGATACTTTGGGCAAGATCAAGCCAGTGATGCCGGCGTGAAGCCCAGAAGAGCCGCGCCGGTCCCGCGAAACCTTGATCGGCGAAGCAGCCGGCGGCGATTCCGATCCAGTTAGACATCTCCACCGCGCGAAAGAAGACGTTTCCCCCGCAATCCGGACAAAAATGGCTCTCAATGAAGCGCCCCGAGTCGCCATGGCGGCGCCAGGACTTGTGCTCGCCGGAGATAGTCACCGCCGACTTCGGATAGATGGCCGCATAAGTGAACGCGCTGCCGCTCTTGCGCTGACAGTCGGCGCAGCTACAGACATAGACTTCAGTGGGTTCCCCGTGCGCGGTAGCGGCAAGCTTGCCGCAGCCGCAACGCGCGGTACGTTCGTGCGCGTGTTCCGTCTTGATCATTTGCCACCCTGAGCAACCTTACGGCGCGGGGGCGCCGTCGCGGATCAGTTTATAGTTGATCGAATCGAGCAGCGCTTCGAACGAGGCATCGACGACGTTGGGCGACACGCCGACGGTGAACCAGCGGTTCCCCTCCCCGTCCCGGCTCTCGATCAGGACGCGCGTCACGGCGTCGCTGCCGCCGGTCAAGATACGCACCTTGTAGTCGACGAGTTCGAGGTCGTCGATGAAGCTCTGATACGAGCCGAGATCCTTGCGGAGCGCATTGTCGAGCGCATTGACCGGGCCATTCCCCTCGCCCACCGACATCAACGTCTCACCGTCGAGGCTCACCTTCACGATCGCCTCCGACACGGTGACGAGCTCGCCTAGTGCATTGTGCCGCCGCTCTACCAGGACACGGAACGAATCCACCTCGAAGAATTGCGGCACGTTGCCGAGCAAGCGCCGGGCAAGCAGCTCGAAGGACGCCTCGGCCGCCTCATAGGCATAGCCGACGGCCTCGCGCTCCTTCACCTCTTCGAGCAGGCGCGAGATGCGCGGATCGTCCTTGGGCACGGCGATGCCAATCCGGTCGAGCTGGGCCAGGATGTTGGACTTGCCGCCCTGATCCGAAACCAGGAGCTTGCGCCGGTTGCCGACCGCATCCGGCGGAACGTGCTCGTAGGTGCGCGGGTCCTTCTGCACGGCCGAGACGTGGATGCCGCCTTTATGTGCGAAGGCCGCCTCGCCTACATAGGGCGCGTGGCGGTTCGGCGCCCGGTTCAGCACGTCATCGAGAATGCGCGAGGCCTGCGTCAGCGTGTGGAGCTTCTCCGGCGTAACGCCCGTCTCGAAGCGATCGGCGTAGTCCGACTTGAGCATGAGCGTCGGGATGATCGAGGTGAGGTTGGCGTTGCCGCAACGCTCGCCAAGCCCGTTCAACGTGCCCTGGATCTGACGCGCCCCGGCCCGCACCGCGGCCAGGGAATTGGCGACGCCGTTGTCGGTATCGTTATGGACGTGGATGCCGAGATGATGGCCGGGCACCTGCCGGACCATCTCGCCTACGATCTTCTCGATCTCCTCGGGCAGCGTCCCGCCATTGGTGTCACACAACACAACCCAACGCGCACCAGCCTCATACGCCGCCTTGGCGCAGGCGAGCGCGTAATCCGGGTTCGCCTTGTAGCCGTCGAAGAAATGCTCGCAGTCGAGCAGCGCCTCGCGCCCGCTGGCGACCACGGCCGCAACCGACTCCTTGATGCCCGCGAGATTCTCCTCGAGACTCGTGCCGAGCGCGACATCGACATGAAAGTCCCAGGTCTTGCCGACCAGGCAGATCGCATCGGCCTTCGCCGCGAGCAGCGCCTGGAAGCCCGGGTCGTTGGCGAGCGAGCGGCCCGGACGTTTGGTCATGCCGAACGCCGTGAATTTCGCGCTCATGGGGCGGCCCTCGGCGAACAGGCGGGTGTCGGTCGGGTTCGCGCCGGGATATCCGGCCTCGACATAGTCGATGCCGAGCCCGTTGAGCTGCTCGGCGATGAACCACTTGTCCTCGACGGAGAAGTCGACGCCTTGCGTCTGGGCGCCGTCTCGCAGCGTCGTGTCGTAAAGGGAAAGCCGTTCGCGGGTCATCGTCATCTCTACACCACGCCGAAGAAGAACTGGAGTGCGAGCATGACCGCAAGCGCGAGCACCAGCAGCTTGATGGCAAGGTAAACCCGACGCGAGCCCTTGAACGGCACGTCTTTCAGGAAGGGCTTCATCTTGCGTCGCCTTTCGGTTTCCTGCGTGTGGAGCCTGAGCGGCGCGACGATCTCCTCCCCTCTCCCTTCGTGGGAGAGGCGCTTTTGGCGCTCGCAGCGATGGCCAGGGTCATCGGACGACGTCTCGTTCAGTCAAGGGTTTGCACATGGTGGTGTTGGACAGCCATTCGCCTCCGCACCGGACACTGTTGCGCTGCTGGGCGATATAGCCGCGCCTGGCGAAGAAACCTGACGCGGTATCACTTGCATCGACGCTAAGGTTCTGGGCACCGCGCTCCGCGGCAAGCCGCTCCAGAGCTTCAGTGAGCAGAGCGCCTGCGCCCTGACCGGCTGCGGGGGGATGAACATAGAGAAACCCAATCTTATCGGCCGACTCGAGCGTGGCGAAACCAATGGGCGCGCCACCAAGCGTCGCAACGATCGTGAGTTCCCTCGCCAGTCTCTTGGCGAAGGCGCCCTCGTTCTCGATAGCCGCCGCCCAAGCCTCTCGCTGCGAGTCCGAATAATCGTCTCCTGTCAGCTCCATGACGCTCTTGCGGAATATTTCGGCGAGTGCAGGCGCCTCCTTTGGCAGCATCGGGCGCAGCGCCAAAGGGGGATTTGCTTGCTCGGTCATCGTGCGACCTCCCAGGTCGTGATCAGCTCGCCGGTCTTGGGATCCTTGGCGTCCTTCAGCTCGATGCCCATGGCGGCGAGTTCGTCGCGGATGCGGTCGGCCTCTTTGAAGTTCTTGGCCTTGCGCGCGGCGCGGCGGGCCTCGATCAAGGCATCGACCTCCGCCGCGGGCGTCAAGGCCGCCCGGGCTGCATCGTCGTCTTGGCGCCGCCGCTCCACCTTGGCTCGCTCGCCCGAGAAACCCAGAACATCGAGCGCGGCGCGAAGCTCGCTCCAATGGCCGGCGCTATGCAGCCTGTGCATCTCGGCGATGGCCTTCGGCGTATTCACATCATCCAACAGCGCGTCGAGAACCTTGCCTGGAAGGCCCGGGGCTGGATCCGCGCCTTGGAGATCGCCGTACCACTCCCACAGCGTCTTATGCGCCTCGTCGAGCCCGACTAGGGTCCAATCCAGCGGCTGTCGGTAGTGCGTCCTGAGCGTGTTCAGGCGAAGCGCTTCCCCCGGCCAAGCGTAGCCCTGCCACCCGGTGAGCAACTCATGTACCGTGACGAAGTTGCCGAGCGACTTCGCCATCTTCTCTCCCTCCACTTGAAGGAAGCCGTTATGCAGCCAGTAGCGCGCCATTACCTTCGTGCCGAAGGCGCAACGCGACTGGGCGATCTCGTTCTCGTGATGCGGGAAGACGAGGTCGATGCCGCCGCCATGGATGTCGAACACTTGGCCGAGATGCGCCGCCGCCATCGCCGAGCACTCGATATGCCAGCCGGGCCGCCCCGGCGTCTCGATACCGGCGGGCGACGGCCAGGAGGGCTCGTCCGGCTTCGACGGCTTCCACAACACGAAATCCATCGGGTCTTCTTTGAAGGGGGCGACCTCGACGCGGGCGCCGGCGACCATCTCGTCGAGCGAGCGGCCCGACAACTGGCCGTAGTCCGGCATGGCGGCGACATGGAAGAGCACATGATCCTCGGCGACATAGGCGAAGCCATTCGCCACCAGTCGCTCGATCATCGCCTTCATCTCGGCGATGTGGTCAGTGGCGCGCGGCTGGACCGTTGGGGGAAGCGCGCCGAGCGCCGCCATGTCGGCGTGGAACTGAGCCTCGGTCTTCTCGGTGACCTTGCGGATCGCCTCGTTCAGCGGCAGGTGCGGATAATCCTGCGCGGCCCGCGCATTGATTTTGTCATCTACGTCCGTGATGTTGCGCACATAGGTGACGTGCTCAGGCCCGAAGAGGTGCCGCAGCAGCCGGAAAAGAACATCAAAAACAATGACCGGGCGGGCATTGCCGATATGGGCGAAGTCGTAGACCGTGGGCCCGCACACATATACACGCACATTGGAGGGATCGAGCGGCTCGAAGACCTCCTTCGCACGGGTGAGCGTATTGTAAAGCTTAAGCGCCACTGACAAGCCCTTTCGGCTTGGGCCCGCCGGATGTTCGTCAGAAATGGAGATGGTAAAGGAGGACGACCCGCGCGAGCTTGTTTGCTAGCCCGGAATGATGCCGCAGAAAGTCATAAGGATGGGTTGCTCTTGCATCATCTTGGGGCCGCTTATGGCGGTTATCCGCCGGAGCGTCAAGCCAGCCATCTTAATGATGCCTCATTGACCGCCGAGTCTATGAGCGCATAATGCGTCCGTGACTCCCGGGGCCCGGAATCAATCGTGAGCGTCAATCGCCATCTTCGGCGCGTTTTCGGGCCGTCTGTGCGGTCGATCGGCCGTCCGGGCATGGCCACGCTGGCCTTCGCCTTCATCGCGTCCGCAGGCTTGGCGGGCATCGCACTCGCACAGGTCAGCGACCAGCAGATCCGCTGCATGCAGCTCCAGCAGGAGCTCGCCGCCGCGCAAGGCGGCGGCGGTCCCCGCGGCGAGGAGCTCGGCCGCATCGAGCAGCAGATCGCCCAGCAGGATCGCGTGTTTCAGGGCACCCAGGCCGCCATGGAGGACGCCGGCTGCTTCGAGCGGCTGTTCATCTTCGGCCGCGCCCTGGTCCGCAGCCCCAAATGCCTCAACATGAACAACCGGGTCGAGGATGCGCGGCGCCAGTTGACCCAGCTCCAGCAGCAGCGTGAATCGTTACGCCGCGGCGGCGGCAACAAGCGGCGCCAGGCCGAGCTTACCCAGGCACTCGCGCGCGCCGGCTGCCGCGGAGCCCCGCGCAGCGGCGGCGGCGGACTTCTCGATTTCTTCGGCGGCCCCGAGCAGCAGCAGGAGGAGTACCAAACTCCGGTTTATCGCAGCATCAATCCCAACGGCCGCTACCGCTCGGTCTGCGTACGGCTATGCGACGGCTTCTACTACCCGGTCAGCTATTCGACCTATGGCAGCCGCTTGGGCCAGGACGCGGAGCGGTGCCAGTCGAGCTGTGCCGCGCCGGCCGAGCTCTACGTCTATCACAACCCGGGTCAGGAGATTGAGCAGGCCATCTCGCTGAACGGCTCGGCCTATGTGGATCTCCCCGTCGCCCTGAAATACCGGTCGGAATACGTCAAGGGCTGCTCCTGCAAGCAGGCCGAATACAACCCGACGGAGATCGAGGCGGCGAACAAGAAGGCCGAGCTCGGTCCGGCCGCGAACCCGGCTGAAGGCGCCGGAGCTTCCGCTCCGCAAGCGGCTCCCGAGGCGGCCCCGGTTGTCGGCGCAGACGGCGAGGCGATGCCGCAGCTCGATCTCGACGTCACCGGCAGCACCCAGCCAGCGGTACCAGGCGCGCCGGAAGCTACCCAGCCGGCCACACCGGAAGCCGCGCCGGAGCCTCCCGCGCCGCCGCCGGCAGCGGCAGAGGTTGAGACGCCGGCCCCCCCGCCGGGACAGTCGACGATCGCCAAGAGGCCCCGCGCCGCCGCCCAGTAGGCGCCCCTTCCGATTTAGGCGTTCTTGCCTTCAAGCCGGGCCACGGCGCGGGTCCGTCCGATCAACGGCAAGAGCAGCTTGAGCTCCGGCCCATGCGGCTCCCCCGTCAACGCCAGGCGCAGCGGCTGGAACAGCGCCTTGCCATTGGCGCCGGTCGCGGCCTTCACAGCCAACGACCAGGCTGACCAAGTTGCCTCGTCCCAGGGCTCGGGGGGCAATAGCTCCGCCGCTTTGCGGCACAGATCGCCATCCTCGATCACGGGCTCGATCGGTCCGCGCACGACACACCACCACAGCTTAGCGTCGGCAAGCACCGCGAGGTTGCCGCGCACCGCCTCCCAGAACGCCTCGCCGCCCTCGACGCCCATGGCGCCAAGCCGCTCGCCGATCGCCGAGAAGGGCAACATATGCAGGAGCCTGGCATTGAGTAGGCGGAGCTCATGCGGGTCGAACCGGGCGGGTGCCCGCGACAGCTTCGCGAAATCGAAGCTATGGGCCAGTTCGGCCAAGCTCGAATGCGGCGCGACTGGGTCCGACGTGCCGATGGTCGCGGCGTAGCTCGCGACCGCCAGCGGCTCGAGCCCCTCGGTACGCATCGCCTCGATGGCAAGCGCGCGGTCGCGCTTGGAGAGCGCCTGCCCATCAGGCTGAACCAGCAGATTGTGATGGCCGAACGCCGGTGGCGCGGCGCCCAGCGCCTCGAACAACTGAATTTGCGGCGCGGTGTTGGCCACATGGTCCTCGCCGCGGATGACGTGGGTAATGCCGAGGTCGATATCGTCCACCACGCTCGGCAGCGTATAGAGATAACTGCCGTTGGCTCGAATCAGGACCGGGTCTGACAGGGAGGCGGCATCGACGTGCTGGCCTCCGCGCACCAAATCGTCCCAAACCACATCGCGCGGCTCTAGCAGGAAGCGCCAGTGGGGCTTCCGTCCCTCCGCCTCGAGCCCCACCCGCTCCTGATCGGATAGCCGCAACCCGGCGCGGTCGTAGATGGGAGGCTTGCCGCGCGCGAGCTGGCGCTTGCGCTTCAGCTCGAGCTCCTCTGGCGTCTCATAGGTGGGATAGAGCCGGCCATCGGCTTTCAACTTCTCGACCGCAGCCTCATAGAGCGGAAAGCGGTCGGATTGCCGCACCGGCGGCGCCCAATCGAGGCCGAGCCAGGCGAGATCCTCCTCGATGCCGCGGGCGAATTCCGCGGTCGAGCGCTCGGCGTCGGTATCGTCGAGACGCAGGATGAAACGCCCGCCCCGCTTCTGCGCGAACAGAAAGTTGAACAGAGCCGTGCGGATATTGCCGGCGTGGAGTCTGCCCGTCGGACTCGGCGCGAAGCGGACCGTGACTGTCATGCCGCCTCAGTAGGACAAATGGGAGCATAGAGGGACTCCCTCCTGTAAGGGGG
>JBOHJE010000191.1:0-11525 GCA_050728375.1 Methyloceanibacter sp.
CTGCGGACCATCACGCGAAGCCAGGCCGAAAAAGTCACCGAGGCCGTTGCTGCCAGCAACCACATCGTCGTGGATTGGGCGATGCGCTATGGCAATCCGAGCATCGCCTCACGCATCAACGCGCTCACGGAGAAAGGCTGCGACCGGCTGCTTGTATTTCCGCTCTACCCGCAATATGCCGCGGCGACGACTGCGACCGTGAACGACACGGTTTTCGATGCGCTGAAGACGATGCGCGCGCAGCCGGCACTTCGCACCGTCCCGCCCTATCCCGACGATCAGGTCTACATCGAGGCGCTGGCGGATTCGATCCGCACGCATCTCGCTAAGCTCGACTACGAGCCCGAGACGATCGTTGCTTCTTTCCACGGGCTGCCCAAAGCCTATGTGGAGAGGGGCGACCCCTATCAGCAGCAATGCATTGCCACCACGGAGGCGTTGCGCGCGGAACTCGGGCCGCTCGGGTCAAAGCTCAAGCTCACGTTCCAGTCGCGCTTCGGCCGGGCCGAGTGGCTTCAGCCCTATACCGACACGACGGTCGAGGCGCTGGCGCGCGATGGCGTCAAGCGGATCGCGGTTCTCACGCCCGGCTTCGCCGCCGATTGCGTCGAGACGCTGGAAGAGATTGCCGAGCAGGCCAAGGAGATTTTCCTCGCGCATGGCGGCGGGAAGTTCAGCTTCATCCCTTGTCTTAACGACGGCGCGGACGGCATCCGCGTGCTCGTCCATATCATCGAGCGCGAGCTCAAGGGCTGGGTGTAACGGGTGTCATTCAGCCTTAACGGGGGAGGCGAATGCTGCGGGTCATGGTGCAACGTGCGGCTTTTGCAGCGGGACTCTGCTTGTCGTTGCTGATCGCGGCACAGACCCCGGTGAAGGGCGGCGAGCTTCTCGCTTATATCGACGTGGCGGGTGCGCCCGGAGACGGCGACCAGGCGCTGGCCGCAGCGCTCGCGCGCCAGCTGGCGAGCAGAGGGATCGAGTCGGCGGGCGCCCCAGCCGAGGGGGCCTATGAGATGCAGGGTACGGTTCGCGTCGCGCCCGGACCCAAGGGCAAGCAAATCGTGGACATCATCTGGGTCGTGCTCGGTCCGGACGGCGGCCAGCTCGGCGTCACCCGCCAGACCAAGGACATCCGCAAGGGCTCGCTTGATCGCAGATGGGGGCCGGCCGCTGACGCTGCGGCCCATGGCGCCGCCCAAGACATCTTCAAGCTCCTGCCGAATGAGTGACGAGCCTCACAAAGCCGGCGCAGCAAAGGTCCACGGCTCTTAAAACGCCGGCCTCATCCCACCATTTTATGCTGCCGTAAGAAAGACGAACGCGATAACGTGACCAAACTGGCCGGCCGCTGCCGCTGCCTGACACGTGGGGGGGTGCCAATGTTCGGCTTTGATATCTTCGTCCTTGTCTTGCTCGTCCTGTTCGTCGTGCTGTCATCTCGGCGGTCAAGATCGTGCCGCAGGGCTACAACTACACGGTCGAGCGCTTCGGGCGCTACACGCGCACTCTTTCTCCCGGCCTCACTTTGATTATTCCCTTCATCGACCGCATCGGCCGGAAGCTCAACATGATGGAGCAGGTAATCGAGGTGCCGAGCCAAGAGGTCATCACCAAAGACAACGCCATGGTGAGGGTCGACGGTGTCGCCTTCTTCCAGGTGCTCGATGCGGCGCAGGCGAGCTACGAGGTCACCAATCTGGAGGTCGCGATCCTCAACCTCACCATGACCAATATCCGCATGGTGATGGGCTCGATGGATCTCGACGAGCTTCTGTCGCAACGTGACGAAATCAATCACCGGCTGCTGAAGGTGGTCGATGACGCGACCCATAATTGGGGCGTGAAGGTCACACGCATCGAGATCAAGGACATCGAGCCGCCGCGGGACCTGGTCGACTCCATGGCGCGGCAGATGAAGGCCGAGCGCGACAAGCGCGCCGCGATCCTGGTCGCCGAAGGCGAGCGGCAGGCCGCGATCCTCACCGCCGAAGGCGCAAAGCAGGCGCAGATCCTGGCGGCAGAGGGCCGCCGCGAGGCCGCCTATCGCGACGCCGAAGCGAGGGAGCGTGAGGCGGAAGCGGAGGCGAAGGCCACGACCGTGGTGAGCGATGCCATCAGCAAAGGCAGCGTGCAAGCGATCAACTATTTCGTCGCGAATAATTATGTCGGCGCGCTGAAGGCGCTGGCCGTGGCGGACAACCAGAAGGTGCTGATCGTGCCGGTCGATGCGTCGTCGGTGACCGGCGCCGTCGCGGGCGTGGCCGAGATCGCGCGCGAAGCGTTCAGCGGAGGCAACTCGGCCTCGCCGCCGAGCGCGCCGAAGACGACGGCGCAGCGCCTGCGCCCGGGCGGCTCGGTTCCCTCCGTCTAGGGAGAGTCCTCGATGGCTTGCCGCGACTTAGCCGCTTGCTCTTCCCTTCCGGCTTGTGGGGAGGGATAGGGAGGGGGTTGAAACGAAGGCCTTGCGATTTACCCTCTCCGTTCGCGCGTTGCGTGAACGTGCTCACCCGCAAGGGGGGAGCGGGCGCAAGTTGCGTCTCTTCGTTCTTCTCCGAGACAAAGTGCAGGTGTGAGGTGGGCCCTGGAAATGATCGCTGAGCTTGGCGCGTGGAACTGGATGATCCTCGCCGCGGTCTTGTTTGCGCTCAAGCTGGTCGCACCGGGCATCTTCCTGATGTGGTTCGGCGCTGCCGCTGCGGTCACCGGCCTCATCATGTTCCGCTACGACGTCTCCTGGCAGTGGCAGCTCATGCGCGCTGTCGCTCACGACCGTGTTGCTGGGAATAAATACCTGCGGGCGCACCCGCTTGAAAGCGATCAGCCGCTGCTCAATCAGCGCGCGGTCCAGCTTGTCGGTCATTCCTTCGATGTCATCGACCCGATCGTCAACGGACGCGGCAGCATCAAGAGCGGCGACACGGTCTCTGGCGGGTGGAGGGGCCCGAGCTGCCGCGGGGCGCGAGGATCAAGGTCGTGGGCACCGACGACACCGTCCTCAAGGTCGTGCCGGCCTAGAGGGCAGCCCGCGCTCACCATCTCATTGAGATCATGTTATGGTTCTTTCGAACCACATCTCGACGGCATCGCAGCCGGCCTCATCGAGCAGGAGCTGGAGCTTGGTGCGGCGGAGGAGAAAGTCCTCCGCGGTCATGGCGTCCTCGGCCTCGACAGCATAAGCGAGCTCGGCCGTCGGCACGCCCGGGGCGATCTCTTCGGCAGTGGCGGGATCGGCCGCGAGGCGGGCGTACAAATACTCGATCTGGTCGCCGTAGGTGAGCGCCCAGCGGCGACGGATCGCCTGGGGGACGCTGTCGGGGCCTTCGACCGCGCGTGCCAGAAGGGCGCGCCGGCTCAAGCCTCCCCCGTGGAGCGGTGCATCCTTGGTCCATGTCGGGCCCATCTGCGCACCCAGCGCCGCAATCGCATCGAGCACCTTTTCAGCAAGGATGCGGTGCGTCGTGAGCTTGCCGCCATAGATCGTCACGAAGCCGCCGTTGCCGTTGGCGATCGAGGAGAGTGCCGGCTTACGGCTGAGGCGGCTCGGCTTCGCCTCCGTGTCGTCGTGGAGCGCGCGCACGCCCGACCAGGTGAAGACCACGTCGCTCAGGGTCACCGGCCCGCGCGAGGTCGAGAAATAGCGGTTGTAGGCGTCGAGCAAATAGGCCTGCTCGTCGGCGGAGCAATGTGCGTCTCCCGGATCGGCGTAATGGGGCACGTCCGTGGTGCCGACCATGAGGAAGCGGCCGTCGAGCCAGGGAATTGCGAACACGACCCGGTCGTCCTCGTCTTGAAGCGTAAAGGCGTCGGCAAAAGCCGGGTCGGGCATGGGAAGCACGAGATGACTGCCGCGCACGAGCCGCAACGCCCGCGCCGGTGGCGCAGCCGTCGTCATCGCGTCGACCTTCGCGATATGGGCCCCCCCCGCGTTGACGATGAAACGCGTATCGACACGGCGTTTCCGGCCGCGCTCGTTGAGCTCGACGGCATAGCCGTCGGCCAGCGCGTCGATCGCAGTGACCGCGCGGCGATTGAGAAGGTCGGCACCGCTAGCGCGCGCATCGAGGGCGACGCTGAGCGTGAGCCGCGCGTCGTCAGCCTGACAGTCGCAATACTGCAAGACGGATCTCAACCCTTCCCGGCGCAACCCGGGCAGCGCGGCGCTCTCGCGGTCGGAGAGTCGGCCGCTTGCCGGCAAGCCATGGCCGATGGACAGAATATCGTACAGTCCGAGCCCCGCCTGAACCACAAGCGCTCCTCGCTTCTGCCAGTCATACACCGGCAGCAGAAATCTGATTGGCGCGACGAGATGGGGCGCGGTTTTGAGCAATTGGCCCCGCTCGACGAGCGACTCGCGCACGAGTCCGAAATCGAGCTGCTCAAGGTAACGCAAACCTCCGTGGATCAGCTTCGTCGAGCCCGAGGACGTGGCCGACGCGTAGTCGCCCTTCTCAGCCAGCATCACCTTGAGCCCGCGCCCCGCGGCGTCGCGCGCAACCGCAGCACCATGGATGCCGCCGCCAATGACGAGGAGGTCGAACGAATCTGTAGCCACGGCGTTTTTGTCCTGGGTGTTGAATTCCCTGCCCAATTTCGTCGCGCACGGTTAGTTCCATGAGGGCGCGCCGGCATCAGGGCGCTTTATCGCCACGTTGCTTGACTACTCTGCCACGAAGTTGATGCTGCAAATTTTCCCCAAAGAGGATCAATGGCCGACATCGTAATCGTCAATCCTCGCTTCGACATCTCATTCTGGGGACTGGAGCACTGCATGCCGTTGTTCGGCAAGCGTGCCAACCTGCCGGTCGCCTGCCTCGCTTTGCTGGCGTCTCTCGTTCCCGATCGTCACGAGGTGACCCTGATCGACGAGAACGTCGAGGATGTGGATTTCGAGCGTCTCGGCCGTGCCGATCTGGTCTGCCTAACGGGCATGAGCATTCAGGGCGCCCGGCTTATCGAGATCCTCCAGGAGGTCAAGTCGCGCGGCGTGATGGTCGTTGTCGGCGGCCCGATGGCGACGGTCGAGCCCGAGGTCCTCGAGGGTCTCGCCGACGTGATCTTCGTGGGCGAGGCCGACGAGACTTGGCCGCAGTTTTTGTGCGAGTGGGAAGAGGGCCGGCATCAGGTGCGCTATCAGCAGGCGCAGAAGACGCAAGTCGAGCATCTGCCTCAGCCGCGCATCGATTTGCTGAAAACCGACCGCTATATGTTCGGCAGCCTGCAGATCTCGCGCGGCTGCCCCTTCACCTGCGAGTTCTGCGACATCATCGTGACTTTCGGCCGGAAGCCCCGGCTCAAGACCAGCGATCAAGTCCTGGCCGAGCTCGAGTCGTTTCAGCGCGCCGGGCTCAACATCATCTTCGTGGTCGACGACAATCTGATCGGCAACAAGAAGGCGATTAAGCCAGTCTTGCGCGAGATCGTGCGTTGGCAGCAAGAGCGCGCCTATCCGCTAACCTTGTTCACCGAGGCGTCGCTCGATCTCGCCGAAGACGAGGAGTTGATGAAGCTCCTGGGTCTTGCCAATTTCCAGAGCGTCTTCATCGGCATTGAGACTCCGAACGAGGATTCTCTGCGCGAGACCAAGAAATTGCAGAACGTACGTCCCAATGCCGGCACACTGCTGGAGCGCGTGCATCGCGTTCAGCAGCACGGTATCGATGTGTGGTGCGGTATGATCGTCGGCTTCGATCACGACGATCCGTCGATCTTCGACGTCATGCCGAAGTTCCTTTCGGATGCGCGCATCTCGGCCGCGCTGATCGGTCTGCTCCATGCCATCCCCACGACGCCGCTCCATAGCCGCCTCAAGCAGGCCGGACGTCTCAACGACGACGAGGCGAGCGGTCTCTACGGTACCAATGTCATTCCGCTCGGCATGTCGCGCGAGGAACTGCGCGACGGCTTCATCGAGGTCATGCAGGCCTGCTACGGGGCCGACGCCTATTTCGAGCGTCTCGATTCGCAGTTCGTCGACGAGAACTTCAAGTTCACGCTGCACCATCTTCCATATTGGGAGAGCCAGCGCTGGGCCTGGGCGAAGCGTTGCTTCTTCAATTATGTGAAGTTCGGCGCGGTGTTCGCTAGGCTGATGGCGCTCGTCAAGGACGAGACGCTGCGCTCGCGGTATCGCCGGCAGATCGCGAGGCTCACGCGGCTTCGCTGGCGCGAACCGCATATCCTGTTCACCTATGCAATCAAAGTCGCCATGCACTACCACTATTCGGAGCTCGCGCACGCCCTGAGCCAGGTCGATGAGAGGACCGGCGCGATGCCCGATGCGGGACGCTCGTTCTCGCGACTGAAGCGGCCGGCGGAAGCGGTGGCGGCTTAGGAAGTTGAGAGGTCTCAGGCGGCGAGGAAGCGTTCGAGTTCGCCACAGAAGAACTCGGGGTCCTCCTCGGCTACGAAGTGCCCGGCACTCTCTGCGATAACGCCCTGAAGATTCTCGACCTCGTCAACGAGCACCGCACACAGCTGTAGCCGACCCCATAGCGTCCGGCGATGGCAAGCGTCGGCGTATCGATTTTCTTGCCCTCGAGTGTCTTCACGTAGGGGATGTCGTGCGCAGGGCGCGATAGTAGTTGAAGCCGGCTGTGATGCCGCCCGGAGTGGCATAGTGACGAGCATACACGTCGACGGTGGCCTCGCCGATCACTTCCTTGCGATGAGACCCGGCCTTGATCGGCGTGGATGTACTCGCGTTCACGTCCCGCGGTGAGCATTTCGGGAAACTCCGCCGCCATATGGAAGCCGTTATGCCAGGCGCCGCCTCGTGTAGCATCCATATTCTCGGCTCCAGGCGGGAAGCAATCCACCAGAACGAGTTTTGACAGCAGTTCCGTCCGGGACCGGGTATGCGCGCGGACATAGGCTGCCTTCCCACTCATGTCGTGGCCCACAAAAAGACCTTCTGTTCGCCGAGATGACCGATCAGTGCGGCGATATCCTCAGCGATGGTTTTCTTGTCGTAGCCTTCCGCCGTCCGCTACGGTGAGGCCCACGCCGCGAAGGTCGGGCGCGACAACCGTGAAGCTTTCCGCAAGTCGCGGCATGACGCCGTGCCACGAGTACCAAGTCTCCGGCCAGTCATGCAGCAGGATCAGAAGAGGGCCGCTCCCCGCGGAGACATAGTGCATCCTGATGCCGTTCACGCGCGCGAATTGGCTTTTGAAGTCATCCGGCGCGCGGGCGGCGTCTTCCTGCGAGGGAGCTGACATGGAACCGGCTGGCCGGCCTTGAGCCGGCGAGGCCTGCCAGCGACACGGCCGCGCCTATGCGACGCCGACGCGCAGCAGATCGTGAATATGAATGATGCCGACCGGGCGGCCGTTCTCCACCACGAAGAGGGCGGTGATGGCCGAGGCGTTGATGAGCTCGAGCGCCGCGCTCGCCAGCAGGTCGGGCGCGACGGTCTTCGGCTCCGGCGTCATGATGTCGGAGGCTCGCAGCTCCAAGAGCCCGTTGCCCATGTGACGCCGCAAGTCGCCATCGGTGATGATGCCTTTGAGCCTGCTGTCGCCGTCGACCACGCCGAGACAGCCGAAGGCCTTCTCGGTCATGACCACGATCGCTTCGGCCATGGGAAGATCCGCCGGCGCCAGGGGCAGGCGGTTGCCCTTGTGCATCAGGTCACCGACGAATTTCAGCCGCGCTCCGAGCTGGCCTCCAGGATGCAGCGCCTTGAAGTCGATGGCGGTGAAGCCCTTGCTCTCCAGCAGCGCAAGCGCGAGGCAGTCGCCGAGCGCAAGCTGCATCATGGTCGATGTCGTTGGCGCGAGCCCATGCGGGCAGGCCTCCTTGGCTTGCGGAAGCGCAAGCACGATCTCCGCCGCCTCACCGAGCGTCGAGTTTGCATTCGAGGTCACCGCGATCAGCGGCACGGCAAATCGCCGCGAATAGGAGACGATGTTGCCGAGCTCCACCGTTTCGCCCGACCACGAAAAGGCCAGCACCACGTCGTCGCGGGTAATCATGCCGAGGTCACCATGGCTGGCCTCGCTCGGATGCACGAAATAGGCGGGCGTGCCTGTCGAGGAGAGAGTGGCGGCGATTTTCAGTCCGACATGACCGCTCTTGCCCATGCCGGTGACGATCACCCGGCCCCGGCAGTTGCGCATGATTTGGAGCGCTTCGCTGAAACCGCCGATAAGGTCGGTGGCCAGCGCTGCTTGCAGGGCGCTCAGGCCTTCTGCCTCGAGCTGAAGCGTACGCATAGCCGAGGCGAGGCCCTCGCTGCGATCCTGAAGCACAGCATCCCGCTTAAGCCCAACAGGCATGGTGGTGTTCCCCCGATTGATGCCCCGATTCTAGCACGGATTGCGGCGCCGCAAGGTCCAAGACAGCGCCATTTCGAGACAGGGCTAAACCGCTGTAACTCTATTGGCACTAGGCTCGGTCGAGCAACGGGCAATGACCGGGGTTCCGCCAGAGGGGTTCCGTCTTGCCTGCGTCGATCGAGGTGGGTCCTTGCCGCGTCGCCACAAACTAAGCGCGGTCGGGCGCTCTCGCTGTAGCCCTGTTTGCCGCCCTCCCGGCGCTTCTCTCCGCCTAAACGGCGGAAAGGGTAGGCGTTGCGAGGAAGCATCGGGCCGCAGGAAGAGCAAGACGACGCCTATGACAGCCTCCTTGATCCGCCGCAACCTCCGCCCAAGCGGCGGTGGACCATACGTTCAACCGGCTGACGCTGAAGCTCACCGGGACCGTGGCCGACTACAATTGCGAAGATATCGCCAGCACCGACCCGGACATAACCGATCCTACCGTGCCCACGCCCATTCCGACCAAGGATATCAGGGAATTACCGGGAAGACGGGCTGAGGCTGCGCGGCACTTACGAGTTCCAGCCGGATCTCGCGGTGTTCACCGAAGGCGCGATCACCCAGGACGTCTATCGGCAGCCCATCAGCGTCGACGGGATCACGCGCGATTCTAACGGCTTCGAGGTGCTTGCGGGTCTCACCTTCGCATGACGAACAGGCTCATGGGCGAGATCAGCATCGGTCGGGGCGAGCAGCAATCGATCGACGAGAGTCTCGCGCCGATCGAAGGCGTGCTGTTGAATGCCGACATCATCTGGCTACCCACCCCGCTCACCATGGTCGAGTTCATCGCCCGGTCCGAGGTCGACACGGCCAGCCTCGTCGATTCGCTCGGAGGGATCGACCGGTTCTACGAGCTGTCAATCCAGCACGCCTTCTGGCGCTATCTCGTGATAGGCGGCTACGTGTCCTACGAAATCGCCGACAATGCGGCGAGCCCACTGGTCGATCAGCGCCTGAAGGAGGACTTACGGCCGAGTATTATTTCAACCCGTATGCGTCGGTCTATGCCCGCTTCGAGCATACGGACTTCACCTCGACCGAGGAGGATAACAACTTCGATCAGAACGAGGTGTGGATCGGAATGCGGATCAGACGCTAGATCAGCTTTTTAATTTCGGCGGTGACGAGATCGCGCAGGTCCGGGCGCGCGAGGGCATAGGCGATATTGGCGGCGAGGAAGCCCGGCTTGGAGCCGCAATCGAACGCGCGGCCCTCATTTTTCACGGCGTAGAAATCCTGCTGCTCGAGCAGCGCCAGCATGGAATCGGTGAGCTGGATCTCGCCGCCGGCGCCTTTCTCCTGGCGTGACAGGAGATCGAAGATCTCCGGCTGGAGGATATACCGGCCTAGGATCGTCAGGTTCGAGGGCTCGGTTCCGGGGACGGGCTTCTCAACCATGCCGGTGACAGGAAACACCTTGCCGTCGCTCTCGCCGACGGCGACCACGCCATAATTCTTGATCTGATTGTGGGGGACTGGCTCCACCGCGAGGAGATTGCCCCCCCGCTCGGCGTAGACGTCGAGCATCTGCGCCAGGCAGCCTTTTCCTTGAGTCTGTACCAACACGTCAGGAAGCAGCAACGCGAAGGGCTCGTGGCCGACGATGTCGCGTGCACACCATACGGCATGGCCGAGACCAAGCGGCTCCTGCTGGCGGGTGAAGCTCGCGCGGCCGGCGTCCGGCAGGTCGCGGTCGAGGGCTTCGAGCTCGCTGGCCTTGCCGCGGGCGGCAAGCACCTCCTCGAGCTCGAACTGCTTGTCGAAATGATCCTCGATGATGCCCTTGTTGCGGCCGGTGACGAAGACGAAGTGTTCGATGCCGGCTTCCCGCGCCTCGTCGACCACATGTTGGATCAGCGGCCGGTCGACCACGGTCAGCATCTCCTTGGGCATCGCCTTGGTGGCGGGCAGGAACCGGGTGCCGAGTCCCGCCACGGGGAACACGGCCTTGCGGACGCGAGCGGTCATTAATGCCCCGTTGTGAAAGGTGGGTCCCGGGCGGAGTTAGAAGTCCCTCAACCTCTTTCCGATAGCAAGAGATGAATTGAAAACAACGCCCTTGCGGGGTTGTTCCCATGAACGTCCTGGTCACGGGCGGGCCGGATTTATCGGCAGCCATATGGCTCTCGAGCTGCTCGATGTGGGCGGGGACGTTCTCGTTCTCGATTATCTTTCGACCGGCTTCCGCTGGGCCGTGCCCGAAGAGGCGAAGTTCATCGAGGGCGATGTCGGCAATCACGGACCGGTGCGCCGGGCTGCTGCGCCGGAACGAGATCGACGCCATCCTGCATTTCGCCGGTTCGATCGTCGTGCCGGATTCGTTGGCCGACCTGCTCGGCTACTATTCTTAACAATACCTGCAAATCGCGCTCCCTGATCGACTGCGCCGTTGAAACCAAGGTCCCGCATCTCATATTCTCACCGACGGCCGCGGTCTACGGCATGCCGAAGGCGAACCCGGTCAGCGAGGACTCGCCGCTCGAGCCGATCTAGCCCTATGGCAGCTCGAAGCTGATGACCGAGACGATGCTGCGCGACATGCCCGGGCGCACGTCCTGCGCTATGTGGCCTTGCGCTATTTCAATGTCGCAGTCGCTGACCCCAAAGTGAGGAGCGGACAATCGACCCGCGCGCACCCATCTCACCAAGGTCGCGGCGGAGACGGCGCTCGGCGCCATGTCAGCGATCTCGTCCACGCTCACCTCGATGCGCTCCGCTATCTGAGGCAGGTCGGCGAGAGCGTCGTGCTGAACTGCGGCTATGGCCGCGGCTTCTCGGTGCTGGAGGTCGTCGCCGCGGTGAAGCGCACCGCCAAGTCGGACTTTGCCTTGCGCATGGCGGCCGGGCGACCCGGCCGCTCTGGTGGCCGGCGCCGACCGCATTTACGAGGTGCTCGGCTGGGAGCCTCGTCTCGACGATCTCGATACGATCGTCAGCGATGCTCTCTCCTGGGAAAAGCGCCTCCTGAAATACCGCGCAGCCTCCTGATTTCCCGGCTTTTTGCCTTTTCAGCGCCTAAAGCTGTGTCCAAAATCGGCCCCCAAAAGGCCGAATCGTTGGGTGCCGAGGGATCGCGGATGCGCATGCCGGGACATAGGCTCATAAGAGGCTTAGTTTGCGCGCTTGTCCTCGGACTGGCCTTGCAGGCGCTGCCGAGTGCTGCCGGAGCGGCCGACGACGTGGCGACGTATAAGCGCGCCG
>JBOHJE010000192.1:0-6195 GCA_050728375.1 Methyloceanibacter sp.
TCCTTGGGCTCCGGCTGAAAATACTCAGCGAGCACGTAGAGGCTGCCGGCGATAACCCCGCTGATCGCACTTAAAACTACTAGGAAACGAAAGAGTGTAGGCATCGAGGCGCTCGGTTTCCTGACCGTCTTTTGCTGTGCTAGGAGGGTAACATCGCGACTCAGAACCAGACCGCATCTTAACCCTCAATCTTATAATGGACGATTGGACAGGGCTTCGCCAGCATGGGAAACATAGCCACCCGCGAAATCGCGGCCCTCGCAAGGCGCCGGGTTGCGGCCAAGACAATAGATGACGCTACGCCTCGCCGAACATAGGAAAGACGACCGCAACGGCCGCTTGGCGCCTATCCGCGAGGCGCTGGGTGAGCGGAGCATCGTGCTGATCGGCCTGATGGGGGCCGGCAAGACGGCCGTCGGCAGACGCCTGGCGAATCGCCTTGAGCTTCCCTTCGTCGACGCCGACAACGAGATCGAGCAGGCGGCCGGGGAAAGCATCAGCGAGATCTTCGCCGATCACGGCGAGGCCTATTTCCGTCAGGGTGAACGCAAGGTGATCGCCCGGCTGCTAGATACCGGTCCGCAGGTGCTGGCCACAGGCGGCGGCGCCTACATGAACGCTGACACCCGAGCGAACATCAAGGAGCGGGGCGTCTCGGTATGGCTCAGAGCCGAGCTTCGCGTGCTCATGAAGCGCGTGCATCGCCGCGACAATCGTCCCCTGCTGGCCGGTCCCGACGCCGAGGCCGTTATGCGCGACCTCATGGCAGAGCGCTATCCGATCTACTCCCAGGCCGATCTCGTGGTTGACAGCCGCGACGTGCCCCACGACGTGATTGTCGGCGCCGTTGTCGACGCCCTTGCCGGTAAGCTTGGCTGCAATGCAACCGAGTCCAAGCCTTCCCGCAGCAAGAAGGGACGATGATGGGCGATGGCGCGGCGGCTCCGGCGTCCGGCCGGAGCGAGACAATCGTTGAAGTGGCCCTTGCCGGCCGAAGCTACCCGATCGTCATTGGCGAGGACCTCATCGGCCAGGCCGGCAAACGCATCGCCGCGGCGCTCCCGGGCGCGCGCTGCGCCGTGGTCAGCGACGAGACGGTCGCGGCGCTGCATCTCGGAGCGCTCAGGGCGAGCCTCGAACGGGAAGGCCTTTCCCTCGGTGAGGCCGTCGTGGCTCCGGGAGAGGCGAGCAAGAGCTTCGCCGTGCTCGCGCCGCTCTGCGAGACGCTGCTCGAGCTTGGAGTCGAGCGCGGCGACTGCATCGTCGCGTTCGGCGGTGGCGTGGTGGGCGACCTGGCGGGCTTTGGAGCGAGCATCTTGCGGCGCGGCGTGCGGGTCGTGCAGATGCCGACCACCCTCCTCGCCCAAGTGGATTCCGCCATTGGCGGCAAGACCGGCATCGATACGAGGCAGGGCAAGAACCTGATCGGCACCTTCCACCAGCCGAGCCTCGTGCTGTCAGACATCGCCGTCCTCTCGACCCTGAGCCTGCGTGAGTTCCGTGCCGGCTACGCGGAGGTCACAAAATACGGTCTGCTCGGCGATGCGGCGTTTTTCGGCTGGCTGGAGCAGAATTTCGCCCGCATCTTCTCGGGCGCTGGGAAGGCCCGCCGCCACGCGGTCGAGACCAGCACGCGCGCCAAGGCGGCTGTGGTCGCGGCCGACGAGTTAGAGCAAAGCGGCACGCGTGCTCTGCTCAATCTCGGCCACACATTCGGCCATGCGCTGGAGGCATTCGCGGGCTATTCCGACCGGCTGCTGCATGGCGAGGCCATCGCCATCGGCATGCGCCTCGCCTTCGCCTATTCGGCGGCTCAGGGCCTCTGCGCGGCCGGTGACACGGAACGCGTTGAGCGCCACTTCGCTGCCGTGGGCCTCCCGACGGCCATCGCGGACATACCGGGCGAAGCGCCGGCGCCCGATCAGCTGTTGCGGCTCATGGCCCAGGATAAGAAGGTGAAGGGGGGCAAGCTCGCCTTGGTGCTCGTCCGTGGCGTCGGCGAAGCCTTCGTCGAGCGCGATGTGCCGATCCGGCCGCTGACGGACTTCCTCGAGAAGGAATGCGCGCGGCGCTGACGGCCGGCGGCGCCTAGACGCCGCGCGACCCCTCCTCCGGCGCGAGGGCCTGGATGGCGAGCGCGTGGACCTTGCCCGCAAGCTCCTCCGCCAGCGTCCGATTGACCATGCGATGCCGCTCCAGCCGCGACTTGCCGGCGAACGCCGCCGACACCATTTTGATAGTGAAATGGCTTTCGCCGGTTCCGGGCGAACTGGCGTGGCCACGATGGCGGTGGGAGTCGTTGACGACCTCGAGCGCCTCGGGCGCGAAGGCTCGTGTCAATTTTTCCCTGATCGAATCTTCAACTCTAATGTCCGGCGCGCCTCTTTGCTGGGCCGGGCGTAGCGCCCATGACAACCGACCAGACTATCGCCTTTGTCTGCCGGGAGCCATTCTTGTCGTGATTGAACCCGCTTCCCATAATGCCGATTCCATGAAGCTCGACTCCAAATTCTTCGACCGCCTGCGCGTCAAGCCCGACGAGAACCGTCTTCTGCGCGACACGTGCCCCGCTTGCGAGTGGGAAGGATGCCAGGAGCCCGGGCTTTACCCGGCACCCAAAGGACGCGGGCACGAAGGCCAGTACCATCGCTACTGCCTCGACCATGTGCGGCAATACAACAAGGGCTACAACTATTTCGCCGGCGTTCCCGACGAGGAGGTCGCCGAGCATCAGAAGAGCGACACGATCGGCCACCGTCCGACCTGGTTCGTCGGCGTGAATTCCTGGGCCCGCAATCGTAGTCAGAGGGCCCGCGTCCGCTCAGGCGGCTTCGCCCATCGCTTCGGCGCCTACGATCCGTTCGGCTTGTTCGCCGAGAGCGCCACGGACGCAACCGCGCCCGTGAGCGAACGCCAACGGCCGCTGAAGCGGCTCGAGCGACGGGCACTCCGCCAGCTCAATCTCGAGGACGGCGCTACCAGGTCGGACATCAGGTCGCGCTTCAAGGAATTGGTTAAGCGGCTGCATCCGGATCACAATAACGGCGACCGAACGTCCGAGGACAAGTTGCGCGAAGTGATCCAAGCCTATAACTATCTGAGACAGGCGGGGCTTGCGTAAGGCTGGGCCCATTCCCTGCAATTGAGGCTTTGCTTAAGGCAAGCCGCATTTCCAAACGCGACCAACAGGCCTTCGTTACCCATGACACTTGAAGCTGCTAAAAACGGCGCCGGCTTGCCGGACATGTCCGTATCTGTGCGCCAGGTTTTCGGCATCGACACCGACCTCGAAGTGCCGGCTTATTCCAGGGCCGACGAGCACGTTCCGGACATCGATCCCGACTACCTGTTCAACGACGAGGTGACGCGCGCGATCCTCGCCGGGTTCAAGCACAACCGCCGGGTGATGATCCAAGGCTATCACGGCACGGGAAAGTCGACCCATATCGAGCAGGTCGCCGCCCGGCTCAACTGGCCCTGCATGCGCATCAATCTCGACAGTCATGTGAGTCGCATCGACCTCGTCGGCAAGGACGCCATCGTCATTCGTGATGGCATGCAGGTGACCGAGTTCCGCGAAGGCATCCTGCCCTATGCGCTCCAGACCAACACCGCCCTCTGCTTCGACGAGTACGACGCGGGGCGTCCCGACGTGATGTTCGTCATTCAGCGGGTGCTCGAGGTCTCGGGCAAGCTGACCTTGCTGGACCAGTCGAAAGTGATCAGGCCGCACCCGGCCTTCCGCTTGTTCTCCACCACGAACACCATTGGGCTCGGCGACACCAGCGGGCTCTATCACGGCACGCAGCAGATCAATCAGGGCCAGATGGACCGGTGGTCCATCGTCGCCACGCTTAATTATCTGCCGCATGACGATGAGGTGAATATCGTGCTGGCCAAAGCCAAGGCGTGGAACACCGAGACGGGCCGCAAGACCGTATCGAACATGGTTCGCGTTGCGGAGCTCACCCGAAACGCCTTCATGAACGGCGACCTGTCGACGGTCATGAGCCCGCGCACGGTGATCACCTGGGCCGAGAACGCCGAGCTCTTCGGCGATATCGGCAGCGCCTTCGCGCTCTCCTTCCTCAACAAATGCGACGAGCTGGAGCGTGGTCTGATCGCCGAGTTCTACCAGCGGTGCTTCGGCGAAGACCTCCCACAATCGACCGCCAACGTGGCATTGAGCTGATGTCGCTGACCAAGCGGAAAGAGGCGCCCCTCGATCCGTTCAAACGTTCGCTTACCCAGACCACCCGCGCCATCGCCGCCGATGGCACCGTCGAGGTGGTGTTCACGAGCGAGCCTCCGGGACTGGCCGGCAAGACGGCGCGGATCCCTGAGCCGTCGCGCGTCCCGACAAAGGCCGAAATCGCCGTGATCCGGGGCCATGCAGACGCCGCCGCGCTATCCATCGCCTGCCACGATCACGGTCTCCATGAGGCCTTGGCCCCGTCAGGCGGCGAGGCCCGTTCGGTGTTCGAGGCGATCGAGCAGGCCCGCGTCGAGGCGATCGGCGCGCGCCGCATGCGAGGGGTCGCAGCCAATCTCAATGCGCGCATGGCGAAGCGTTACGAGAAGACGCGTTTCAATGAGACGACCGAGCGGTCGGAGGCGCCGTTGCCTGACGCGCTCGGCCTGCTCGTGCGCGAACGTCTGACCGGCATGCCAGCGCCCGACAAGGCGCGCGCCCTGGTCGAGCTGTGGCGTCCCTGGGTCGAGGGCCGCGCACGGACCCTGCTCGACCGCATGCCCGAGACGCTGCTCGACCAAGAGGCCTTCGGCCGGCTGGCGCGCGACCTGCTGGCCGCCCTCAACCTCGCCGATCAGCTCGATCAGGGCGAGCAGGACGACGCCTCGAGCAAGGACGGCGACCCTGATCAGAACTCACGGGAGTCGGAGGACGAGAATGCCGACCAGGATCGTGCCGAGATCGCCGACGCCGCGCGCGCCGAAGAGGACCAGCGCAGCGAGGACATGGTCAAGGACCAGGACGACGGCGCGAACGACCAGCTCGACCGGGACCCCGACGCCTCCGACCTCCCCCGCCGCTCGGACCCGTGGCGTCCCAATTTCTCCGTACTCGATGATCCGGAAGCCTTCGGCTACAAGGTCTTCACCCGCGCCTATGACGAGATCGTCGGCGCCGAGGAGCTCTGCGACGTGGAGGAACTTGAGCGGCTGCGCGCCTTTCTCGACAAGCAACTCCAGACCCTGCATGGCGCCGTGGCGCGGCTTGCCAATCGGCTCCAGCGGCGGCTTCTCGCCCAGCAGAACCGGGGCTGGAACTTCGACCTCGAAGAGGGCTTGATCGACGCGGCGCGGCTCGCGCGCGTCATCGTCGAGCCCATGCACCCGCTGACCTACAAGCAGGAAAGCGAGACCCAGTTCCGCGATACCGTGGTAACGCTGCTGCTCGACAATTCCGGCTCGATGCGCGGACGGCCGATCATGGTCGCGGCCTGCTGCGCCGATATCCTCGCCCGCACGCTCGAGCGTTGCGGGGTCAAGGTCGAGATCCTCGGCTTCACCACGCGCGCCTGGAAGGGCGGCCACTCGCGCGAGGAGTGGCTCAATTCGCTTAAGCCGCCCCTGCCCGGGCGCCTCAACGATCTCCGGCACATCGTCTACAAGTCGGCGGATGCGCCGTGGCGCCGCTCGCGCCGCAATCTCGGGCTGATGATGCGCGAGGGGCTGCTCAAGGAGAATATCGACGGCGAGGCGCTCGCCTGGGCGCATCAGCGGCTGCTCGCGCGCCCGGAGCAGCGCCGCATCCTCATGATGATTTCCGATGGCGCACCGGTCGACGATTCGACGCTCTCGGTCAATTCGGGCTCCTATCTGGAGCGGCATCTCCGCCAGGTGATCCACGAGATCGAAGCCCGCTCGCCCGTCGAGCTTCTGGCGATCGGCATCGGCCATGACGTCACGCGCTACTACCGACGCGCAGTGACGGTCACCGATGCCGAGGAACTGGCAGGCGTGATGACCGAGAAGCTCGCCGAGCTGTTCGACGAGGACTTGGCGTGGCGGCAATTGCATCGCGCCGTGCCGGGGGCGGCGCGCGCCAAACGGCGGAAGCTGCACTGAGGTGAAGCCGATTTCTCACAGATGGCGGCGATATCTGGGCCTGGCGCTTGTCGCGTTCGCCGCGCTGACGGTCATCGCTCCGGCGTTGGCCGACAAGCCCAAGGA